>JALWZT010000267.1 GCA_027002405.1 Anaerolineae bacterium | reverse complement strand
CAGGTGGGTGTGGGGGTAGGAGAAGGGGACTGCCCGCCAGTAAGGTACGTCAGGGCATCCATTGGGCGGATCAAGCCATACCCATAGACCGGATCTTTGCCGGCATCGCCCAGGTCCAATGCGGTTTGCTCAAGGGCCTGACGTACTTCTGCCTGAGTGGCGGAAGGAACCATGGAGCGCAGAAACGCGGCAGCGCCAGAGACATGGGGGGCAGCCATGGAGGTGCCTTCCCAATAATAGTAGCCCCACACCCCATTACTGAAGGTCTCCTGCAAGATGCCATCAGGTTGGGCATCTTGATTCGCGTCCTGGCCGCTATCCCCGCCCGGTGCACTCACACTCAGGTCCCAGCCGCCGTTGGTGTACCAGGTGGCGATATTGCGGGCATCCAAAGCGGCAACCCCCATGACGTCGGGATGGTTGGCAGGATAACTGGGGGTGGAACGCATTTCGTTGCCCGCCGCGGCCACAATGAGCACATCCTTGCTGATGGCGTAGTTGATGGCGTCGTCCAAATAGTAATCGTGGCAATTTTCATAGGACTCGTTATTGCAATCCATACCCAGGGAAAGGTTAACGACCTGGGCCCCATGGTCCGCAGCCCATCGGATGCCCAGTGCCACATCCATGGTGCTACCCGATCCTTGGGCGTCCAGGACACGGACAGGCATCAGGGTGACCTGGGGTTCAAAGCCGGCCACGCCCAGGCCATTGTTGGTGCATTGGCCAACGGTGCCCGCGATATGGGTGCCGTGACCATGCTGATCTTGAGCCGCAGCCTCCCCTTCCGTTTTTGTCAGGACATCGTAAGGAGCGACAAAGGCACGACATTGCAAATCCGAACCTCGACTTATTCCTGTATCGACAATGGCCACCACTACGTTATCGCCTTGTAGCGGCCAGGCATCTTCGAATTGAATCTGTTTAAGATGCCACTGGTGGACATAGTAGGGATCGTTGGGGATAGCGGAAACAGCTACGGCCCCCTCGAGCCTCGAAGGCGATGCAGGCTCACTCAGTTGAAAAACATAGTCAGGCTCTGCAATCAGCACCCCTTCCCAGGTCACGGCCTCCTCTAAGGCCTGAATGGGATCCTTGCTCTGGGGCAAGGACCATTGATACCAGTCGCCGAAGAGGTGTTGGGCCCGGGGTGGGGGCATTGCTCCGGGAGCGAGTTTGATAAGGATATGATCGGGAGCATAGGGCCAGCCCGGATGAGGTGATACGATTCCCGGCGCGGCCTGCCCCGCGATGGCCTGGACGTGGGTTCTGGGCATGGCAAAGCCATACAGGGTCAACAGGATAAAGATACCCACGCTAAGCAAGGTGAGGAAGCGCGTATTCATAAGGCATTTTGACCTCCTTCCCCGCGCTCCATGATTGACGAGCGAAACAAGGCGAGCGTAAAAATTGAAAGGCTTATATCACAACGAACAATTGATGGTATAATAGCCCATGAAACTTTCTATATTCATAATAGCACCCATTTTAAGAAAATACTACTGTCGTTTGCGACAGTTTCCCTAAAATTTATTAACTTTCCCCTCCAAAGGTCATCCCTTTGCTCCTGTCTCCCCAATACCCAATATCCAATATCCAATACCCACTATCCTCCTCGATCGGCCAGGTGTCGCAAAGCCAAAGCCAGGGCATTCACGGCCAACCATTGCCGGGTGAATTCATCCTGACCGGCAGCAGCCAACGCCCGAGTCAGAACCCCTCCCGGCCCGGCCAGGGCCACCCAGGTTTCTCCCCGGGGCTCCGACCAAAACCCAAACTTTGGGTCCGAGGTTCCCATCACCACCAGGGCATAGTCGACCCCTGTCAGCCGGCGCAAGGCATTGGCTGCCGCCCGAGCATTGGCCTCGGTGAAATCCTCACAAGCCTCACACCCGGCCAACGCGGTCAAATCCAGAAAATGCCCGGCCAGAACATCCCGGTCCTCTTCCGAGAATTTGGCCAGGATCGCGCCCTGGGTATTGGTTTCCAGCAGCGCCAGGCGAGCATCATGCTGACGCAGCCAGCGAGCCACCACCCCGCCCAGGGTCTCTTCATCCGCACCATAGATCCAGGTCCCCAGGCTCTTGCGGATCTCCGCCTCCACCTGCGCGATGAGGGCCCGGGCCTCCTCCTCGGTCGCGGCCCGGGCCGTGATGCGGATGTCCACCTGGCCCAGATGCGCGGCCAGCCCCACCGTGGGGTTACTCATGCGCATGAGAGGACCGATGCGATCATCAATGGTGCTTTCGCCTATGCCCGCGGTATGGAGGATCCTGGCCACGATCACCGCCTGTTCCTCCATACGACTTTGGAGATAAGGCAAAACCTGCTCGCTCATCATCCGTTCCATTTCCCGAGGCACCCCGGGCATGACAATCACCGTGCCTTCCCCGGTTTCGACAATGAAACCGGGGGCCGTGCCGATAGGATTAGGCAACATCCGGGCTCCTTGCGGCAGATAGGCCTGACGGAGATTGTTCTCGGTAAAGGGCCGGCCGCGACGCGCAAAAAAGGCTTTGAGATGCGCCACAATCTCCGGTCGCAGCTCCAACTCCCGGCCCGTGGCATCGGCCACCGCTTCCCGAGTGATGTCATCCACCGTGGGCCCCAGCCCGCCGGTGATAATGACCACATCCGATCGGGCCAAGGCCTGGCGGATGGCCGCGGCCAGCCGTTCACGATTATCCCCCACCGTGATTTTATAAAAGAGATTCACCCCAATGCGACGTAATTGACGGGCGATAAAGGGCGCGTTGGTATCCACAATCTCGCCCAAAAGCAGCTCGGTGCCGGTGGTAATGATTTCTGCATTCATAATGAAATGATATCGGTTTACTGATAATGTCTGTCAATCGCCCGCTGATACACCTCCAGCAGGCGTTGAGTCAGGGAGGGCACGCTGTATCGTTCCGCGTTGCGACGCGCGGCCTGGCCCATCGCCCGCACCCGTTCGGGATCACGAACCAGTGACAGGATCGCCGCGGCCATCGCCTCCTCTTTTTCCGGGGTCACCACACAGTCGCTTCCAGGATTCACAAAGTAAAGCAATGCGTCGGAAGATACCAGAACCAGGGGCAACCCCGCGGCCATGGCCTCCAACACCACCAGCCCTTGGGTTTCGGTGGTGCTGCTGAACACAAACAGGTCCGCATCATGCAGCTCATCCACCACCTGGGCGAAGGGGACCATCCCTGTAAAATGGACGCGATGTGCGATCTTCAATCGGGCCGCGTACTTCTTCAGGTCCTCCAGGCTGGGGCCGCCCCCCACGATCCTCAATTCCAGCCGGTCATCTTGGGCCGCGGCCTGCTTAAAGGCGCGCAGCAAAAACTCCAGATTCTTTTCTTTTGCCACCCGCCCCACATAAATGAGCCTCACGCGCAGGGGGTTGCTCATAGGAGGACGCGGCCGGGTGCCAAACTGGTCCAGGTCCACCGGGGTGGGGAGGATTTCCACAGGTTTTTCGATGCCATACAAAGGCATCTGTTCCACCACCGCAGGGGAGGGGGCAATGATGTAATCGGCCCGATTCGCGTAATCGCGCACCATACGACGCACAATCTGCTTCACGATATCATTATCCATCCCCAAAAAATAATGGGTGTATTCATGATACATGGTGTGAAAGGTAAACACCAGGGGGATATCCAGCTCCTCGCTAAAGCGTCGGGCCTCTACCCCCACGATGATGGGATGGTGCGCGTGAATGACCTCTAACTTCAATCGGGGCACCATCCAGGTGATATGAGGGGCGGTCACCACAGGAAAGGAATAGTTAAGCTGGGTGGGGAGAGGAATGGCCGGATACCGAAAAATAAAAGGCTCCTCATCTTCATAATTGCGGACATCGGGTGCGAACACCCCCACAAAATGACACTGGGCCAACAATCCCTTCCGATAGAGCATAATAGACCGCACCACCCCATTGATCACAGGCAAATAAGCGTTGGCAAACATGCCGATGCGCATCACGCGACCTCCTTCATGAGTGGTTTTTCCCTGGTGTTAAGGGAAGAACCTTCGTGGCGACACCAGGGAGCTTTTTCATCTCTCAGCGCCCCGCTGATGAAGTCGATACAATCACTTGTTGCAGAAAATTCAGGGCTTCTTCACGGGTGCGAACCTGTCCCATGACCTGAGCTTCTTGCAGAGTCTGCAAAAGTTGCCCGATGCGTGGGCCGGGTTGCAACCCCAACGCCTGCATCACCTCGGTGCCATTCAACAAAGGCGCGGGGACAATAGGGTCTTCGTGCAGGAAGGGGTCCAACCAGGTCAGGGTGGTATCCAGAGCCGCTTCCAACTCGGCCGCGTCCGTCGGTTCACCTCGCGCGCCCAGGAAATCCGCGAGGAAGAGAAGGATCCCGGCCACTGCCGCATCTCCCATGTCGCGATAAAAACGGAACAGGGCCCGCCGTGTGGGGCGTTCCCCCGCGATGAAAAGGCTCATGGGTCGCATATGCCCCTGGCAGAGCTTTCGCACAAACGCGATCTCCGGGCGAGCGCAATGATACCCCTTCAGCCATGCCTCGGCCAGATGCGCACTTTCCTCCTCATGGCGCAGGAACGTGGCCCGACCTGTTTCATCTTCTCGGAAGGTGGTGGCCTTCCCCCAGTCATGGGCCAAGGCCGCGAAGCGGAACCATAACCAACGGGCCCGATCACCGCTCAATGGGGTTTGCAAATACGCGTTGAGTGCAGCCGCGTAAGGCTCCAGGCGCCGGTAAATCACAGATTCCCATTTGCTCTGGGGGGCGCACGTCCCCCGTAGCCATTGATCCAGCCGAGAAGCCCAACGGAGTGTTTCCAGGGTATGCTGATACACATCAAACCGATGGGGGGGCGATTGTTCCACCCCTTGCAAAGCCACCAGTTCCGGCATCAGCACATCCGAAATCCGCCAATCGGTCATTCGTTCCACAGCCCAATGGGGGCGCGGCAGAGCCAGGGCCTTGAGGAACTCATCCCGGCGCCGTTCCGGGCTTACCCGCACAAGGGAGGGCGCGGCATGCCAGATGAGATGGTCCAGGCCGGGCGCGGGCTTCAGGTTCAGAGCCAACAAAAATCGCACCGCTCGGATGGTCCGTACCGGATCATCGCGCAGGCTGTCGGGGCTGCAGGGCCGCAAAACCCGGGCTTCCAGGTCCGCTTGTCCCCCCAAAGGGTCGTAGAGGTCCCCATAAGGGAGGATGGCCATGGCATTGATGGTAAAATCCCGGCGCCGGATGTCTTCCAGCAAGGTCATGCCGGTCAGGGAAGCGATGTCCACCACCAGGGTTTGCGTGGGCTGCTGCCACACCACCCGGGCGATGCGGCGTTCCTCATCCAGAGGATAAAAAGCCGCGGCCAACGCATTCGCCACCCGTCGGCCCACCTTCAGACCATCGCGGCGGGTGACATAATCCATGTCTTGCACGGGGCGTCCTAACAACAGGTCGCGGACTGCACCCCCAATCAGGGCCGCGTCCGGCGCGTGGGTCAGCATTACACGCTGGACCTTTTGCAAATGAGGATCGGAAAAATCATCGAACCATGTCATGCATTACCTTCCTACTACCAATAAAGTTAAACGAGCTGATCTGGACCACGGTGGGCATGCGACGAGGGCGGGATTGACGGGCCCGGGCAAAGGCCGCCAGGGGGGTCAGCGCCATGGCGATCACCTGACCTTCCACCAGGCCGATATAATGTCCCTGGTAAAGGCCCCAATACTGGTACAAAAAGCGCGGGCCTGTCGCTTGGTCGTGCATAGGAGCATTGTACCTCGATTCTGGGGAAATGCAAGGTTCATGGCACCAGTTCCCCATAAACGTCCAGCACCTGCTGGGCCACGGCCTCCCAACTATAGCGTTCCTTTACCACGTGTTGAGCCCGTCGCGCCCGGGCTGCCGCGGCCTCGGGATCCCGCAGAATCTGCAAAATTGCCTGCGCGATGGCTTGAGGTTCATTGGCCACCCGCAACCCGGTCACGTCATGCTCCACCACCTCGCTCAGTCCGCCCACGTCTCCCACCACCACGGGCACCCCTGCGGCCATGGCTTCCAGAGCCACAATGCCAAAAGGCTCATAGCGACTGGGGAAGATGGCCGCATCGGCCACCGCGTAAATCTCATTTCGGGTTTGATCACTGACAAACCCCAAAAGCTGAACCCGATCCTCCACGCCCAATGCCTGAATCAGCGCGACCAGTTGCTTCGTATAGCTGCCCTTCCCTGCCAAAAGGAGCCTGGCCTTGGGGAATTCGGCCAACACCTGGGGCATGGCTTGTACCAACAGGTCGGGGCCCTTTTCCCATTCCAGCCGTCCCACAAAGAAAAGAAGGGGCTCATCGGCCGCGGCCCACCTGCGCCGGATATGGGGCAATGCGCCCAGGGAGCTTCGTAGCGCCATCAGATGTTCATATTCCACCCCATTGGGGATCACCCGGATCTTCTCCGGAGGCACTTCCAGGGCCCCAGAGATCTCCCGGCGCATGAATTCACTGCACGCGATGATCACATCCGCCTCCCGGGCCATGTATTGCTCCGCCTGATGAATGCGCTCGCTGAGGGGATCATCCCAGATATTCCCCCGGCGCCGGCCGATTTCCGTGGCATGAATGGTGACCACCATGGGGATATGATAGCGCTGCTTCAGATCGTTAGCCACATAACTACTCAGCCAATCATGCCCGTGCATCAGACTATAAGCGCGGCCAGCCTGGATATGCCGGGTGATCACCGCGTTGATCTGATCATTCATCCGCCAAACCTGGATATCGAAATCGTGCCCCGAGCGGGGCTGAACCGCGTCGACTCGATACACCTGCCCATACCGGCCCAAGGGCTCACAATAGTCCCCCAAGCCACCATATCGGGGGACAAACAGATCAAGCAGCACTTGATCGCTCAGCCGAGGTGCCAGGCCCTGGACGTGCACGCCCAGGCCACCCACACGGTTCAAATTGTATTCAGGGGAAATCATCAGGTAACGATTCATGGGAAGAACAGATTCTGCTATGAAAATAGCATGATCGTCGGCTGCGGAAGGATCGCCAGGCCGACGTTGGGCGAGTCGGCAAAGGTTCGTATTGCGTATTCCGTATTCCGTCCAGTCGTTACGCAATACGCAATACGGAATACGAGTCACGCCGCCCTGGCCGCGAGGCGTTTTCCTCGGTATTGGCGCGGGCAAACTGGCCGTTGGACTGTATAGAAATTGGGTCTTGGATATGTGTCACTGACTACCGTGGATGATGACCAGGGCTGGCACAGGGACCTGCGCCAGGGACGCTGGCCCAGGCACATCATCGGGGGCCTGGGCGATAAGCTGCAGGGCTTGATCCGTCGCGGCATAGGCCAACGCGGCAGCCCAGGTGGGGTCCCGGCCCGTCAGATCGCGGTATCGGGCCGCGAAATCCGAGGGGAGGTCGTGAGGTTGAGGCGCGGCCCAGAGGATGCGCTGAGCCAGATCCGGAGCCCAGCCTTGCAAGACCGCCTCCCCCGCCACGGGCCCGGCCGCCGGCACCCATTCGGGATGATTCTGGGCCAGCTCTGCCAGGGACAAAGGGTCCCCCAGCCAGAGCACAGGCCCTTGTACCGGCAAAAACCAGGCCGGCTGCAGCGTCCCTACCAGGGGCTGGAAAAGTTGCTGATAATCCTCCCCCAATCCCGCGTAGGGAACGATGCCTCCCTGGGGAGGAACAGAGGACACGGGCGCCAAAAGGAGGGTGGGGATACCCGTCTTTGCCAAAGCGGGCAGCGCGGCCATGGCCGTGTGCCCCTGCGGGGGGCCTAAGATCACGCGTATATCGGGGTCCTGGGCCAACTGCGCGGGCAACGTGGCCGCAAGCTGCGGGTCCCCATCATCATTCAGGGCCACCAGCTCCACCTTGGGCGCGTGATGCCCGTCGTTCCACTGATGCAAACGCAACTTCACCCCATCAAGGACCTGGTAGCCTAACGGCCGCGACGGGCCTTCGAAGGGCGCGATCAACCCGATTTTTACAACAGGAGGCGAGGTTACATCACGACATCCGGCCAGCCACAGTGCGAAAAAGGCTATCATCGCCCATCGCGCCCAATGCCAACGATGAGCATCCTTGATCATCATGCCCTCCATTATACGCCAGAACCGGCACCAAATCCTAATCCTATTTCCAAGGCATCTGTATTGCTCCATCCCTCCTCTTCTGCTACAATCCTTACATGACTCCGTATCGCATTCTCTTCCTCAGCGCCGAAATGTTGCCCTACGCGGCCACGGGCGGGTTAGGGCAGGTCGCGGCCACGCTTCCTCGGGCGATCCACCGGCAGGGGGATGATATCCGCGTTTTTCTTCCTCGCTACGGTCTGATCGACCCGCAACGCCTGGGGTTGGAACGGGTTCTGGAACGCTTCCCCGTCCCCTTCGAGCGGGAGACCCAATGGGCCGGGCTATGGCGTGCACCCGAAAGTGATCCCCCGGTTTATTTTATCGATCACCCCCGCTTCTTCGGCTCGCGGCAGGGCATCTATTCCTTCCCTGATGATGGGGAACGTTTTGTGTTCTATACCCGGGCCAGTATGGAGGCTGCCCGGCACCTGGGTTGGCAACCCCACGTCATCCACAGCAACGAATGGCATACCGCGTTGGCCCCCAACTGGCTGCGCACCATCTATCAGGACGATCCCTTCTACGCCCGCACGGCCTCCCTCTACACCATCCACAATCTGGCCTACCAGGGCATTTTTGGGTATCGCATCCTGCAAGTGGCCGGGATCGAATCCTACGGCTTCATCGCCCATCCCGAAATCTCCCCCAGTCTCAATCAGGTGGTGAGCATGATGGGCCGGGGCATCATTTTCGCCGACATCATCACCACGGTCAGCCCCACCTATGCCCAGGAGATCCTCACCCCCGAATATGGCGAAGGCCTGGACCCCCTGTTGCGGGACCGCCAAGAACGGCTCTTTGGGGTTATCATTGGGCTGGATCCCCAAGAATGGGACCCGGCCACAGACCCAGCCCTGGCCTGCCATTTCGACCGGGAACACCTGGAAGCCCGGGCCGGGTGCAAAGCAGCACTGCAACAGGAGGTGGGATTGCCCGTGGACCCCACCTTCGCGCTTCTTGGCCTCACCACCCGGCTCAGTGACCAAAAAGGTCTGGATATCCTCATGTCGGTGCTGGAGCCCATCCTGCGGCATCTGCCTGTGCAGGGCGTGATCATGGGCGCGGGGGAATCTCGCTATCATCATGCCCTGGCCGATCTGCAACAACGTCATCCCCAGCGGCTGGCTTTCATCCCCACCTACAACGAAACCCTGGCCCGACGCATTTACGCGGGCGTGGATATCTTCCTCATGCCCTCTCGGCATGAACCAGGGGGATTGGACCAGCTCAAAGCCATGCGCTACGGTGCTGCCCCTGTGGTGCGGGCCGTAGGAGGGCTGAAAGACACCGTGATCGATCACCATCCCCCCGAAACAGGAACAGGCTTCCTTTTCGGGCCTTACGATGGCATGGCCCTCTTTGCCGCGGTCACCCGCGCGGTGGAAATCTATCATCACCCCGATCTGTGGCGAGCCATCCAACAGAATGCCATGACTCCCCGCTTTACCACGGATCAGGCTGCTCGCACCTATCGTCAACTCTATCGTCGTGCTCGTTCTCTCAAACTCACCGGCCATCCCGACGCAGAATGACCCTTCAAATCCATCATCTCACCGTTGGCCTTTTGCATACCAATTGCTTTGTGTGGATAGATGAAGCCACGCGCGAGGCCTGGGTTATCGACCCTGGGGGCCACGCGCCCGACATCCTCCACATCCTCCGCACCCAACACGCGCGCCTCACCCGCATCCTCCTCACCCATGCCCACTTCGACCATCTCCTGGCCGCCCCAGATATCCTGGCCGAGACCTCGGCCCAGCTCTTCATGCATCCTGCGGATCAGCCCATCCTGGCCCGCACCCCTCAAACCGTGCGCGCCTGGCTGGGATGGGAATGGGGGCCCCCTCCCACGGTGGATGGCTTCCTCCATCATGGCGACATCCTCACGTTGGGGGATGTGTCCTTCGAGGTGCGCCATGTGCCCGGGCATTCCCCTGGCTCGGTCATCTTTGTGGATCAGGTAGGACGCCGGGCCTGGGTGGGGGATACGGTCTTTCGCGAGGGGATGGGCCGCACCGATCTGCCCGGGGGTGACTACCGCCAGTTATTGCAGGCCATCCATGCCCATATCCTCTCCCTGCCCGACGATTTCACCCTGTACCCGGGCCATGGTCCTTCCACCACGGTCGGTCACGAACGCCACCATAACCCTTTTATCTCCCCTGACCTGTGGGTGGGCTAAGCCATGACCACCTCCGCAACCCTACCCGAGCCCCGTCGTCGTCCACCACGGCTCTTTTGGCTGCTTTTGGGCCTGGCTGCTGTGTTCTTTCTGGTAGGCCTCCTTGCATGGGGATATGCCCTCTATACGACTCACGGCCCAGCCCCTGCTCTTTGGGCCCGCCCCTGGGAGATGCCCGAACCGGAACGCATCTCGCCGGGTCTCGCGGTTTGGTCCTTGAGTGGGGTTGAACCGGACCAGGTCTACCGCCATGCCATGGCCGACGATCAACTGGATACCGTAGCTGCCATGACGCTTCTGACGCCTCGCCTGGACCCGGAACAGCGTCTGGGATGGATTCATGTCCTGGCCCAACGTTTTGCCAAAGCGGACCGGGAGGCCGATGCCCGGGTCTTTTTGCAAGACGCTTCGGACCTGGCCATGCTGCTTCCGGGGCTCCCGGATGCGCAGCGGGCCAACATGCTTTTGGATGTGGCAGCCACCTGGGCTTCTTTGGGAGAGGAAGAAAAAGCCCGCTGGACCCTGGAGCAGGTGCTGGTTTTGGCCCAATCCAGCCCTTATCTCGGCAAGTCGATCCGCAAAGCCCTTTTCGTGCAGCTTGGGGAACGGTACACCCAATTAGGGGATGAGGCTCGGGGAGAGGCCATTGCGGCCATCCCGGTCCTGGAAGAAGGGCTCCTTGAACCCAATGAGATAGCTCTGGACTCGCTGACGATCCCTCCCATTCGTCCTGATTCCCTGGAAGCCTTGATCCGTCAACGGGAGGCGGCCGCGCAGGCCTATGTGGAGGATTGGAGCCGTGGTGGAGGGGAAGCAGGAGCCGGAGCCACCCGCACCCTGGAAAACGCGCTTATCGACGAAGACCTGGGACGCACAGTCTTTTATGACAACATACTGGCTCGCGAAGATATTCCACCCAATGAGCGATTACAAGTCCTTTTCGACCGGGTCCAATGGCGGGCCATCCGCTATCGGGCTGCCAGCCGGCTCTATGGTGCCTCCATCACCCCTTCGTGGGAAGCCCAACGGCTGGATATGGGCGTGGCTTTGCGGGATGCCATTTGGGACCTCCACAACCAATCCACGGTATGGGTGGCATCCCTGGCCGAAGCAAATCAACCTGAAGCCCGGGTGGCGGTGGATCGGTTGGTGGTCAGTTGGGCGGCCATTGGCCTTTACGTGGGTGCGAACCAGGAGGTCCTTGTCGAGGCCTTGAATCAGGACATCGCGGTCTTGCCCCGGGCCGGGGTTTTCCCTCGGGGGCGCATCGAAAAGGACCGGCTACGGATTGAACTTTTCTACAAACCCGCGGGGGAAGGGGCCCGGCCTGCGCCGGCGGAGTGATGCGCTTCCATGTTTTTCATAGCCCTCCCGGAACGGGCGGGGGGACATGAGGAAGGCGGATTGCCTGGGCCGCCTGTCTGCGCAGGCAGACAGGCCCAACCGGGCGAAAACATGTCTCCGAAGGGGGACATGCGGCGGAACGCCCTCAGACCTAAATTTATTCGGCATACTCGTGTGGGAAGCCGGACGGGGGCGCTTTCGGCATACCGCAGTAAACCAACAATATCCGAAACCTCCGAGTTATCCTTTTAACGCAGGGACACAGAGAACGCAGAGGGACGCAGAGGTCTTTTATCTTTTCTCTCTGCGCCTCCTGGCGTCCTCGCGCCTTTGCGTTCAGGTTTTGTAACTATACAGCTCCTTCTGCAAGACGTTTTTACCACGAAGGCACAAAGTCACAAAGACACGAAGAAATTTTTTATTTTTCCCTTTGTGCCTTGGTGTCCTTAGTGTCCTTAGTGGTTTTTGCCTTGCTATGAGAGGGTACGTGTATAGTTACCAGGTTTTAATGCAGGGGCGTTGTTTCTAGCCTCGGCGCTACTGAACACTGAACACTGGATGACTGATCCCTGACTCCCCTCCGGAAAGGGTACTTACCGCAGAGAGCGCAGAGGACGCAGAGTCAACTGAACACTGATTACTGATAACTGATTACTCCTGCTCGCACCTGGCCTCGGCCTGACAATCCTCAATCCTCAATCCTAATCCTGATCCTATTTCCGGAGCAACCCTAGCGCGCCGCGAAGAGGGCCAGGACCACGCCCCCGGCCACCACGCTGGCGATCTGCCCCGCGGTGTTGGCCCCCATGGCGTGCATCAAAAGGAAGTTTTCAAAATCCTCCTCCTGCGCGATCTTCTGCACCACCCGCGCGGCCATGGGGAACGCGCTGATGCCCGCGGCGCCAATCAGGGGGTTGAGCGGGCCCCGGGTGACCCAGCGCAGGAATTTGGCAAAAAGCAGCCCCGCGGCCGTATCCAGCCCAAAGGCAAAAATCCCCAAGATCAAAATCAATAAGGTATCCAGTCTGAGAAAAGCTTCGGCCTGCATGGTGGCACCGATGGCCAGGCCCAGGAAAAGGGTCACCACGTTGGCGATCTCGTTGGACGAGGCCCCCACCAGCCGTTCCACCACCCCCGATTCTTTCATCAAATTCCCCAGCATCAGCATGCCAATGAGGGGAATGGCCATGGGGACCAGGATCCCGACCACGATGAAAACGATGATGGGGAAGAGGATGCGGGTGCGGCGGCTGATAGGCTTTTCGCTGTAAGGCATGCGGATGCGACGTTCTTTTTTGGTGATCAGCGCCCGCATGATGGGAGGTTGAATGATGGGCACCAGGGACATGTAGCTGTAGGCCACCACCGCGATGGGGCCCAGGAGGTGGGGGGCCAGAAGGTTGCTCACGTAAATGGAGGTGGGGCCATCGATGGCGCCGATAATGCCAATGGACGCGGCTTCGTTGATATCGAACCCCAGGAGCAGAGCCAGGAACAGGGTGCCGAAGATGCCAAACTGCCCGGCCGCGCCCAATAGCAGCATGTGCGGCCGTTCCAACAACGGCCCGAAATCGGTCATGGCCCCGATCCCCACGAAGATGAGCAGGGGAAAAAGCTCATTGGCCACCCCGGCCTTATAAAGAATGGTCATCAACCCGTCATCCCCAATGAGGGGCGAGAGAGGCAGGTTGGCCAGGATCGCGCCCGCGCCAATGGGCAAGAGAAGCACAGGTTCGTATTCTTTGACAATGGCCAAATAAATGAGCACCAACCCCACCCCGATCATCAAAGCCTGCCCCCAGGTAAAGCTCAGCAAGCCCTCGAACATGGTGGCCAGGATGTCCATGGTCAATCCTCCCGATAGCGAAGCAGCAGGTCATCGAAATTGACGTTTTGCCCTTCCTGCACGAAAATCTCGGCCACAATGCCTTCGCGCGGGGAGCGGATGGGGTTTTTCATCTTCATGGCTTCCAGCACAAAAAGCGGGTCCCCCCGACGCACATGGCTTCCGGGCCGCACGTGCACTTCCAGGATGGTGCCAGGCATGGGCGCGCGGACTTCCTGGGGCAAGGCTTCCTCGGTGCCCGGTTCGGGCAGGTCCGGGGGTTCGGAAGAAGGCGCGCGGGGGAGGAGTTCTGGGGCCTTGTGGGCCAGCGCGGGCTGGTCCTTGGCCGCTTGCAGCACCTCGATGCTGGGGATCTGAGCGTCGCTTTCTTCCACAGCCAGGACTTTGATCTCATAGACCTGGCCACCGGCCAACACCCGGAATTGATCCGGGCTTTCCAGCTCTTGCAGGCCGATGACATGGGTCTGGTTGCCGATGGTGATGGTGTAGGATTTCATGATGGCGCGATGTTAGGAAC
>JALWZT010000266.1 GCA_027002405.1 Anaerolineae bacterium | reverse complement strand
CCGGCGACTTCATCGCCGGGCGGGCGTTGGAGACCTTGAAGGTCTGGGAGACGCTTCAAGGTCAGGGGCTGGCGTTGGCCCCGCGGGTGGCGATGCGAGGGTCAGCCGCCAGCGCCGGGGGATAATTCCCCCGGCCAGAAACAACGCCTCTTCGGCCCTAGCCGGATTCATCCGGCGCCGTTTTATAGCCCGGCGACTTCATTGCCGGGCGGGCGTGGTGGACGCCACTTCGCTCGGCTAAACCACGCCAAATGGCTGCTTTGTAATAGAGTAATCAGTGATCAGTCATCAGTAATCAGTGGGAGTCAGCGTTTCCGCCATCTGCCACCTGCCACTTGCCACTTGCTACCTGCAAGTGCGACCCATTTTCGTCGTGATGGGGTGAGCTGTCGCTCATGGCGTGGTGATAGGCCGAGACAGGTGTGTAACCCATGCATCCTCCGGCCCCAGGCGATAGGTGGTGCCATCCACCCGGACCACCTCCAGCCAGTAGCGGTAGCGTCCTGGCCGCAGGGCCAGCAGGTCCTCGAAGCGATAGAGGTCCCCGGTCGCCATGCCCGCGTGCCGCGCGGGGATGAAAGCCACCTGGATGGGGGCGGTGAAGCCGCCATCGCGACGCGCCATGGCCCGCCACACCCGGAAGCCAAGGATGCGGCTTTCGTTTTCTGTACGCCATGTCAGGGCCACGCCCCCTTCCTGGCTGTGAGCCGCAAAGCTGGAGAGCACCACGCCGGTGGGGATGACAATGGACACCTTATCGCTGTCGCTCTTCTCCGGCAGGGATTCCAATGCGCCGAGAGGCCCGCTGGGGCCGTCGGGGTCCGCGGTACCATTATGGGCCCGGGCGATGTTCTTCGTCTTGCCGTCGGGCAGGGAGGTGGTGTCCGCCCTGGCTGTGAAGTGGACGATGACACTACGGGACTGGCCGGGCGCCAGGGGGGTGCCGTCCAGGACATCGCTCCAGTCAATCTGCCCATCGTTCTCATGATCATCGGAATCGGGCTGGGCATAGTGGCCTCCTGCCCCGTAGGTGAGATAGCCGGTATTGTAGGTATCTTCCAGAGGGAGGGTGGCCAGCCAGCTCTTGCCGGTGTCGGTGATGCGGATGGTAAAGCTGATGGGGGCTCCGGGACGCACCGGCTCGGACGTGTTCAAGTGCTTGGTCAGGGTGTAACTGGTGGTGATGGTGAAGCCGAAGTCGATGGTGGGGTTGGTTTCGTTGACGCCCAGGGTGAGGGAGACGTCGTGGTCCGTGGGGTCGCCGTCCGAGTCCCTGCTCTCGTCGCCACCCTGGTCCTGGGGGCTGGCGGTCCAGTTTTGCAGGGGGCCCGAGGTGAAGTTGGAGGCGTCTACGGTGATGGTATAAGTCCCCGGAGAAAGGTTGGCGAAGGTGTACACGCCCGAGGCGTCGGTGGTCGTCGAGTCGGAGGCGGTGCCGCTGAGGGAGAGGGCCACGTTGGGGATGCCCGGTTCGCCCGGGTCCTGGATGCCATCCCGGTCGATATCCCACCAGACCAGGTCCCCGATAGCAGTGGCCGCCTGTTGCATCTTGAGGGTCTCCTGGGCGATGGTCCTTCGATCATCCCTGTATTGGGCCAGAGGGGTCGTTTGGATCTTTTCGTAGCGGTTGTAATGGGCGAGTACGTCGGCAATCACCTGGGCCGAGGCTTGAGCGGCGGCCGGATCATAGGCTTCGGCTCGGGTTTTGTAGGCGCGCCAGGTTTGCAAATAGCGAAAATCGTCTAGCCCCTCCCGCAGCGCCTCCCACTGGATTGTAGGCACAGGGCCCTGTTGGCTGGGATAGGTTACCAGGTGGTCCCGATAGGGGTTGACGCTTGACCATTCATCGAAATCGTCATAGGGATTGTGGCGAACATCCTGATAGACGTAGGGGAAGATGCCATCCAGGCCCGTGTTCCACAGGAAAAAACCGGCGAGAAATCGATTGATGCGCGGGTCTTCCTGCATGATCTGCCAATAGTACGTCTCGAAATCTTCTTTGGAGGCCCCACCATTGATCAAATCCTCCAGGTAGTCCAGACTGGCTTCCACGGAGAGATTGGCCATGTCCAGGGGCTCACAGGTGCCCGGGGGGAAGCTGCTGTAGATGGGATTGTTGCAGTCTTTGAGCATTTCTTCGCCCCGTTTTGTGATGGCAGTGGTTACCTTGCCCCCACCCTCATGGATGGTCTGCGAAAGAGCGATGTGATCATCCATGTAGGCATCATGGTTGCGGGTTGGCTCGTCGATGCCATAGAAGTAGGGCTCATAGCCATTGTTTTCCAACAAGGCCACGCCATCCTGGTAATAGGTCATGAGCACCACCATTTTCGTCAATCCCGCGTCCTTGATCTTCTGTAATTTCAAAGGGATGTTGTCGCTCCCGGGTTCCCCATAGATGGTGGCCCCATTGAAGCCATGACGTTTGATGTCGGCCAACTGAGCCTCGAATCTTTCCATACTGAGATAGTATTGGCTGTTGGGATGATCGATATCTGCGGTCAGATAGATCAGATGGTTGCCCTGGTTTTCTTGCAACGCAAAAGGCAGCACCTCCAAATCAAGGGTCAAGGTTTTGGATACTTCATTGGCGGGGGTAACCGTTACTGTGGCCGTATAATGGCCCGGGGCCACGTCATTGGGGATGGGCAGGATCAACACGAATTGTTTGGATGTATAGGCCTGAAGCGAGGTTTGCACATGGTCCAATGGGGGCATGGAGGGGAGGGTGTCGTAATCCCAGGCCTGCCCCTCCAGGTCGATGGTATCGTCATAGAGGAGCAATTCGGGCACATAGGCAGGATAATCCTTTTTCAACGGTCCTGTGCCCGCCTGCCACCAGTTATGCACCACCCGAAGCTCGGCATCCTGGGTGGAGATACGGCTGCCATTGGGGCCCACGAAGTCCGTTACAGTGACATGGACGTCCTGCAGGTCCGCCCGAGTGTACACATTGAAAAAGAGGGGCTCCACGTCGTTTTGGGCAGCCTGATAGGTGATGATATCGGTGATCGCGGAGGAGGCCGGCACCGTGCCCTCATAGACCGCGGTGAAGGGCGCGGTTTCGTAAAACATGTAGGTTTCACCAGGATGAATGGCCGGATCCAGGGTCGGGGTATCTTCAGGACAACTATGAACCGTTTCGTGGGGGTCCCATTTCCCCTGGCCGCAAGTGACCCGTTTGTAGGAGTCGATGATGTTATCGAGTTCCCAAATGCTTTCGTCGTAGATTCTCAATTCATCGATCCGCGCGTCGGCTTGAGATTCGCCGTAGGTGTCTGAACCTACCGAGAAGGTGGTGGGGGTATCGGTGAATGCCCAGTCATACTCATCATTTACCGCGACCCACCCATCCAAGGCCATGCCAAAAAATTCCTTCGTGCCGGTGAAATCCCAAAAGAGAATCACCTCATGCCACTGATCCGCTTCCCACGCCATGATGTCCATGGTTCCCACTTCGTGATCATGGCCGGCATTATCTTTAAGGCGGAAGACAAGATAATTTTTGCCCGAGGATGCAAAGTACCAGGTAAAGATACGCATCCTGGCATCCCCCGCCCGCCATTCAAAGAAGTAATGGGGCTCTGTGGTCGCATCCCCAGCCCACGAGGGGCTGAGCCAAAAACGAATCGTGCCTTTTTGGGGATCGAGGTTACTCGGATAAGTGAGCCGATCCGCGTTGTCGACGCGGACGGCATGGCCCACTCTGCCAGGTTCGATAGAGATGCCGCTATAAACACCGCCATGATTGGCGATGTCGCTCAGGCTTTCGAAGGACTCTTCGAAGATGGGGGCATCCCCCCATACAGGCATGACCATGGCCATGGTCTGATGTCGCCCTATCATGGGGTCAAGTCCCCAGGCCTCAATCGCCAGGAGGATGAGCAGGCCCATGGTAAGGAGAAGACCCCTATGTTTGAACTCCTCCCCGACCCATCGTGGAATAGAGGAGGAGTCCAGGGAGGGGCCATTAGCCCAGATTTTCATGGGGGGATTACTGGGAATCGTGAATGATCGACATCGTCGACGGAGGTTGCCGGGGAACTTTCAAAGGATTATCCTCTTGGGAAGGGCGAGATGCGCATCATCCACACCTCTTTCGGCCCTAGACGATACATGGTGCCATCCCGATACACCACCTCCAGCCAGTAGCGATAGCGGCCTGGTCGCAGGGCCAGCAGGTCCTCGAAGCGATAGAGGTCCCCGGTCGCCATGCCCGCGTGCCGCGCGGGGATGAAAGCCACCTGGATGGGGGCGGTGAAGCCGCCATCGCGACGCGCCATGGCCCGCCACA
>JALWZT010000265.1 GCA_027002405.1 Anaerolineae bacterium | reverse complement strand
CGCCATGCAGGGCGGGAAGATATCATCTATCCAAAACTCCGTCCCGTCCAACAACAGATATGGGACATCCTGGGGCTCCCCCCGCTGGCCCCAAACCCCCCCTGAAAGGTAGCGGAAAATAGGTGATTACTGATTACTGATTTACGGAACAGCGCGGCCCATGAAAAAACCGCGGGGTATCCCGCGGTCTGAAGACGCTATGGGAGTGGCAAGGGTTAAATGAAGATGATTTGCGCGCCTTCGGCCATTTCCAGAAACTCCATGGCCCCGACGACGCCATCCACCTCGTCGACCAGGTCCTCTTCGGTCAGGTTCATCATGTCCATGGCCATGCGGCAGGCCCAGATGCGCCCACCCGCGTCGTGGACCATCTCCAGGAATTCATCCACAGGGGGCATGTCGATCTTCTCCAGGCCCTTGTGCATCATGGACGTGGCCATGTGGCTGACTCCGGGGAGCACGGCCAGGATGTTGGGCATGCCGGTGGCGGGATTGCCGACGGGGACGAACTTCAACTTCTTCTGCTTTTTCTTATGAATGATGTCCATACCCCAAAAAGTGAAGAACATCTCCACCTCGATCCCCGACATGAGCCCGGCATTGGCCAGAACCAGGCCGGGATAGGCCATATCGAGGGTGCCTTTGGAGCAGATGATCGCGAGTTTGCGGTTTTCATCGGCCATGGGGTGCCTCCTTGAAAGTGTGTGGAAGGGGTGAACGTGTGTGGAGAGAAGCCCCTAGATGCAGCCCTTGGGCTTGCCCAGACCCGCGAGTTTGGCGATCTTGCCATAGGGGCCTTTGGGGAAGAGT
The DNA here is from genome assembly GCA_027002405.1 of Anaerolineae bacterium. Lineage (GTDB taxonomy): Bacteria > Chloroflexota > Anaerolineae > J102 > J102 > M2005. Next base: position 3,488 of record JALWZT010000265.1, on the reverse strand, counting down.
TTGTAGATTTCCTTGGTGGGAACCCCCGATTGCTTGGTGATGCGGCGCAGGGTGGGCATTTGACCGGTTTTCTCCCATTCCTGCCGCACGTAGTTGATGACCTGCCAATGGCGGTCCGTGAGTTCGATGCCCAATTCCTGGGCGAAAAGTTCGGCGATCTCCGGGCTCCAATCCTTGGGATCAGCCAGATAGCCGTCGGTGTCGAGGTTCAGATCAGCAAGCGTTGCCATCGTACGATTCTCCTTGAATCAAAGTGAGTATGGAAAGTTGAGAAGGTATGCAAGGGTGCAGGTGGCAAGTGGCAAGTGGCAGGTGGGGGAACGCAGATTCGCGCAGATGCAGCGCAGATTTCTACCGACTGATCACTGATTACTGATCACTGATTACTTGATTACCCTGGGGTGGGGCAATGCCGCCCATGGCCCGCAGCAATTGCATGGTTCGGGCCAGCCCCAAACGCATTTGCGGGTCCCGCATCTGGCGGATGAGCCCCAGATAGGAGATATCCAGGGCTTCATCGGGGGTGCGTACGGCCTCCTGGGTGGATTCGGTGAGCTGTTGCACCAGGGTCATGATCTCAGGCTGGGTCATGCTGCGGATGGTGGACAGAATGAGGACGATGTTATCACCCAGGGCCCGCACATCTTCTGGCCCGAAGGCGCTGATGATGTTATCCATAATGTATTTGAGCTCGGGCAGGACCGCGAAATAGCCCTGTTTTTCCATGTCCTCCAATTGATCCACGGCGACCAAAAAGGCATCGTTGGCCACGGGCGTCAGGTCTTGCACCAGATCGTTTATGCTTTCCAATTGATCCAACATGGCCTCGAAGTTATGGAGATTGACAGCCAACCGTTTGAGGAAGGCCAGGATGTCCTCCATACGTACATAAGGCTCGATTTCGTCCAATCCCTCTACCGCGACCGCGAACATCTCCATACCAATGGGCGTGAGATCGGCTTTGAGCTCATCCCATTCTTGTTGGCGCTGACGTTGTTCCCACACGTACTCGGTGAGCAAGGCCACCTGTTCGGAAAGTGCGTCCAATTTCGCATTCAGGGCCTGCAGTTGGGCCTGGACATCGGTTTGGGCAGGGATGGGGGTGTCTGCCATGATGACCTCCTTATAACCATTTGCCAGCCATGCTCAGTTCCGCGGTCACGGGCATGGGTTTGCCTTTGAGCAGGATGTTCCAGTACATCCAGCGGAAGATCATTTTGCCCCAATGATTCATGCGGGATTCCTGCAACAGGGAGAAGGGGCCAATGCCGGGCAGGGGATATTTGCCGGGCAGGGGCTCCACATCGTAGTTGAAGTCGATGAGGAAACCTTTGCCAAAGCCCGATTCGATGTAGCAATTGGCATGACCATCAAAGGTGGGGAGCAGGTCCAGGCCATCGATGTAGCGCAGGAAATTTTCGATGAAAACCTCCCCTTCGAAGTGGGCCACCGACCCTGCTTTGGAGCTGGGCAGGTCCGTGGCATCGCCCAGGACAAAGACATTGTCGAAGTGTTTGGCCTTCAGGGTGTATTTTTCGGTGGGCACGTAATTCAATTCATCCCCAATGCCCGAACGCTCGATGACATCGCTGCCCATGATGGTGGGAATGGTGACCAGCAGGTCGAATTCGACTTCTTGTTCGTCGTAAGAGATGACCTTCTTTTTATCGGGGTCCACTTCCCCGGTGTCGAATTGGGTTACCAGTTTGATGTTTTTCTCTTCCAGAATATTACCCAAGATCGCCGCGGCCCGAGGTTTGGTGAACGCGGCATCTAGAGGGGTGACCATGATCAGTTCCACCCGGTCCCGCAAGTTGTGTTCATGGAAATACCAATCGGCCAGGAACATGAATTCGAGAGGCGCGACCGGGCATTTGATGGGCATTTCTGTGATGTTGAGTACCAGGCGGCCTCCCTGCCAGGTGCGCAATTTACGGGCCAGGGCCATGGCCCCATCCACGGTGTAAAAATCGAAGATGCTCTTACGCCATTCATGCTCGGTAAGGCCGGGGGTCTCTTCGGGCGCGGTACGGGAACCGGTGGTGATGATGAGGAAATCGTAGGGTAGGATGCGGTTATCTTTGCGGATGCGCACCTGGTTTTTGTCGGGTTCAATGACTTCAATTTCGGAGAGGATCAGGTCCACGCCGCGAGGGAGATAGCGCCGCCGCGAACGGGTGACATCTTGTTTGCCTTTATAGATGCCAAAAGGGATAAAGAGGAAGCCGGGTTGGTAGTAATGCAGGTCATCCCGATCCACGACGGTGATTTTCCATTGATCGGGATCCAACTCCTGATAAAGTTTGTTGGCGACCAGGGTGCCCGCGGTGCCGCCACCCAAGATAAGGATACGTTTCATCGGTGCACGACTCCTTTTTAAGTGATATGGGATAACAGAGCAAGGACATTAGGGAAGCTTGGTGAGTTCTGCGATCTTATGCAGGCGCTGCAAAAGTCTATTGCGATCGGTCGCGATGTAAGAAAAGATATCGGCAATGCGTTGCACATAGGGCAGGATGGTCTGCATGCGCTCGCGATCGGTCCAATGCACTTCATCCACATGGTCTAGGATAGTTTGCGGATCGATTTGCAGGAATTCGGCGATGTTTTGGACTTCTTGGGGGGGCGGGGGCCAATCTTCGGGCGCGATGCCGCCCACGATCAGCATGGCTTTGATCTCGGTCCCGACTCGAATCAGACCTCGGGCGCAGAGCAGGCCCAGGTGGCTGCGCTGAAAACCGGGCTGTAATCGGGGATCTCCAGCCATGTAGGCCCAATGCTCGAGGCACCGTTGATGCGCGTTGGGGGAAGCTTCGGTGGCCAGGAAAAGCCCCACCGCGTTGCTAGGCTGGGTGATCATATTGCCATCCAGGTCGGTGATGATCATCATCACATCCAGCAAATCCGCGTACGTATCCTGGATGAGCTGGACACATTCCTGAGGGAAGATGGACGCGATAGGCCCATGAGATGGTGACGAGGTCACCAAAGGGCGCGGCGGGGTCGCGGAAGGGGCTTGCGGTTCCCGTTGCCATAGCCAGGCTTCGATTTGATGGCGGGGAAAGCGCCATTGGTTCCCCACCTTGATGGCTGGAATCCGCCCCGCCTCGGCCATGCGGTAGATGGTGGTGCGATCCACCTTGAGGATCTCTTGCAATTGTTTGGTGGTGAGCAGTTCAGCCATAGGGAGTCTTCAGGGGTGGAGGAGGAAGAGCTGACGGTTATCCCCAGTGTACCTTAAGTATTGCATGCAGAATATGATCTATATCATATTTGCAGCGAAATGAAGTGATTTCTGTTGCATTTTCAAATATAAAAGTGCATTTGATGCATCAGATGCATCCTTGTGAAGAACAGGACGCGGACGAACAACGCGGATAATTGTTATAGATATTCCCCTGTCTCAAGGCGATTCGCATACCCAATTATTTCGCTTTCACCGCCATATCAAGGGCAGGTAAAGGGGCGTGGGAGGGGGCGTACGAGTG
>JALWZT010000264.1 GCA_027002405.1 Anaerolineae bacterium | reverse complement strand
CCCGCAGGGCTTCGTATCCGTAGCTCGGAGGTTTAACTCCGAGCAGAAGAAACAGCGCCGCGGGGCTAGCCGGAATTATCCGGCGCCGTTTTATAGCCCGGCGACTTCATCGCCGGGCGGGCGTGGGGGACGCCACTTCGGGCGGCTAAACGACGCCAAATGTCTGATTTGTAAATAGGATTTGGATCAGGATTAGGATTGAGATCATCAGGACAACGTTGAGCGAGGCACCAACGAACGTCAAACGTAAAACGTGAAACGTCAGGTCATGACGCATGACGTTTGACGCTTGACGAAATCGGCTTCCCGCGCCAACGTGGCCGCGAGACGTTTTCCTCGGTATCAGCAAACCGTGGCTCGTGACGCCTCCATTGATACGGAGGAAAATGGGACCACTGAGTCACACTAATTACTCTTGATCGCACTAAACCTCGACCAGACAATCCTCAATCCTGATCCAGATCCGATTCACGGTGCTTCGCCAGCACTGAGAATCCATTTTTCATAAAAAGGCGTGGGGTCCAGGCCGCTTATCTCTTCCACCACGGCCAGGAAATCTTCGGGCCTGGGGGTTTTGAAGCGATATCGGTCAATGAAGGTCTGCAACACCTGCAAATAGGTCTCTCGGCCCATGGCCTGATACAGGGCATCGAAGAAAAGGGCCGATTTGGCATAGACCATGGTTTCGTAATTTGAACTGCTGAAGGCTGTGGCTTCCTGGCCCACAGGGATGTCGTAGCCGTGCTGCTTGGCCCACCGCACAGGGATCAACCAGCGCTGGGTACGGATGCGTTCGGCCACCTGCGGCCCATAGATGGTCTCCATGTAAAGCAGGCTGCTGTGTTCCGCCAGACCTTCATCCAGCCAGGGATACCGGTAGGGGTCAGAGCCCACCCACGCATACCACCATTGGTGGGAAAGTTCATGAGCAATAAGGAATTCCTGGCTCTCGACAGCCTTCCGATAGGTATCCATGCCGATGAAGTTGAGCTTGGGATATTCCATGCCCAGGTAGCGGGTCGGCGCTTCGGTGACATCCAGGGCGGTGTAGGGATACGGTGCGAAGATCCGGTCATACACCCGCATCACCGCGGCCGCGTAGGCCATGGCCGATTGCCCCGCGGCCGCATCCCGCGGCAGATGATAGGTGTTGATCTGGTTGCCATCCACCGTCTCGCTGATCTTTTGAAGCTTTGAACTGGTCACCATGGCCCATTCCCGAATGGGCCCGGAAATAAACCGATGCACAGCCCAACCGTCGCTGGTCAAGGTGTGCGTCATCTCCATCCCCGAAGTGATGAGGGTATAATCCGGGGGCAAGGTGACGGTGACCGAATAAAAAGCCAGGTCTGTAATGGCGATATCTGCAAAAACCGGGGGTATCTCCAGGCGCCAGGGTTCATCCTTTTCGCCGGTCTGCCGGGCCAGCATGGGATAGGCATAGGGGAGGCTAAGAATGCCCTGGCTTTCGCCAAAAAGCACGTATCCCGTCTTTTGGGGGGCCAGGATTTCAAAGCCCATCTCCAAATCCAGGTCCTGGTCCGGGGGGAGTTCGTTGATCAGGGTGATGCGAGCGGCTGAATTCTTGAGGTCCGGCGCGAAGCCCACCGCATACCCTTCGGGCATACGCTTGACCCAGGTCAACTTCATCAGTCCCCCCAATTGAGGCAGATTGGGGTATTGTCGCACGTAAATATCTCGTAGCGCGCGACCGCTGAGGTTGCGAAAATGCACGCGCTGGACCCCCTGTACCAGCCGGTCTTTAGGCCGGATCACCAACTGGAGTTCATACCGGGGCGTGCGGGCAAAATCGAAATCAGGGGGGAGCGCCTCCCGATGAAAAGCCGGATAATAGGGTTGTAAAGGATCAGGGGGCGTTTGGGACAAGGGTTGACATCCCCCCAGCTCCAAAAGCAGGAGTCCGATAAAAAGGGCAGCGAAAAGAAAGGCAAGGGATTTCATGGGAGGCGCGGTTTTCAAAACGGCAGCTTTTCGATATACTTGAACGTGCAGCGATGCGATCCCTTCTATTATGCCACATACGCAAGGATTCCCCCATGCCAGCAAAAGTCAAGATTATCATCAGCGACACGCACATCGGCGCCGGTGGCGCGGAGGTGGGCAATCGTCTGGAGGACTTCACCTCGGATAGGGTGTTCTTTCAATGGGTCCAGGGGCTTATTCAGGAGTCGGAAACTCAGGGCCTGGAAATGACCCTGATTATCAACGGGGATTGGATTGAGTTCCTCCAGGTTCCAGAAGTCGACGCCTTCGAGCCCACCCGACGTTACGCCACCGAAGCCTACACGAATCTAAGGGAGGAGGCCGCGATACAACGGCTGGAAGTCGTGCACGCGGGGCACCCTCTTGTCTTCCAGGCCCTGGAAGACTTCCTTTCCCTGGGGCCTCCGCGCCGGGACCTGGTGATTCTTTTCGGCAATCATGACCCCGAGGTGATTTATCCCGGGGTCCAGGCCCGATTGCTGGAGCTGCTGGAGGTGCGCGGGCGCAAACGGGAATTGATACGCGTGGGGGAACGACGGTATTTTCAGGACGGCATATGGGTGGAGCATGGCAACGCGTACACAGAACCGGTCAACATGTTCACCCAGCCCGATGCCCCCTGGGACCCCGAAAAACCGGGAGTCATTGAACGGCCCTCAGGCTCTTATGTGGTCACGGATTTTTACAACCAGGTGGAATGGCAACGGCCCTGGATCGACGGCGTGCATCCCATGAGTGCGCTGGTGTTTTACAGCCTGGCCTATGACCCTCTGTTTGCGGTTCAGTTTATGAAAACCTTACTGACCTCTTTCCCGGACCTGGCCCACGATCTTTGGCTGGCATCCGGGGAGCCAACCGAAGCGGAGCCCGGCCCTCTGACACGGCTCCGGCAGGAGTCCCCCCGCGCGGTCGCCCAACGGTTGCAGGAAGACCCCGCCTTCGCCACCGCGTTTGCCGAAGAAACCGCCCAGGTTCTGGCCCGGGTCGGGGCCGCGCCTCCGACCTCGGCGCCGGGCGTGGCCACCGCGCCGGCCGCGGCCCCATCGCCCCAGGAGCGGGCCCGGGAGATCACCGAATACTATTGGCAGAAGCTGGAACAGGAAGCCGCGCGGGTGGCCCAAGAATCGGGCGCACAGGTCGTCGCGTTTGGCCATATCCACGAACGCGTCCAAAAAATCCTGCCCAATGGCGCATGGTATCTGAACACGGGCACGTGGATCTGGAAAATGAATTTCAAAGACGCGCCCGATGCGGTATGGCATGATCTCATCGCTCATCCCGAAAAATACATGCATCGCCGGGAACTCACCTATGCCCGCATCGACATGGACGAAGAGGGGCAAATCACCCAGGTGCGCTTGTTGCTGGCCAATCAGCCTCCAGAGCCACCTCCTCCGCCCCAGGAGCCCATGCCCGAAACCTGGTGGGCCCGGTTCATTTTGAGCATCCGTCAATTTATCGCCTGGCTTACAGGGTGGGTATAATGGGGAAATCCGCTCCGTCAAATAGGATCAGGAGCAGGATTGAGGATTATCAGGCCAGTCGTCATGAGCGTGGCTCATCATATTATAACAAGGAAAATAGAACGCAGATTTGTGCAGATGCCCCGCAGATTAACGCAGATGTTCGTCATGCTGAGCGACCGGAGGGAACGAAGCCTGCCCTGAGGAACCGAAGGGCATCTAGCGAGCAAAGCGAGCGCCGCGCGGAGGTTTTTTGCGCTTCGCTAGATTCCTCGGTCGCTACACTCCCTCGGAATGACGTCGCAAGGCTCTACTGAACACTGATTACTGCTTACTGCTTACTGATTACTTTTACCCTATGCCCACTCGTCGCGCCTATCGTTATGTCGATCTGGTCATGGCCATGTTTGTGACGGTGTTGCTGTTGAGCAACATCGCCAGTTCGGCCAAACTTGTCGATTTAGGCATCAGCCTCTTTGGCTTACGTCTGGCTTTTGATGGTGGCACATTGCTCTTTCCCCTGGCCTACATTTTCGGAGACATCCTGACCGAAGTCTACGGCTACGCCCGCAGCCGCAAAGTGATCTGGACCGGCTTTGCCGCAGCGGGATTGATGTCGTTGACCTTCTGGTTTCTGGCCCGCTTGCCAGGGGACCCCGCCTGGGGCGCCTTTGTGTATGAGAAAATGGCCGGCGCCATGGCCGGGTCTTCCCCGCCCGCGGACCCGGTCTTATTCGGCCAATCTGCCTATGATGCCATTCTGGGCGGTGTGAGCACCGGCGCCATCATTGTGGCCAGCCTGGCCGCCTATTGGGCCGGGGAATTCAGCAATTCCTTTGTCCTGGCCAAAATGAAGGTCCTGACCGAAGGCCGCTGGCTGTGGACCCGTACCATCGGATCCACCCTGGTGGGCGAAGGGGTGGATACCACCCTCTTTGTGCTTATTGCCACCCTGCTCCGGGTCTTCCCCTGGAGCATCGCCCTGAGCCTGATCGTGGCCAATTACATTTTCAAAGTCGCCATCGAAGTCTTGTTCACACCGCTCACCTACGCCATTGTCAACACCCTGAAGCGCAAGGAAGCGGAAGACTACTTCGACCGGGATACCGATTTCAACCCCTTCAAGCTGGAATTATGAGCGCATCCGCTCCCCAAGACCCCCACGACCTACTGGCGCAACGCGCGGCCGCGCGGCAACGTCTGAATCGGGCCTGGTTGCTGAGCCTGGGGCTGGCCGCCGGGGCCTGGATCGCCACCTTCCAACTCCTGCGCCAGCAATGGCCTCAATCCGAGCTGGGAGGATGGCTTTTGATTTCGGCCCTGGCTTTGTTCTATGAATGGCGGATTTTCAAGCAGGCCTTGCCTTTGTGGCATGCTCAGGACGAAGCCACCTTGCGCGCGTCTTTGGACCCCGACGCGCGGTTGACTTTGGTGGCCGGGGTCGGCTACGCGTTGGTTGCGGGCATGCTGCTGTTGCCCGCCCGTTCCGGCCCCCTGGACTTCCTCTTCCCCGGCTTGGGGCTGCTGGCCCTCCTCGCGGATGCCCTGGCCCAAACCTGGCGCCAGCGTCATCCTGCCACCGTGGGCAGCGGCTACCTGGCCCAAGAATTCCGGGCCTTGGGCACGTTGGCCCTGACTGCAGCCGCCATCCATGCCGGCAAGCTAGACCCCTGGTTTTTGGCCATGGGCATCATGCCTTACCTGCTGCTGTTCACCCAAAGCTGGCTGAGCCGACGACAGGAACCCATCCCCCCTCTCCCCGATCGTCGGTTGCGGACGCATTTTCAATATGGCTACATGGCAGCAACAGCCGTGTACCTCCTCCCCTGGGTGAACCAGGACTTTGCCCGGCCCACCAGTTTGCTCTTCGGCCTGCCCTTCTTCCTCATCGCGCTGCGGGATTGGTTCATCCTGACAGGGATGCTGGATCCCAATCAGAGCCAGTATCGCCAGATCGCGACCGGGCTGCACAACGCGGTGACCGGGTGGCTGGCGCTCACCGTGCGCCTATTCGCGGGGGTGGTGAGCATCACCCTGCTGGCGGACATGGTCTTCCAGTTCGACGTGTACGTCCAGGGGTTTGGAGGGCCCTGGCTCCCGGGCATGGGGGTGCTGTTGCTCCTGGTGACGTTGCCCTTTCTGCTCCTGGGCGTAAAAACCCGCGTGGCCGCCCTGCTCGCGCTGGTGCCTTTGACGGCCATCCTGCTGGTCATGGGGTGGCATCCCGTTCCCATGATCGGCTGGCTTTTGTTGGGCCTGACCGCGCTCATGGGCCCGGGGCGGTATGCGTTTTTGCGATAACTACTTTGAAAATAGCATGATCGTCGGCTGCGGAAGGATCGCCAGGCCTACGTTGAGCGAGGCGACAACGGGCGTGATGCGTGAAACGTGAGAGGCTTACGCATCACGCATTACGCATCACGTACTTGGCTTCCCGCGCCAACGTGGCAGCGAGGCGTTTTCATCGGTATCGACGAATAGTCGTTCGTGGCGCCTGCTATGTAAATAGGATTCGGATCAGGATTAGGATTAAGATCGCCAGGCCTACGTTGAGCGAGACGACAACGGGCGTGATGCGTGAAACGTAAAACGTGAGAGCCTTACGCATCACGCATTACGCATCCCGGGCTCGGCTTCCCGCGCCAGCCTGGCCGCGAGGCGTTTTCCTCGGTATCGGCGAACTGCCGTTCGTGGCGACTGCTTTGAAAATAGCATGACCGTCGGTTGCGGAAGGATCGCTAAGCCGACGTTGGGCGAGTCGGCAAAGGTTCGTATTGCGTATTCCGTATTCCGTCCAGTCGTTACGCAATACGCAATACGGAATACGAGTCACGTCGCCCTGGCCGCGAGGCATTCTCGTTCGTATCGGCGAGCTGCCGCTCGTGGCGCCTGCTATGAAAATAGAGCCACGCCACGTCATTCCGAGGGAGCGAAGCGACCGAGGAATCTAGCGAAGCGCAAAAAAACACCGCATGGCGCTCGCTTCGCTCGCTAGATGCTTCGCTCCCTTCGGTCGCTCAGCATGACGAACATCTGGAAATCTGCGAAGCATCTGCGCAAATCTGCGTCCCCATTTTCCTCGGTATCGGCGCGCCGCCGCGCATGGTGCCTGCAAGACGTTTTTACCACGAAGACACAAAGGCCCCTCTCCGGCTCCCCCCGCACGCAGGGGGAGAGGCAAAGACACGAAGAAATTTTTTATTTTTCCCTTTGTGCCTTCGTGTCCTTCGTGTCCTTAGTGGTTTTTGCCTTGCTATGAAAGGGTACGTGTATAGTTACAACGGAAACTAATTTTTAGACAATTCCTAACCCAAGGACTCATCATCCATCATGCTCCAAAATCAACTCGAAACCCTCATCCTCCAGGCCCTGAAAAAGGCCATGAAAAAGGGCGACCTGCCCAAAATCCCCCTGCCTGAAATCACCGTCACCCGGCCTCGTCGGGAAGGCCAGGGCGATTATTCCACGGCCCTGCCCTTGCAGATCGTAAAGCCGGTGAATATCGCGCTCAAGGAAAAGGGCGAAAGCAAACGCTCGCCCATGCAGATCGGGGAGGTTTTGATCAAACGGCTTCCTCCCGCGGCGTTTCTGGAGCGTGCGGAACTGGCCCCACCCGGTTTTATCAATTTTTATCTTTCGCCCGGGTGGTTGGCCCAACAAGCCGGCGCGATTGTGCAGCAAGGCCCCGCGTACTATCGCTTGAATCTGGGCCAGGGCCGCAAGGTTCAGGTGGAATTTGTCAGCGCCAACCCCACGGGCCCTTTGCATTTTGGTGGCGCCCGCAACGCCGCCATCGGGGATGTGTTGGCCCGTCTGCTGGAACACAGCGGCTATCAGGTGCAGCGGGAATACTATGTCAACGACCGGGGCGCACAGATGCAAACCTTTGCCATGACCCTGTGGCGTCGGTACCAGCAGCTCTTTGGCCTGGATGTGGAAATCCCCCCCGATGGCTACCCAGGCGCTTATATGATCGACTACGCCAAAAAGATCCAGGCCACCTACGGCGACACCCTGCTTGCTTTGCCCGAGGATCAGGTCCCGGCCCGTTTCCGAGAATTGGGCCTGGCTATCGTGTTGGATGAATTGAAGGCAGACCTGGCCCTTATGGATGTCCATTTCGATACCTGGTTTTCGGAACAAAGCTTGTACGATGATGGCACCTTTGCCCGGGTTTTTGCCATCCTTAGCGAACAGGGCGATCTGTATGAAAAGGATGGTGCAGTCTGGTTCCGGGCCAGCCAATACGTGGGCGGTAACCGGGATGAAGTCTTTGTGCGTTCCAATGGTGAGCCCGGTTATTTCGCCAGCGATATGGCCTACCACTACCACAAATTCATCATCCGCGGCTTTGATTGGGTCATCGACGTGTGGGCCGTGGACCATCAAAACCAGGCCAAACGCCTGCCCCCATCCATGAAAGCCTTTGGGGTGGACCCGGCACGGCTGACCATTGTGCTTTATGATCTGGTGACCCTCAAACGCGGGGGCAAGGAAGTCAAAATATCCAAACGCTCGGGCGATATCATCACCATGCGCGAGGTGCTGGAAGAAGTGGGCGCAGACGCGGCCCGATACTTCTTACTCAGCCACTCCAACGAAGCCCGCATTGACTTTGACCTGGACCTGGCCGTGGCACAAAGCAACGAGAACCCGGTGTATTACATCCAGTACGCGCATGCCCGCTCCGCGTCCATCTTGCGCAAAGCCCGGGAAGCGGGCCTGGAGCCCAGCGCGGCCCATCTGGATTTGCTCACCTGTCCCGAAGAACAGGCCCTGTTGCGCAAAATGCTCCAGCTCCCCGAAGTGGTGGCTCAGGCGGTGGAACGCCTGGCCCCTCATTACCTCCCCCACTACGCCCTGGACCTGGCCAAAACCTACACCCAATTCTACGGCCATTGCCGGGTGCTTTCGAAAGACCCCGAGCAAAAAGACCTCACCCAGGCCCGGCTCATGCTGGTTCAGGCAGCCAAACTCACCCTGAGCTACGTGCTCAGCCTGATGGGCATGACCGCGCCTGAATCCATGTGACCCCATGCCTTCTCGCGAACGCGTCTATCGCACCCGAGCCATTGTGCTCAAACGCCGGGAACAAGGCGAGGCGGACCGGGTGCTCACCCTGTTCACGCCCGAATATGGCAAATACAGGGTCCTGGCCAAGGGAGTCCGCAAACCCACCAGCCGCAAGGCCGGGCATCTGGAGCCTTTCACCCATGTGGCCCTGGTCCTGGCCCGAGGCAAAACCTGGGATATCATCACCAGCGCGCAAAGCATCACCACCTTTCGCAAACTGAGAGAGAACCTCTCCCTCACCGCGTACGCGTACTACTTTTGCGAGCTACTGGACGCGTTCGTGCCCGAAGAAGACCCCCACCCCGAACTCTACGATCTATTGCTGACCGCATTCCGATATCTGGAACAATCGCCCAATCCCCGGCTCACCGCCCGCTGGTTCGAGCTGGCCCTGCTCCAGAATGTAGGGTTCGCGCCCCAGTTGTTCCAGTGCGTGCAATGCGGTCAACCCTTGCAGCCAGAGATCAACTATTTCAGTTGCCAGCGCGGGGGCATGCTTTGCCCTCGCCACGGCGAGGGCGCGAAGGACGCCCGGCCCGTACCCCTCAACGCGCTCAAAGTCCTGCGTTACATCCAAACCCAGCCCTATACTGCCATCATCCGCTTGCGCCTGACGCCGGGCACCATGCGTCAGGTTGAAAAACTGCTGAACGATTACCTCCAGCATCTGCTGGAACGCCGTCTCAAATCCAAAAAATTCCTCCGGCAACTGGGCATGGACCCAGGACGCTAAGTAACCGTCTAAAAATTAGTTTCCGTTTTTGTGCTCATCGACTGAAGTCGAACACTTAAGGCCTACGGCCCGCCCCCTCTTCATCTCCCCCGCAAGCGGGGGAGAACAGCGGAAGGAGATCAGATGACGGCCTCCGCCGTCCAAAACGGCGACAAAAGGGGTCGCCGAAGGGCGACCATTGGCGCGAAGCGCCTCCATAGGCACGAGTTTACTCGGCAAGTGTTGCGGCAAAAAAGGGAAGTTATTTCTGGACGCTCACTGATTGGCCCTGATGCGCGCTCGTTACCTTCCCCTGGCCCTTTTGTTGGCTTTCCTCGCGTTTTGGCTTTACGCGTGGATGGCCGCGCCCGATATCCTGTATGGGGATGCCGGGGAGTTTCAATTCACCCTGCCTTTAGCCGGGGTCAGCCATCCCACCGGGTATCCTCTCTTTCATGGGCTGGGTTGGATCTGGGAGCGAGGATTCCAGGGGAACCCGGCCCGAGGAGCGAACCTGTTCAGCGCGCTGTGGGGGGGTGTGGCCGTAGGGATGGCCTATCTTCTGAGCGCCGAGGCTTTGGAGCGCCTGTTGGCGCGGATGGCCTGGCCCGGAGGCACCCGCTGGCTGGCTTTGATCACCACCCTGCTTTTTGCCTTGAACCCCACTTTGTGGGCCCTAAGCGTGCAGGCCGAGGTCTACACCATGCAGGTGGCTCTGATGGCCGCGTTTCTGGCCGCGGTGTTGGCCGCGGGGCGCCGCAGAGACCCTTGGCCCTTATGGCCCGCGGCTTTGCTCCTGGGCTTGGGCCTGGCCCATCATCTCACCATCCTGTTCCTCATCCCTGGCGCCCTCCTTTTCTTGTGGCTGACCCAACCTCGGGCCCTACGCCCGCGCGCGATGCTGCGACTCCTCCCCTGGGTGCTGACTCCCTTGCTTCTCTACCTTTACATCCCCTGGCGTGCGGGGGCCAGCCCCTGGCTTTTCCCTCATCTCACCCCGGATGAAGTCTTGCCCCTGTTTGATCATTCCCCCCTGGGCGTGTTGCGCTTCATCCTGGGGATCGGGTTTGCCTCTGCCTTGGGAACCGTGTCCTTGCCCGCCCGCCTGGCCCAAGCCGGCCAGCTCTACCTCGCCCATTTTACGGAAATCGGCCTGGGGGTGGCCGGCCTGGGCCTGGTGGCCCTGGTGATTGAAGGCGCGTGGCCGTTGCTTATCCTCACGGGCACCAGCTTTCTCCTGCTGCAACTTTTCAATCTGCTGTACGGCATTGGGGATATCGCCACCTATTACCTCCCCCTGTACCTTTTGGTGACTCTATGGTTGGGTCTGGGGCTGGCTTATGTGGTGGAAGGACTCACCCGGCTCACCTCCCCCCGATGGCGGCGCTATGGGCTGTTGGTGCTGGTATTGGCCCTGTGGATCCCCTGGCAGGTCCTGCCGCCCCAGCGGGCCCAATGGGATCGCCGCGAGGATCGCGCCCCGCGAGCACGATGGGAGGGGATCCTGGCCCAGCCGTTGGACCCCCATGGGATCCTGGTCAGCAATGATCGGGATGAAATGGTGCCTCTTATCTATCTGCAACAGATCGAACATCGCGCCACCGGCATGCTGGGGCTTTTTCCTCGCATCGCGGCCACGCCCGAATGGGCGGACCTCAATGGGACCCTGAAACAGGCTCTGGCAACAACCCGACCGGTGTACCTCATCAAACCCATGCCCGGGATTGAGGCCCTGTATCGGGTCCGGCCGGTGGGTGGGGATGTATTCCAGGTTCTGGGGCCGCAGCGCCCCCCTGCCCAAAATTACGAAGCCCCCTACACCTCGGCTCTGCGCTGGTTGGGCGTCACCTGGTCGGGCCCGGTGGAACCTGGCGCGACCCTCACCATCACCTTGTATTGGCGCGCGGTGCAACAGCCGCCCCAGGTGTGGCACAGCTTCTTGCACCTGACCGACCCTTCGGGCGACAAGGTGGCCCAGGCCCAGGACCACCGCCCGGGCGGAGACTACATGCCTTCTCCCCTATGGCGGCCGGGCGATGTGATCGTGGACAGCTTTCAGCTTCCCCTGCCCGCGGAGATGCCCCCTGGCGAGTATACCTTGCTGGCCGGGTTCTACGATCCGACCACGGGCCAACGGGTCGCGCCCCCCCTCGAAGTTGCCATCTTACGCCGTTGAAGGTATCTTGAATGACTATACAGGCGCCATGAGCCACGGCTCGCCGATACCGATGAAAACGCCTCGCGGCCGGGCTGGCGGACCGTGAAACGTGATGCGTGATGCGTAAGATACTCACGTTTCACGTTTCACGCATCACGCCCGTTGTCGCCTCGCTCAACGTAGGCCTGGCGATCTTAATCCTAATCCTGATCCGAATCCAATTTACAAAGCAGTCACCATGAGCGATGGCTCACCGCATAAGGACGAAAATAGGACGCAAGTGGCAGGTGGCAAATGCGCATAAGACCTCGGAGGGTCTGCGCAGACCTCCGAGGTCTGGGGCCACCACGCCCGCCCGGCGACTTCATGAACCTGTTGGCAAACCTCAAGCGGGCTGCTGGGCAGTCCGGTAGGGGCGGTGGTCCGGCCGTTCGGCCCCCACCCCTTGCCCCTCCCCCGCTTGCGGGGGAGGGGTGATCGACCGGATCGGAGGGGCTACGTAAGACTCATCCCCTCCTGCAGAAACGGTCGAGGGGGGCATCCCCAGCGTACCAATAGTAAGCCAACAGCATCACTTCATCGCCGGGCTACAGAACGGCGCCGGATAATTCCGGCTAGGCTAGGCGCTATTTCTAGCGTCGGCGCTACTGAACACTGAATACTGATTACTGATTACTCTGATTCTTCATCCTGAGGTTATTTGCTTATGATTGTTGTCATGAAACCTTCCTCGAGCCAGGAGGATGTCGCCCGCGTGCTGGAGCGGGTGGAGGCTCTGGGGCTGCAAGCCCATCTTTCCTCCGGTGAATCTCACACCATCATTGGCCTGGTTGGGGAAACCGGCCGCATCAGTGCCCATACCTTCGAAGTGATGCCCGGTGTGGAACGGGTTGTGCGAGTGGCCGAACCCTTCAAACTGGCGAACCGGGAATTCCATCCCCAGGATACCTTGATTCAAGTAGGGGATGTCACCATCGGAGGGAATCAGATTGTGATCATGGCCGGGCCCTGTTCGGTGGAAAGCCGCAGCCAATTGCTGGAGACCGCGCACGCGGTGAAAGAAGCCGGGGCCCATATTTTGCGTGGGGGCGCGTTTAAGCCCCGCTCCTCCCCCTATTCTTTCCAGGGCCTGGGAGAAGAAGGGCTGCGCTACCTGGCCGAGGCCCGAGAAATCTACGGCATGCCCATCATCACAGAGGTCATGGCCCCGGAAGAGGTGCCATTGGTGGCCAGTTATGCGGATATTCTCCAGATCGGCGCCCGAAACATGCAAAATTATCGCTTACTCCAGGCCGTGGGCCGACAAGAAAAACCGGTCTTTCTCAAACGGGGCCTCAGTGCCACCTTGCAAGAGCTGCTTATGTCCGCAGAATATGTGCTTTCCAACGGCAATCCCCATGTGATGCTGGTGGAACGGGGCATCCGCACCTTCGAAACGTATACCCGAAACACCTTTGATATCAACGCCATTCCCGCGCTCAAGCAGCTCAGCCACTTGCCCGTGATCGGGGACCCCAGCCACGGCACGGGGAAATGGCAATTGGTGGCCCCGGTGGCCAAAGCAGCCATCGCCGCGGGGGCCGATGGGTTGATGATCGAAGTGCATCCCCGCCCGGCCGAAGCCTTCTCCGATGGCGCCCAATCCCTCAAGCCCAAGC
Source organism: Anaerolineae bacterium (assembly GCA_027002405.1). Classification (GTDB taxonomy): domain Bacteria; phylum Chloroflexota; class Anaerolineae; order J102; family J102; genus M2005. Next base: position 1,120 of record JALWZT010000264.1, on the reverse strand, counting down.
GTTTTCAGGCCCTGATGGAAGAGTTACGGGACCTGGTCCAGGCCCTGGGCCGCACTCTTTAATCGACATCCTCATGTACCGACGCATTCCACGAAAATCCCCCAAAGACATCCAGCGGCTCCGAGACGCCAATCGTCTGGTGGCCGAAACCTTCGAAATGCTGCGAGAATATGTGCAGCCCGGCGCCCGGCTCAGCGATCTCGACCGCATTGCAGAGGAATACATCCTCAAACGGGGGGCCCAGGTCCTTTACCGAGGATACAGGGCCGGCAACCCCAAAACCCCTCCCTTCCCGGGCGCCATTTGTACCTCGGTCAACGAGGAAATTTGTCATGGTATCCCCGATGAGCGGATTCTAGAAGAGGGGGATATCATTGGCGTGGATATCGGCCTCAGGCTGCGGGGCTGGTGTGGGGATGCGTGCGTGACCTATCCCGTGGGCGAGATATCAGAGGAGGCGCAGCGTTTGTTGCAGGTGGCCGAAGAAGCCCTGTATGTGGGCATTCGGGCAGCGCGGCCGGGCGCGTACCTCTATGATATCGGCGCGGCGATTCAAGATTTTGTGGAAGCCCAAGGCATGAGCGTGGTGCGGGAATGGGGCGGGCATGGCATTGGTCGTGAATTGCATGAACCCCCCTCCATTTCCCATGTGCGCATGCCCACCCGTGGCCCGAAGATCCGGCCGGGCATGGTCTTTACCATCGAGCCCATGATCAACCTGGGCCGTCCCGAATGGGTGCTCCTGGAGGATGGATGGACCGTGATCACCCAGGACCGCTCTCTTTCCGCCCAATTTGAACACACCATCGCCATCACCCCTCGCGGGCCGGAGATCCTTTCCAGGAAATAAACGGCCCCGCGCCCGACCGGCGATGAAGTCACCGGGCACCAGAACAGTCACCATGAGCAATAGCTCACCGCATAATGACGAAAATGAGAACGCAGATTTTCGCAGATTTTCGTCATGCTGAGCGACCGAAGGGAGCGAAGCCCGCCCTGAGGAATCGAAGGGCATCTAGCGAGCGAAGCGAGCGCCATGCCGTGGTTTTTTGCGCTTCGCTAGATTCCTCGGTCGCTTCGCTCCCTCGGAATGACGTCGCGGGGCTCTACTGATTACTGA
>JALWZT010000263.1 GCA_027002405.1 Anaerolineae bacterium | reverse complement strand
CCCCCACCACCGCGGCCCCGCCCCAGGTGGCCACGGCCGAAGGGGACACCTGGCTGGTCATGCTCTATCAGGACGCGGACGATAAAATCCTGGAAAAAGACATCGTCATCGACCTGAACGAGGCCGAGCGCGCGGGGTCCAGCGACCGGGTGCGGATCGTGTCTCAGGTGGACCGCTATCGCGGAGGGTATCGGGGCGACGGCAACTGGACCTCGGCCAAACGTTTTTACGTCACCTACGATCCCGACCTGAACCGCCTCGCATCCCAAGAGGTGATGGACCTGGGCGAAGTGAACATGGCGGATGGGGATACGCTGGTGGATTTCGTCACCTGGGCAGTGAACGCCTATCCTTCCGATCATGTCGTCCTCATCCTTTCCGACCACGGCATGGGCTGGCCCGGCGGTTGGTCCGATCCTACAGCCCGGGGCCGCGGCGCGGATGACATCCCCCTGGCCTCGGTCATGGGCGACCAACTTTATCTCACCGAGCTGGATCGGGCTCTGGCCCAGATCCAGGACGAAGGGATCGTCCAGCAATTCGATCTCATCGGCCTGGATGCGTGCCTCATGGCCCAGGCCGAAGTGTTCGAAGCCCTACGCCCCTACGCCCGCGTTGCGGTCGCCTCCCAGGAGACCGAACCCGCGGTGGGTTGGGCCTATGCCGGCTTCCTGCGGGCACTGTTGGCCAATCCCGACATCGATGCCGCTACCCTGGGTAAAACCATCGTCCAGACCTACATCCAGCAGGATGCGCGCATCCTCGATGACAGCGCCCGAGCCGACATGCTGGGTCGGGGAGCCTCCGCCCGCCAAGTGGTGCAGAAGCTTTACAGCGGAGCCACCCTTTCCGCCGTTGATCTGACTGCGTTCACCGACCTCATGGATGCGCTGAACAACCTGGCTTACACCCTGCAAGATGTTGACCAAAAGGCTGTGGCCAGGGCCCGGACATATGCCCAATCCTACACCAGTGTCTTCGGCCGCAACGCCCGGCCCTCCTATCTCGACCTGGGCAACTTCGTGCAGCTCTTGCAACGACAAACCCACGATCCCCGAGTGCAGAAGGCGGGCGACGCGGTGCTCGCGGCTCTGGATCGGGCCGTGGTGGCCGAAACCCATGGCCGCAACAAACCCGGCTCCCACGGCATCAGCATCTACTTCCCCGACTCCAGACTCTACTTCAGCGGCCCCGCGGGCGCCCAATCCTACGTGCTCACTGCGGATCGCTTCGCCCGCGACTCGCTGTGGGATGACTTCCTGGCTTACCACTACACCGGCCGCCGGTTCCAGGCCCGGCCGGGCGGCGTGCCGCCCCAGCCCACGGCCCAGGCTCCCACGCCGGCCGCGGGCCGCATCCGCGTCGCCCCCATCCAACTTTCTGCCAACGCGGTGAAGCGGGGCGAAAGCATCCTCGTCAGCGCGGACATCGAAGGCGAAAACATCGGCTACATCTACTTCTTCACCGGCCTGTTCGATGCCGAGGCCCATTCTCTCTTCGTGGCCGACATGGACTTTCTGGAGAGCGGCCGGGATCGCACCGTGGGCGGGGTCACCTATCCCGACTGGGGCGAAGGCGCGTTCACCCTGGAATTCGAATGGGAACCCCTCTTCTTTGGCATCAACGACGGTCAGCACACGGTGGCTGCGCTTTTCTCGCCTCAACGCTACGGCGCCAGTCCCGACGACGCGGTCTACACCGTGGATGGCATCTACACCTACGAGGATGGCGAAACCCGCTACGCCCGCCTCTACTTCGACAACGCCACGGGCCAACTCAAACAAGTCTTCGGGTACACCAACGAAAACTTCACCGGTGCGGCTCGGGAGATTCTGCCCCAGCCAGGGGATACTTTCACCGTTCTGGAACTATGGTACGACCTGGATGACCAGGGCCGGGTGGTGAACCTCGCCTCCGAACCGGGCGAGACCGTCACCTTTGGCGAGCAGCCCCTCCAGTGGCGGGAATTGGATCCGCCACCGGGCCAGTACCAGATCGGCTTCATCATCGAAGACCTGGACGGCAACCGCATCCCTGTCTTCACCACGGTCACGGTGCAATGAAAAGGATTTGAATCTCCTCTTCGCTTACGAAATCATTTCGACGCCCCTCACGAATTGCTTTCGCCCCCTATACAGACTCGATCAAGGGAGCTAAGATACTTTGTCGACCAGGGGAAAGCGCTCGGGGTGTTCGATGATCTCCGTGCTCAAATCGACATCAAGATCGGGCCAATAAAAATGTCCGGGTGCCACCTCTTGCACATTCAAAATCTCCCGCACGGTTTTATCTTGAAACCAGGGGAATTGGTCGTAAGGCAGGAAGTATTCTTTTTTGCCTGATAGCAGCCAAATGCCATGGGCTGAGATATGCGTTACTTCAACGTCCAAAGTGACGTCGCCAGGCATCGACAATTTCGTCATAATGTTCCTCAATCGTAACTACACTGCTCCTTCTGCAAGACGTTTTTACCACGGTTCTTCCCTTGAAAAGAAAAAACCGAAAACCATGGGTTCTGAAAACAGTTGGGCTCATGGTTATTAGAATACGAAAAAATAGCTCATTTGGCAACTGTCTTCTCTGGCTTTTGGTAATGTACCCCGATTAATAAACCACAAAGGGCGCAAAGGCACCAAGAACATGATGACCAGCAGGGCGTGGGCGTCGGCGATATCCTGCTCGGTCAGTTTTTCCCGTCGCAGACTGTACCCGGCCTGGGTGAACCATTGATTGCCATATTCTCGTTCCATTTCCCGCTTGACAAAGGGCGCGAGCCCGTCTCGCAGCAGCTCCAAGGCTTTGCCCACGCGGTCACGATTGGTCATGGCCATAAGCTCTACTCCTATTTGAATGCTGTATTCGTTTGTATGCAAAAACAACCAACACAACTACGATTACAAGCAAAACCAATGCAGAAATTCCTAGGACATGTAAGCTGTTCCATTCCTGAATGGCTACAATAACTTGCAACGTAGCTAAAATTGCTGAGATGATAGTCAGAAGAAGAACCAAGCGATTCAATTGGGCTGTTTGCTGTTCCATGCGAATAGAGGAAGCAACTCGCCAATTTTCAAGCAGTTTTTCCAATTGTTCTGCAGTATTGCGAAACTTATCTCGGTAGAAAGCATGCATACTCGATGCCGATCTTTTATAGTAGTCAGGCAAGGTGAGTTGCCCCACTTCATCGGTTTTCATCTCTACCAAGGGCCCCATTTTATATCCAACATGCGCAAGTGTAAGGGATGGTTTTTGCATGAGGAAATTATATTGATACGGCAAAAACAGGTAATTTAGCTTTCTCAAGTACTCGTACAAAAGCATGGTGCTCTGGTTGATTAAAGCAATCTTTTTCTGAATGTCTGATAACTCATCATCGTAATGGGGGTGTAACGACGCCAATTGCCCCCAGAAACCAGTGAAAACCGGGGAAATGTCATCCTGCCACCCCTGGGCAAAAGCCTGTTTTGTATAGTGCTCAGCATGTTGTTTTATGACAGAGAATTCCTCCATTGTCGCTTGATATTTTATGGTTGATTCCACTTCAGCATTCGAGTAGGGAGGCATGGATGGTGGTAATTGTGAAAACCGCCAATGATATTGCATTGGCTTCGGAAGCATAATCTGTAGAACCGAGGTAAAGGGGGTAAATGAACTGTAATGATGGCCGAATTGTTTTAATGGATGAGTTTTCGACCAGGACAAAAGTGCATCATTATCGTGAACCTCAGCCAACGACTCGTCCACCGAATAAAGCCAACGGCATATTAGAATTGGGGATGGTGAAGAAGTTTTCAACAGCAAATCATGGAACTCGTCGGGCTTTGAAGAAAGCCAGCTGGCAGGAATATCGGCGAGATTATCAATATCTTTTCGGGGGCCGAATAACACTCGCAACACGAAACTGTCCGGCTTCCAACGCATGGTCATCAATCTTCCACGAATTCCTTCTGGGACGTCATCATCTATCGACGGCCATATAATGTCACCCAGAAATGAAAATCCCATGAAATCATGGTCCAGAAAGACGGGGATTTCACTTTTACCAAAGCCATCCCGGATTTTTCGAATCGAATTATGATGCTCTTTCTCTGTGCATTTGAACAGAAAAGCCTCTAATCCTCCCAGCCAAGTTTTTTCTGTGACTAGGAAATCGAATTCTATAGCGATGAGCTTGGTTTGAGATTGTGCCACTGTATTGTCCTTGATTCGCCTTTCTGGATGACCTTTACACTTCGGTTTCGGGCTCTTTGATCTCAATCTGGTTTGCCAGCGTACGGAAAACGTTGGCAAGGGTGGCCCGCGACATGGCCAGAGTCACGCCCGATTCGCTGTCGCCGATCATGGCCCCGATGGCTGGGTGAGTGAGCAAATGGAGTATGCCTTCCACCTGCTCCATCGGGTAGCGCACACCTCGCAGCCGAGTGACCAACATGCTGAACAGGTTTTCCGCGGTCAGCGGTTTGGTGAGGCCATGTTCATAGGTTTCTTCGATGAGGGCGAGCATATCGACGATAAGAGCGGCCCACGCAAGGCGCTCTTCGGACGCGGCCACGATAGCCGCTGGCAGATACTTCAACTCGCCCGGTTGCTCAAACATGGCCCGGTAGATCTCGAGATTCAACGGTGTTTTTTCGTGCAATCGTAGCCATTTGGCCAGCATGGATACGCTGAGCAAGACGATGTCGTTGTTTTTTGCGTCGCGAAGCAGGCGTCCACCAGCGAAGCCTCCCGCCACTACGACCACATAATCAGCCTGATTATTTTCCTTATGTTCCAACAGCGCGGTGACGGGCAGGTCTTGGAGTTTGCCTCGGTTCCGGGATTTGGCATCAACGACCACGCTATAAGCTCGCTCACCCACATTGGCTTTCAGGAAAACGTCGGTCTCGCCAGTTTCGCCCCACTGATCCACAGAAAAGCCCAGATATTGGAAGGCGCGAGCTACAGCCGTTTCCAGTCGCTTGGGGTGGGCGCTATCCATGGCGGCTTCTTCAAGCTCTTGTACCAATGCTTCCACCGGGCTGGGTGTTTCGGGGCATGGTGGCTTGGGGGGTGGCGGAGGCGGTGATGGTTCGGGCTTGGACTGGGGCTTTGTTCCCAGATATTCGGCCAGCATCCGCCGCCCGAACTCCGTAATCTTGTACTCCCGCCCCTTGACCTGCCGCAAGCAGCCTAACGAAAGCAACCATAAAGCTCGATATTCATATTGGGACTCCGATGTCCATTGCGGAAATTCCGGTTTGAGCCCTTCAACCATTTCTATAAGATGAATGGGCTTGTTTGCCTGGTTGTAATAGGCCAATACTTCTGGAAAGCCGACATAGTTTTGCAAAAAACGTTGCGCCACCAATCGAGCTTTTTCTTCCCCTTCGGCCTGCATAACCTTTTCGCCGAACGATGTGAGTTGGACGCGATTCCCATCGATCTTGATCACGCCCAGTTGGGTCATCACTGAGATATAACCAGGAATGGAGCGGCGACTGACATTATATTTCTCATGAAACCACTGCAGCAGATCATCACGCGTGGGGGCGTCTTGGGCCGCGACCCATTTCAGCATCCGATCGGTGGTATCTAGGTAACGTGCATTCCCGCCAGGTAAGGGCCATAGGCTACTGACTTTTTTGTGTTGCTGCCGAATCATGCTGATGTCTCCTTTTCAACATCCAACTCAGAAACGCGAAGAGCGCAGAGGACGCAAAGGTTTTTCTGTTTTTTTCTCTGCGCATCTTCGCGTCATCGCGCCTCCGCGTTAAAAAATAATGGCAGAAGGTGGGAACCTTTATGCGTTATGTCATGAGCTCTGGACAAAGAAACTCAATATGCACGTTATGTTTCTTGAACGCTTCCCGGTAATGCCACCAATCGGTGTCCACCGCATTGAGAATAGGGGGATGTTGGGCATGCGCTCGAGACACAGCAACAAATTTGCGATCCTCCCTGTCAAATCCCGCGAGAGCGGGGTCTGCTGGAAATTCCTCGAATCCACGTGTCGGATGCTCTACAATGGGCACCAATTCACAACGGCGTGGATTGCGGTGATTTGTCAATACCCATTTCAGAAACGCATCCCCTAATCCAGGTTGACCGGTTGGGCTCAATTCTTTTATGTACTCACTCAAGATACGCCACCTATCGTCGAGCACCAATACATTGCGGCCTTCATGGATATGTCCAATTTGTTTGACACAGGCCAGCACGCATTCTTGAGTCGCCTGGGGAGAGGCATCGACGCCATTCGCCACTTTGGGCACATTGGTATCTACTACGACTTTCATGCCGCTTCCCTTTCTTCATACTGGGACTGTCTATGCATCGCCGCTTCGGTCATGGCGATAAGATCGCCTATTTCGTCACCGAAAAAGTTCTTGGGCCAATTCTTGATGTTGCCGAAGAGGTCCAGGTCCAGTTGTTGCAATTTTGATTCCCCTTCGAGGTTTGTGACAAAATAGAGTGATGCATCCTGTTCCGAGATCTTTGCCTCAGCGATTCTCCTTTGTAGTCGTCTCAACAAATGCTCGCTGTGACTCTCGACAATGATTTGCAATTGGCGATATTTGATGGCGTCGATGAATACATCAGCCAGTCCCGCTTGAACTGACGGATGCAGATGAATCTCCGGCTGTTCGAAGATGAGAATCGATCCTTTGGGAGCATAGTAGCATAAGGTCAAGACAGGCAAAATCTGAGAAACACCAAAACCCACATCGGTTATTAACACTTCCGCAGATTTTGGAGACTGCTTTACCCGCACCTCATAGTCTCGTCGATTGGGAGCAATGGGCTTCAAAATGAAGCTTTCGATCAAGCCTAGATCTTTCAACCACTGGGCCACACGTTCGTCTACGAACTGCCTTTTTTTGCCCCGACCACGGCTAATGCGTTCACCACGCGCTTTCGCCGCGAGCAGCGCTGGTATAGCCAATTCGCCTCGACGGCCTACATCTTGAGGCTTCTCACCCGCCCAAACGTAACTCCGGTGGGGATATTCCCGCAATGGTCCCAGGTAGTAGATATTTTGGAAAAGCTGCTCGAAAGAAAGGACCAGATGGGCGAGGAAGCCTGCATTATAGTATTGTGCGTTGAATTCATCTGGGAAACCATAGCATTTGATGGGATAAAATGTTCGAAAAGGACGGCCAGGGGAACGTTTCAATTCATATCCCTCAGCGATGGGACTATATTTTGAATTCGAGCGCTTTATTCCAAAGCGGTACTGTTTTTCCCTGTCCCTGAAGCTGTAAAAGAAATAATCTACGGCGATGGTTTTTACATCACCTTCAACCGATGACTCGAACTGGAGCTCTTCGATGTTAAACACCAGTCTCCTGCTTTCGGGATCGAGGATCTTCAGGGCTTTGGGCAATTGCCAACGGAATGCAAACTCGATTTTGCCCGGCATCTGATGATCGAAGACTACATCGTAAAAAGTGCCAAGGTCCACATAAGTGCGCTCATCGCCCATGTGCAGAACCCGCAAACGGTCTGGAGACTCCACCGTCTGTTTAAGCATGAGTAGCAATTGAAGGATCGCCGTCTTACCGGAGCTATTGGCGCCGAAAAAGCCGGTCAGTGGAGCCAGTCGAATCTCACCGGTGTCGCGCCAGGATTTGAAGTTTTTGAAGCGAAGGGATTTGAGCATATCAGCCTCCAGACAGCCTGCGAGGTTCAATACCGTGCACTTTATTATGCCGCTTTTTCATCAATTTGGCGAACAGACGCAGAGCCTTTTATTTTGTAACTATACACCTACCTCCTCAAGGCAAGCAAAAAACCATGAGGACCGAAGACACAAAGCCACGAAGAAGAAAATATAAGGTTTTCTTCGTGTCTCGAAAAATTTCGAGTCCTCATGGCAAGGCGTTGCATAGGTTACTGTATAGTTACAGAGGCGAAGCAAAAAAACTGGCGCCTTTCTACGCTCCCCCCATCCCTGCGTTAAAGCTGAAACGCGTCTCAAACCAACCCCCGAATCACCTCCGCGGTGCGCGCGGCGGTGTCCTGCCAGGTGAAGCGGTTGGCCCAGGCGATGAGACCCGCGGGATCGGGCGGGTTGGCCAGAACGTCGAGGATGGCCCGGGCCAGGGCTTCCTCGTCCCCGGTGGGGACCAAGCGGGCACGGCCGCCGGTGATCTCGGGCAGGGAGCTGTTGTCCGCCACAATGACGGCCGCGCCGCAGGCCATGGCCTCCAGAGGCGGCAGGCCAAAGCCCTCGTAACGGGAAGGAAAGAGAAAAAGATCGGTCATGGTGTAAAGCGCGGGCTTGTGCGCGTCGGGCACGAAGCCCAAGGTGCGCACGTGATCGCTCAATCCCAGTTGCTGGATGAGGGGCCGAGGGTCGGTGAACCAGGGATCGCCAGGATCGGGCAGGCGGCCGGCGATGACCAGCGAGGGCAGGGCGGGGTCAAGTTCCCGGGCCCGGGCATAGGCCCGCAGCAGCAAAGGCACGTTCTTGCGGGGATCAAAGCCGCCCAGGTAGAAAAGATAGCGGTCGGGCAGGTCGTAGTGCTGGCGAACGCGGGCCAGTTCGTCGGGATCGGTGACAGGCGCATGGGGCGCGCCCAGGCTCTCGTAGGTAACGTGCACCCGCTGGGGCGGGATGTCCAGAAGGCGGATGATGTCCTCGGCCGCGGATTGACTGACGGTGAGGATGGCGTCGGCCCTTTGCGCGCTTTTGGAAACAAGCCAGGTGTAGGCCCGGGCCAGTTTGCCGCTGGCGTAATCCTCCAACAGCACTGGGATCATGTCGTGGATGGTCACCACCACGGGCACGGGCGAGGTGATGGGTGAAGCCCAATAGGGGACAAAAACCACGTCCGCGTGCAGGTGTTCGGCCCAATGAGGGATGACTCGTTGTTCCCAGGCCAGTTTGATCAGTTGCGCGTTCAAGGCCCAGAAGGGCAAAGGCGCCCGGATTTTCTGCACCGTGGGCGGCGGTGCGGGCAGGCGCTGATCCCCGTAGATGGGCGGGGTCAGCAAGATGAGCTGCCATTCGGGCAGGGCTTTGTACAATTCCCAGATGAGTCCGTGCAGATACTGTCCCGAGCCCGTGTCGGTGCGTCCCCAAAACCAGCCGTTGATGAGTAGTCGAGGCATGAAACGTGGTGATTATCTTAGGGAATAGTGAGGGATGAGGGAGGAATAGGATTAGGATTAGGATTGAGATCATCAGGACAACGTTGAGCGAGGCAACAATGGGAGTGTTCAGTATTCAGTGTTCAGTGTTCAGTAGTTGAACATAAGACCATCTGCGGAAATCTGCGAAGCATCTGCGTGTATCTGCGTTCCCATTTTCATTGGTATCGGCGCGGGCGAGCCCGCCGTTGGACTGCTTTGAAAATAGCATGATCGTCGGTTGCGGAAGGATCGCCAGGCCGACGTTGAGCGAGGCGACAACGGGCGTGATGCGTGAAACGTAAAACGTGAGAGCCTTACGCATCACGCATTACGCATCCCGGGCTCGGCTTCCCGCGCCAACGTGGCCGCGAGATGTTTTCATCCGTATCGGCGAACTGCCGTTCGTGGTGACTGCTATGTAAATAGGATTCGGATCAGGATTAGGATTAAGATCGCCAGACCCACGTTGGGCGAGACGGCAAAGGTTCGTATTGCGTATTCCGTATTCCGTCCAGTCGTTACGCAATACGCAATACGGAATACGAGTCACGCCGCCCTGGCCGCGAGGCATTTTCGTCGGTATCGGCGCGGGCTGGCCCGCCGTTGGACTGCTTTGAAAATAGAGGACGCAGATGAACGCGGATAGGAACAGAATCCTTAATCCTAATCCTCAATCCTCTCCTCCTTCAGCCGCATGGCCACCCGTTCGGGAGTAAGGGGGAGTTCGTCGAACCAGATGCCCGTGGCGTCGTGCACCGCGGCTACGATCGCGGGCGCGGTGGGGATGAAAGGCATCTCGCCCATGCCGCGGGCGCCCAAGGGGCCTTGCGGGTCGGGGTTTTCCAGGAAGTCGGGCGCGATATGGATAGCCGTATCCAGCACCGTGGGCACGAGATAAGTGCTGAGCCGGTCGGTGAGGATCTGACCGCGGTCATATTTCAAATCTTCCAGCAGGGTCCAGCCGATGCTTTGGGCGACCGCGCCATAGATCTGACCCCGCACCATGGCCGGGTTCACGGCCCGGCCCACGTCGGTCACGTTCCACAGGTTGAGCACGGTGATATGGCCCGTGTCCAGATCAACTTCCACTTCCGCGGCTTGCGAGCAGTAGCCGTACGCGATGTTGGGATCAGCCTCGCCCGTTTCGGGGTCGTAGGGGCTGGTGGCGCGAGGCACGTAGCGATAGGTGGCAATCGCGGGCCGTTCCTCCTCTTCGTGCCACAGGCGCAGGGACTCCTCGGCCGCGCCACGGATGGCATTCCCTGCCATGAAGGTCATACGGCTGGCGCTGGAGCTGCCGCTGTTCAAGGTATGTTCGGTGTCGGAGGCGATGAGTTCGACCTTGTCCAATGACACGCCGATGAAGTCGGCCGCGAACTGGCGCATGACAGTATGCGCGCCCTGGCCCACGTCCGCGCCAGCATGATGCACGACAACCCGTTCGATCTCCTCGGCGCCGTGCAGTTCCACCGTGGCCCAGCTTTCATCCACATACCCCAGGCTGAAACCCACGTTCTTGAAGCTGGTGGCGATGCCGATGCCCCGGGCCTTGCGCCCCCCCGACGCGTCCAGGGAAAAAGCCCGGTGCACGGGGGTGAGCCCTGCGGGGATGGCCTCCACGCGCGGGCGCTGCCACCCCGCATCGATCTTCTTCCAGCCAGCATGCTCCGCGCACGCGGCCAGGGTCTCCCGCACGGTCACGCCGGGGGGCAAGACGCTGCGGGTGGCCAGCCGGCTGCCTTCCCGCCACAGGTTCTTCATGCGCAGTTCTACTGGGTCCATGCCCAGGGCCTGGGCCAGGTGGTTCATCTGCATCTCGGCGATGAAGTGGCCCTGCGGCCCGCCAAAGCCGCGGAACGCGCCAGAAGCGATGTTGTTCGTGTACACGGTACGGGCGTCCACCTTCACGTTGGGGATTTCGTAGGGACCCAGGCAGGCGAGGGTGAGATTGCCCAGCACTTTGGTGGAGGTGTAGGCATAGGCCCCAGCGTCGGTGCTCACATCCACCTGGGCAGCCAGCAGCTTGCCATCCTTCGTGGCCGCCCATTTGGCGTGCGCGACCATGGCATGGCGCTTGTGATGCCCACGGATAGATTCCGTGCGCGACCACTGGATTTTCACAGGGCGGCCGGTCTTTTGCGCGGCCAGAGCCAGGATGATCTGGACGCTCATGTCTTCGCGGCCGCCGAACGCACCGCCCACGGGGGGATAGCGCACGACGATCTGGTCTTCGGGCAGGTCCAGGGCATGCGCGATCTGTTCCCGGTCCTCGTGCATCCATTGCCCACCCACAATGACTTCAATCTTGCCGTCGGGGCGGACAAAGCCCAGGCCTGCTTCGGGTTGGAGATAGGCATGTTCCTGAGGATGGGTGCGGTAGGTGCGCTCCACGATAACGTCGGCCTCGGCAAAGGCTTTTTCCACGTCGCCCAGGCGGATGCGGTAGCTGTGGAGGATGTTCGTGTTCCCTTTTTCGGGATGGACGATGGGTGCGTCGGCCGCGAGGGCTTCTTCGATGCTGTACACGCCAGGCAGGGGTTCGTATTCGATGTCGATGAGTGCCAGCGCGGCCTCGGCCTGTTCTTCGCTCTCGGCAATGACCAGGGCCACCTGGTCGATGATGCTGCGCACCAGGCCGCCGACGCGACCGCACAACACCTCCTGGTCGGGCATGATCAGGCCGTATTCGTTGACGGGCACGTCCTCGGCCGCGAGCACAGCCACAACGCCGGGCGCGGCCAGGGCCTTACTCACGTCGAAGCGGGTGATGCGCGCGGGCACCTGCTCGGGCCAAAGGATTTTCATGTAAAGCTGGCCGGGCAGGTGGATGTCGCCCGGATAGAGGGCCTGGCCCGTGACTTTGTCCCGGGCATCAAAGCGGGGGATGGATGAACCGACTGCTCGCATGGAGAGACCTCAAATTTACTTACCTGAAAATTGCGGTGGGCGTTTTTCCAGGAAGGCCCGGACGCCTTCCTGGTGGTCCGCGGTGCGAATGGCGATATCCTGGATTTGCGCTTCGTATTCCAGGGCTTCGGCCAGGGTCAGGGTCGCGACCTTGTTCAGCACTCGCTTGGTGAGGCCGATGCTGCGGGTGGGCCCGTGGGCGAGCTGGCGGGCCAGCGCGGAGACCGTGGTCTCCAGTTCCTGCGCGGGTACCACCTGGTTGACCAGGCCCAGGCGCAGGGCTTCCTCCGCGGTCACTTTGCGGCCCGTGGCCAGCAGCTCAAAGGCCCGAGCCGGGCCGATAAGCCGTTCCAGGTGCCAGCTCACGCCGCTATCAGGCGCGAGGCCGATGCCGATGAACGCGGTAACGAAGCTGGCCTGGTCCGAGGCGATGCGCATGTCCGCAGCCAGGGCCAGGCCCATGCCCGCGCCTGCAGCCACGCCGTTCACCGCGGCGATGACAGGTTTTTCCAGCTCGCGCAGGGCGAGGACGAGCCGATTGTAGCCACGGCGCAGGTGATCGGCCACAGAGAAATCATCGGATACCTGGCTGAATTCGGCCAGGTCTTGCCCGGCGCTGAAGCCACGCCCCGCGGCGGTGAGGACCACGCAGCGGATGGCGTCATCTCGGGCGCAGGTCTTCAGCGCGGCCAGCAGCTCCCTGGCCATGCCCGTGGTCAGGGCGTTGAGGCGCTCGGGCCGGTTGAGGGTGATGGTGGCGATGTTGTCTGACGTATGGAAAAGGATGGTTGTGAAGGATGTGGCTGTTGTCATAGCGATCGGAGATTGAGCCGTGGTGTGGGATATGATCAGATTATTTCGGAAGAGTCCGACGGCAGGCGCAGCCCCGCATACGAAAATGAGGACGCAGATGCACGCAGATGCTTCGCAGATTTCCGCAGATGGTCTTATGTTCAACTACTGAACACTGAACACTACTCCCATTGTTGCCTCGCTCAACGTTGTCCTGATGATCTCAATCCTAATCCTGATCCGAATCCTATTTACAAAGCAGTCACCACGAACGGCAGTTCGCCGATACCGAGGAAAACGTCTCGCGGCTAGGCTGGCGCGGGAAGCCGAGCACGTGATGCGTAATGCGTGATGCGTAAGGTTCTCACGTTTCACGTTTCACGCATCACGCCCGTTGCCGACTCGCCCAACGTCGGCCTGGCGATTCCTCAGCAACCAGCGATCATTCTATTTTCATAGCAGGCAGCGTTCATGCGGTCAACCGTTGCTTTCTTCTCGATTGAATTCGAAGAACCGCTCCGCGAGTTGAATCATCTGGTCGGGCGAGGCCAGAAGATACCAGTCGATGACGTCGCAGAGCTGGGTGTCGATGAGCCCGTCCACCGGCCGCAGCCAGCTTGTGATGTAGCCGTTGATGGCAGGATGGTTCTCGGAAAAGAGAAGCATGTTCAGATCCGCATCAAAGCCGTGATAGGTACGCAACAGCCACACAGGTTTGACCTGGGGATGGATGGGCAGGCTCCAGATGGCATCAAAAGCCTCCCGATCGTAACCGGGTGCCAGTTTGATGCGTACATTGGCCGCGTAAAGCTGACCGTTGGCCGCCAGGGGGATCTCCAGCAAACGGTTGATATCCGCCCGACCGCCAAAGGAGAGCACGGCCCGGGTGCCGATGACCCCGCGGGCTTCACGCAGCACGTCGATGAGAAAATCATCCAGGCGGGTGAGATCATGCACCATGCAGACGACGCGCAGGTCCGCGCGGGAGCGCAGCCAGTTCACCCACAAGGGCGTGATGGACGCGTCCTGGAAGGCGTGCAGCCGGGCAAGGACCTGCTCCCGGGCGAGTTCGTCCTCCCCGCTGCGGATGTCCGCGTCGATGATGGCGATGGTTTCAGTTGGAGTCATATTGTCAGAAGGCAAAATGGAAGCGAATCGTCCCGTTATTTTTGGAGCAGAGTTTCAATCTGTTCGATAATCAATTCCTGAATATCCATAATCTTTCTCGATAATTGAGAGGTGAGGTGTTGCATGTATTGTACCACAGCTCATGAGGGGTTTGCAGGCCCGATGGTCGTGGATAGCACACGGGTGGCGCCCCCGGCCTCCAGCCCCCGCGCCACCCGGGCCGCGTCCCCCTCCCTGACCAGCGCAATCATGTTGCCCC
>JALWZT010000262.1 GCA_027002405.1 Anaerolineae bacterium | reverse complement strand
CGCCTGGGGCCAGACACAGATGTTCGCCCGAAATGTTGGTCAGTTTAAGGACTTCTGCACAATGTTTGCCCCGGGCTTCCTGGATAGAGACCCCCAGCAGTCGGGAAAGCGCCCGATTCAGCTCCTCGACCCGCATTTGGGGATCCAGGATCATGATGCCATTGGGATTATTTTCGATGATGGCCTCGATTCGAGCCTTTTCCGTTCGCAGTTGTTCCACCTGGCGGGCGTTGCGCACGGCCACCGCGGCCTGATCCGCAAAATCTCGTAACAGCACCCGGTCCCCAGGCGTGAAGGCAATGGACCCCTGACGAAAAAGGAAAATGCCTCCCACGATTTCTTCATCTTCCAACACCAAAGGCAACGCGATGACCTGTTCCAGGGGGGCAGGGACCGCCTCATTCACCAAGGTTAGTTGGCGGTGTAATTCCTTTTCGGACCAGAAATCGGCCACGGGGCGCTTCTGGGCCAGGTAGGGAGAAAGACGTTCGAACACCGCAGTAGGAAGCCGATACCCGGTGGTGATGCGCAAAGAGCCCGAGCGGGTGGTCAAGGCAATGTATCCGAAATCCGCCTGCACCATTTTAGCCGCGTAGCCCAGGATGGTGCGTAAAAGGGTGGAAAGGTCCGGGCTGGACGCGAAGATGCGGGTAATCTCCAGCAGGGCTTCCAGTTGTTGTTGTCGGTATTCGGAATAGAGAGAGAGGCTCATGAGATGTATTCTATCATGATTGAAGAAAATTGGCGGCAGCCCGCATGGGGGATTACAATAACCAGCATGAGCGATAGTTCACCACATAACGATGGATGTCCTGAAAAACCTTACTGAACACTGATTACTGATAACTGATCACTGATTACTTTCTCCATGCCTTCGTATCTTCGTGCCTTCGTGGCCTTTTTTCAGGAAAGCCAGCTTCATTCCTTCATGCTTTGGGGAGCTCTGGCTTTGATGCTGGGCGCCTGTGGCGCGTTTGTCCCCACTCCCGACCCATCTCCCACGCCCGCGCCCATCTTTTCTGTCGTGAAAACCATTGTCGTAACACCGGCCACGGTGACCCCCACGCCCCCTCCTGCGGTGCGGGCCCTTTATCTCACCCTCACCCCTACAGCCACCCCTTCTCCCATCCAGCCCACGGCCACCCCCACGCCCTATCCCGGCGGCATCGTGCCGGGCCAACCGGCCCGGGTGGTGGCTCGCACCGGCCTGAATGTGCGGGAAGCCCCTTCCCCTACGGCCAGGCGCCTGGGCAACTATCCGCCCAATGCCGTGGTGAAGGTGATGGAAGGCCCCGTAAACCAGGATGGCTACTTGTGGTGGCGGGTGGATAATGGTCACGGCCTGGCGGGGTGGGTGGCGGGCGGGGATGATCAGGAAGTGTGGCTTTCCGGCGAATTGGGCGACAAACGTCCGGTGAATCGCCCGGTGCGCCTGGGCGATGTGGTGCAGGTGACCACGGCCAACGGGCGTAACCTCAGCATCCGTTATGAGCCCGGGGTGCGGGGGTTGCTCATTAAGCGCGTGGTGGCCGGGACCCATCTGCAAGTGATTGATGGGCCGGTCATTTTGGACAATGTGCGTTGGTGGAAAGTTCAGCGCGCGGATGGGCTCACGGGCTGGGCGGCCGAAGGCAGCACCCGAGAACGTTGGCTTTCTCCTTTGGAGTGATGATGACCTCGAGGCGCCCACGTGTGGCGGCCATTGTTCTGGCGGCAGGCGCGTCTCGCCGGTTTGGCGCGCCGAAGCAGCTTGTCCCCTGGCAGGGACAGCCCTTGTTACGCCACGTGCTTTGGCAGGTTTTGACTGCTCAGGTGGATGAGGTCGTGGTGACCCTGGGGGCGTACGCAGACCGAATCGCGCCCGCGGTCCACGGACTGCCCGTGACCCTGGTCATCCATCGAGATTGGGCCCGGGGCATGAGCACCAGCGTGCGCGCAGGGTTGCGGGCTTTGCGCATCGAGCCTGACGCAGCCCTCTTTGTTTTGGCTGATCAGCCCAATCTGACGCCAGCATGGATTCACCGTATCCTTCGCGCCTACGAAACCACCCGTGCAGGCATTGTGGCCCCGCGCGCGGGAGAACGGCCCGGCAATCCGGTGCTTTTTGCCCGGGCCTTTTTCCCCGAGTTGATGAAGGTCACAGGGGATCAAGGAGGCCGTGGGGTGATGCGCGCCCATCCCCACGCCATCCATTGGTTGGAAGCCGACCCCGGTTTTCTTCGAGATATTGATTTTCCTGAAGATCTGCTATGAAAATAGAATGATCGCTGGTTGCTGAGGAGTCGCCAGGCCGACGTTGGGCGAGTCGGCAAAGGTTCGTATTGCGTATTCCGTATTCCGTCCAGTCGTTACGCAATACGCAATACGGAATACGAGTCACGCCGCCCTGGCCGCGAGGCATTTTCGTCGGTATCGGCGCGGGGTGGCCCGCCGTCGGACTGCTTTGAAAATAGAGCCTTGCGACGTCATTCCGAGGGAGCGAAGCGACCGAGGCATGTCCTGAGCGCAGTCGAAGGAAATCTAGCGAAGCGCAAAAACCACGGCATGGCGCTCGCTTCGCTCGCTAGATGCCCTTCGATTCCTCAGGGCAGGCTTTCGCTCCCTTCGGTCGCTCAGCATGACGAACATCTGCGAAAATCTGCGCTGCGGAGCATCGGCGCAAATCTGCGTCCCCTATTTCGGGCGGGTGGGGCGATCAATGTGAGCCCGGACAGTTTGGATGAGTGCCAGGTAATGGGGATCGGTGAGCAAGGCATCGGTGCGAGGCCGAGGCAGGGGGATGGCTATGTCGGCTTTGAGCCTGCCCGGATGTTGGGAAAGAATCAACACCCGGTCGGCCAGCCACACCGCTTCGTGGATCGCATGGGTGACCATCAACACGGTGATCCCCTCGGTTTCGTGCACCCGCATGAGTTCCTGATCGAGATATTCTCGAGTCAGCGCGTCCAAAGACGCGAAAGGCTCATCCAGAAGCATGATTTCAGGATTTTGCACCAGGGTCCGGGCAATGGCCGCGCGTTGTTGCATGCCTCCGGAAAGTTGATGGGGATAATGATGTTCAAAACCATCCAGAGCCACCAGGTGAATGGAATGTCGGGCGATTTCGTAGCGTTGGCCGCGCGGCACCCCTCGCAATTCCAAAGGCAAGGCTGCATTGTCTAAGACCGTGCGCCAGGGCATGAGGTTGCTGGATTGGAACACGATCCCCACCCGGGGATTAGGCTCCCGGATCGGTTCTCCATCCAGGAGCACCCGTCCTTCTGTGGGAGGAAGAAGGCCGGCAATGATGTGCAACAAGGTGGTTTTGCCGCTCCCGCTGGGCCCCACCAGGCATACAAATTCACCCCGTTGCACCTGAAAGGAGATATCTTGCAGCGCGTGCAACGGGGCCGCGGGCTCGCCAAAGGTTTTGGAAAGATGTTCCAGGGAAAGCAGCATCATCGGCGCAGGTCGACACCCGCGTTTTCGACAAAGTCATTGGTCCAGATGTTTTTGGTCTCCACAGCCGTATTCACCAGCCCCACGTTTTGCAAAAAGGCGGCGGTTTCGGGCCAGATGGCCGGTGCGGTTCGTCCGAACATCTCTGGCGAATCGGGCGTCCAATAGGGCAGGGAGGCGTCGAATATGGCCCGGTTGATTTTGGGGTTTTGAGCGGCCTCGGGCACGTATTGCAGGCTGATTTCAAAAGCCTCATCAGGCTGATTCAAGGTGTCGGCAATGCCCCGCAGAAGACCCCGTACCATGCCCTGAACCCATTCAGGATGCTCGGCCAGGGTCTGTTCATTGGTAACCAGGCCGTTGCTGGGGAGATGCATGTAATCATCGATGACAATGATGTTGGTAGGGATATCCTGCACCTGGAGTTGAACCGGGCCATTAGCGGCATAATCCACGGCTGCATCCACCAATCCATCTTGCACCGCCGCGGCCTGGGTAAAGCCAATGGTTTTCAGGGTGATGTTATCTTCGGGCAGTTTGGTGGCCTGGACCAGGGCTTTCCATCCTACATAGCTGGTGCCAAAGAGGCTGGGAATACCCACAGTTTTATCCACCAGGTCTTGAGGGATGCGGATGCCTTTTTCGGCCAGGGAAAAGACTACCACCGGGTATTTGGTGTACCATTCCGCCACATAAGTGATGGGCAGGCCTTGGGCCCGACCCAAAATGACCACATCTCCACTGGCAATGATAAATGCTCGCTCGTTCAAACCCAGAAGTTTCACATAATCTGTTTCAAAACCATATTCCAGGGTGACATCCAGGCCTTCCTCCGCGAAATACCCTTTTTTCATAGCCACATAAAGGGGCGCAAATTGCACACTGGGGATATAGCCCACCCCAAGAGCGATGGGGGTCCCGGGAGGGGTGGTGG
>JALWZT010000261.1 GCA_027002405.1 Anaerolineae bacterium | reverse complement strand
TGCCCCTCCCCCGCTTGCGGGGGAGGGGTGATCGCCCGGAATGGAGGGGCTACGTAAGACTCATCCCCCTGCAGAAGCGGTCGGGAGGGAGTATCCTCAGCGTACCACAGTAAGCCAACAGGTTCACTTCATCGCCGGGCGGGCGTGGTGGCCCCAGACCTCGGAGGTTTGCGCAGACCCTCCGAGGTCTTATGCTCACCTGCCACTTGCGCCCCATTTCCGTCGTTATGCGGTGAGCTATCGCTCATGGTGCCTGTCCCAAAGGTCATCGGGCCAGTTCGGCCTGGGCTGCGGCCAGGGCCACGCCCGGCTCCACCGCATATCCAGCGCGGCGCAGACCGGCTTCCACCGCGCCCAACACGGTTAGCACATCGGCCCGACTGACCGCGCCCATGTGTCCGATCCGGAAGTACTCGCTTTTGATCGCGGGATGCAACCCGCCCGCCAGGATCGCACCTTCTTCCCGCACGAATTTCAGAAAACCGGCATCCACCCCTTCGGGATACCGGGGGCAGGTCAGGGTATGGGCCGCGTGGGCCGCGTCGGTAGGTACTTGTCCCAGCCCCATGGCCTCGATGCCCGCCTTTACCGCGTTGCTCAGCCGCTCATGGCGGGCGAATACCTGCTCCATCCCTTCATTCAAAATCTGCCTCAGGCTCACAGCCAAAGCCATGACCAGATTGACCGCAGGGGTGGCAAAATAACTGGCCTTGCGCGCCTCGTAGGCTTCCATAATGGGCAGCCAATAACCCCAATCGCTGTAATAACTCCCTACGGGCGTGGATCGCCCCAACCATTTTGCTTTGGCCTGGGGTGAAACCACCAGCAAACCCAGGCCCGGAGGGGTGCCTATGGCCTTCTGAGAAGCTGTGAGATACACATCCACATCCCAGGCTTCCTGCCTCATCTCCTCCGCGGCCGCAGCACACACCCCATCCACAATGACCAGGGCGCCTTCATCCTTGGCCGCGGCAGTCAAACCTTGCACATCGGTAAGCACGCCTGTGGAGGTGTCCACATGGGTGATCGTCACCAGATCGTAGGCATCCTGGGCCAAAGCCTCTCGTAACTGCTCGGCAGAGACGGTTTCCCCCGGCGCCGCCCGTAGACGTGTGACTTCTCCGCCGTAACGCTGAACAATATCTGCCATCCGCTGGCTAAAGTAGCCCGTATCAACCACCAGCACCCGGTCTCCGGGTTCCACTAGATTCGCCACCGCGCTATCCATGGCCAGGGTGCCGGAACCAGCCAGGATGAAGGGTTGATAGTCGGGGCCAGCCAAAAAGACCGAGCGCAAATCCTCCAGGGCCTGGCCAAAGATGGCGATAAAGCCGGGGTCCACATGGCTGGGCGTAGGACGGGCCATTTCGGCCATCACTTCATCGGTAAATTCAATGGGGCCGGGGATCATCAATCGGGGTCGGGACATGAGGATGCTCCTGGTTTGGAAATAGAGTAATCAGTGTTCAGTGTTCAGTTATCAGTAATCAGTGGAAATCTGCGCTGCGAAGCATCTGCGCCAATCTGCGTTCTCTTTTCTTCGGTATCGGCGAGCCGTGGCTCAAGACGGCCGAAAGCCTGTCTTCCCCCCATCATAATCTCTGATGGAAGAATGTGCAAGCTTGCAGGCTACGGCAAAAACGCGGCGAAAACCTCGTTCCCTATCAGATAGGCCGAAGGGGAAAGCCGCACATGAGCAGGCGTCATCTCGATAAGCCCGCGAGTTTGCAAATCGACCAGGGCCTGGGGCCACACATCCGCGATATCCACCCCAAATCGCCGTCGGAACCAGGCCCGATCCACCCCCGCGCGCACCAGGCGTAACCCCAGCATCATGGTTTCCCCCATCTCCAAGGGGCGTGAGATGGGCTCCGTCATGCTCCAACATGGGACTCCTGCCGTCACCCGGCGGATGTATTCGCCCACATCCGCGACGACAGCCCGGCGTACGCCCTGAAACCAACTGTGCGCGCCGGGCCCAAATCCCAGATACGGTTCATTGCGCCAATAGACCAGGTTATGCCGGGAAGCAAAGCGGGGGATCTCATCTTGGTCCAAAGGTCCCTGGGCCCAATTGGAGATTTCATAATGCTCATAGCCCGCCGCGGCCAGAAGCTCTTGCGCCAGCTCATACATATCCGCGGCCTGGTCCGGGTCCGGTGCATCCACCTGGCCCCGAGCCACCCACGCGGCCAGGGGTGTCCCCGGCTCCACGGTCAGGCTGTAGAGGGAAAGATGTTCGGGCTTTAGCGCCAGGGCTGTGGTCAGCGTACGGCGCCAGGCCGCCATGGTTTGGCCTGGAATCCCGTAGATGAAGTCGAGATTGATGTTTTCAAACCCCGCGCGGCGGGCCCATTGAAAGGCGCGGCGGGCTTCCTCCGCGGTATGGATGCGGCCCAGAAAGCGCAATTCCTCATCCAGGAAGGACTGCACGCCCATGCTCAATCGATTCACCCCCAACGCGCGCAAGGTCTGGAACCGGGCCGCGTCCACGGTGCCCGGGTTCGCCTCGCTGGTGATTTCCGCGGTCGGGAGGATTCGAAACCCCTGATGCACAGCTTCAAAAATCCATGCCAGATGATCAGGCTCCAAAACCGTGGGGGTGCCACCTCCCAGAAAAAGGGTGCGTACCTGGGGACGGTTCAGGGCCTGGCCCGCGCGCCGCAGGTCATGAGCTAAAGCGCGCACAAAGGATTCGTATTGAGCTTCACGCCCCGCGTAGGTGTTGAAATCACAGTAAGGGCATTTGCGTTGGCAAAAGGGGATGTGAATATAAAGAGCCAGAGGGGGACTGGCCGCATTACTTTTTGTGAGAACCATAAATCGCCAGGATTTCCGCGATGGCTTCTGCCGACAAGGGGCGCAAGGCACCTGCGGCCTGGGCCCGCAGACAGATGGACGCGGTGTCATCGATATGATAGAGGCGCAGCCGGGCCTGTTCCACATCGTGCCCGGTCACCAACACGCCGTGGTTTGCCAAAAGAACAGCAGGGGATTGGGCCAGGGCCGAAGCCACGGCCCGAGCCAAGGAGGAGGACCCGGGGAGAAAGTAGGGCAGGGTGGGCACTTCCGCGCCCAGGTACAGGGTGAAATCGGGCGTGACCGCGGGCAAAGGCATCCCTTGCATGGCCCAGGCAATGGCGTTCACCGGGTGGCAATGGATGATAACCCGGGCATCGTCGCGGGCCCGGTAGGCTGCTTGATGCATAGGGGTTTCGGTCGATGGCCGCGGGCCCGTGGCAGGGCGTTGATAAGGGGCCTGCACGGGTACTGGCAGAAAATCCTGCGGGGTGAGCTGGTGCAGCAACGCGCCCGAGCGGGTGATGTACATGGTATCCCCCTCTCGGAAACTCAAGTTCCCGCCGCTGCCCAACACTAGCCCTTGGGCAACCAAGGTCTGTCCCAAAGCTATGAGCTCAGAAAGCAAGGACATCCGTTTAGGACCACTCCTTCCAGTTGGGAGAAAGCACGCCCCGTTGGCGGGCGCTGTCTTGAAGATGATTGCATCCACACGTGGGGGGATCGGGCAAAGAGGCCAGAATACGGGGGATGGCCTCCAGCACTTGCCGGGTGGCTTGTCTGACTTCGCCCTGACCCCGCGCGCGTTCCCGATCCGCACCATGCGCGGTGATGATCCCCACCGCGGCAAAGCAGAGCTCCAGTTCCTTGGCCAGGTATGTTTCGGGGACCAGGTTCAATCCCCGCACATGCGCGCCCCATTGCTGGAACATGCGAGCTTCGGCCGCGGTTTCGTGCCGCGGGCCTTCGTCTCCCAGATAGATAGCCGGCCGGGCCTGGGGGAGATGATCTCGGATGGCCGCGCTGATATCGGGACAAAAGGGGGGCTTTTGCGAAATGTAGCCAGCCCCGGTTTTTTCAAAAAAGGTGGTGGGCTGATGTTTGGTCCAATCGATGTAATCGATGGGCAGGACCATGTCCCCGCGAGTGAGCAAATGGTCCAGCCCCACCATGCCTTCCACGGCCAGAATCCGCTGCACGCCCAGGTCTTTGGCGGCCCACAGGGTGGCCCGAGGATCGGTGCGGGTGGGTGCGCCGAAATAGGGCAGGATCCAAAGTTCCGCATCGCAGGCAGTGCACGCGCGGCGGGCCCATGGTCCCACCGGGCCGTAGGGGGTTTCTATCACTCGTTCTTCGAGTAGTTTGCCCAACGTCGCCAGCGCGGGCGGGGGCACGGGGAGGGCAAGGATAAGCAAGTGGGGCATGAGGAGATTGGTGGAAAAAGGATGTGGCGAGGTGACTGTTCCGTAAATAGGATCAGGATTAGGATTGAGGATTGTTAGGCCGAGGTTAGGCGCGAGTAGGAGTAATCAGTTATCAGTAATCAGTAATCAGTGTTCAGTTGATTCTGTGTCCTCTGCGCCCTC
>JALWZT010000260.1 GCA_027002405.1 Anaerolineae bacterium | reverse complement strand
GAGGGGGTTTGTGAGGCGAGGTGGAAGCATGGGGCCTGGGAGGGGAGACCACGGCCGGGGTATCGGTCGCTCGGGAGGGGATGATCGCACCCGGTATGGGACTGGGGGGGACCTCCTCCACCCAAGGCGTCGATTTGTTGACTTTGGGCTCCACCGCCAATGCGACCAGGGATTCATCGGGTTGAACCTGAATAAGCACGTGGACGTGGTCCCCTGGCCGAAGTTGAGCAGCTTGCTGTGGGGGAAGGATGACATCAAAGGGACCGATGCGGCAAGTCTGGCCCGAACAATAGGTGACGACGCCTTCGTAAGGGGCCTGAACCTGGATGCCATGGGTTTGCGCGTATTGGATTTCTTCCGCCCGCCGCTGGTTGTAGGCTTGTTGGATCGCGGGCCGCCTGGAGGGGGGGGCCAACTTAAGGGTCAAAGCTTCGGCCGTGCGTTTCACCGGATAGAGGGGACTATCGGGCATGGCCTGAGCCGATGCCGAGACCGTCAGGGCCATCAAGATGAGGAAGGTGAGAACAAAAACCGCCATGACCGGCGCCCAGCGCATGGCCGAGGTCCAGTTCCACGGCCATGCTCCCTTGGGGATCGACCGGGAAAGCGGAGAAGCCGGGGCAGGGCGAGGTTCGGGCAGGGCGTGGAGCACCCGTTCCTTGGAGCGAGCCAGCGCCGCAGGGGCATGGGGCATGGTCTGTCGGCCCAAGGCTTGGAGTTGGCGGGCCAATCCCACCAACTCTTCCACCTCTTCCAACATCTCTTCCAGATCATCGCCCGCGCCAAAAGCCTGGACCTCCGCAGGGTCCGATTCGAGCAGCGATTGTAGGAGATCGTAAAGGCGAGGGTCTTCGGTGCTCACGGTTCTTGTTGTCCTAAAAGGCGACGAAGGGACGCCATGGCACGAAACTGCAAGGCTTTGATAGCGCCTTCGGATTTATGCATGATTTGAGCGACCTCCGCGATGCTGTAACCTTCCAAAAAACGCAAGGTCACGACCTGGGCCTGGTCCTCGGTCAGCTGGTCGATGGCGCGGAGGAGCGCGTCGCGTTCCAATTTGGCCGCAGTGGTACGGTAGGGATCCCCCTCACCCGCGGGCAGATAGGGGGCATCATCGAGATGAGTATAGGTGGCCTGGCTTCGTTTGCGATAGTAATCGACAATTAAGTTGTGGGCAATACGATAAATCCAACCAGAAAAGGAGGTACGCCAACCCTTTCCACCCCGCATGGCTTCCAGCATTTGTAAAAACACCTGCGCGGTCAGATCCTCAGTCACCACAGGATCACTGGTTCGGTGGTAAATAAAGCTCTGAATTTTGGGCGCGTAGAGATCGTAGAGTCGGGCGATGGCTTCCGGGTCATGGGCAGCGGCCCGTTCCACCAACGCCGCCTCCGAGGTGGAAAATGTTGGCGGCAAAACGCTTTCTTGAGTCAAGACGGGGGAAAGGAGAAAAGGTTACGGCAAAAGCAAAGAAGAGTGCTGCCGAGGGGGAATTTGCAAAAATTGCGTTCGCCGATCAAACAATGTCGTCTACGCACACCATGTATATCATACCCGACCCTGTTTTATTATGCAAACATGGATGTAACTATACACGTACCCTCTCATAGCAAGGCAAGAAACCACGAAGGACACGAAGGACACCAAGGCACAAAGGGAAAGATAAACATTTTCTTCGTGTCTTTGCCTCTACCTTTATTTTAATTTTATCTGCGTGAATCTGCCTCTATCAGCGTTCATCTGCGTCCTCTACTTGCGTGCCAGGGTCGTGATGATCGGTTTCGGCCGCGGCCATCGCATAGGTCGCTTGGCGTACTGCCCACATGCGTTGCAGGACCGTAATCCCGGCCAAAATGACAATGACCACAAGACCGATGAGCAATTGATTCAAAAGCAAAGCCAGAGCCATGACAATGAACCGCTCCACCCGGGTGCCTATCCCGACCTTGACGTCAACCCCCAGGCCTTCTCCTCGGGCCCGGGTATAGCTGACCAAAAAGCTGGCAATCAAAGCCAAAAAGGCCACAGCCACGTACCCGGGTTGCTGGTTCATCGCGAAGACGTAGCCGATGGCCATGAGCACAAAGGATTCGCTCAGGCGATCGAGGGTGCTATCCCAAAAGGCACCGAATTTATTGCGCACCCCCAACTGCCGGGCCAGGGTGCCATCGATGGCATCGGCCCCGGCCGCGATGAGAAAGACCACACCGGCCCATCGCACCTGGCCGATGATGATAAGATAGGCGACAATCAGGTTGAGCAAGAACCCCGTCAGGGTAATCACGTTGGGGGTGATGTGCAGCGCCCGAAAAATGCTGGCTATGGGCTCCAGGACAACTTTGAGGTGACGGCGACCCCATTCAGTGATCATAGATAGATGGCCTCGCAGAAAAATGGTATAATGAGTGAGATAAGTTTACACGAATTGTCCCATAATCAGAAAAACAAGGCCGTTGTCCAACGTGTTCCGTCGCCGTAAAACACCCTCTTTGCAAGAGATCCACGTTGACCTGCATCAGGCATTGCAGCTCTGGCAGCAAGCCCACCGGGTCGTGGTCCTGACAGGCGCGGGGATTTCGACCCCCTCGGGCATTCCTGATTTCCGTTCCGATGAAAGCGGGTTGTGGAGTTTCACCAATCCCCTGGAAGTGGCCAGTCTGTGGGGGTTTCGAGAACGTCCGCAGCGTTTTTATCGGTGGTTTCAGCCGCTGGCTCGAGATATATTGCAAGCCCAACCCAATCCCGCGCATACGGCTTTGGCGCAATTGGAACAGGGGGGAAAGATCGCGACGTTGATCACCCAAAACATTGATGGCTTGCATCAAAAGGCCGGGTCGCAACGGGTGTTGGAACTTCATGGGCATCTGCGGCGCGTACATTGCTTGCATTGCGGGTGGCGGGGAGCAAGTGAACCCTACCTGGACGCGTTTCTGCGGGAAGGCACGCTCCCCCTTTGCCCTCAGTGTGGGGAGGTGATGAAGCCCGAGGTGGTTCTTTTTGGGGAGCCTTTGCCGCATGAGGTGGTGGTTCGGGCCCAGGAGGAGGCTCTGCATAGCGACCTGATGGTCGTGGTAGGGTCCTCGTTGGAGGTGATGCCCGCGGCCGATTTACCCGCGCTGGCGGTGCGGAGTGGGGCCAGGTTGATTATTGCCACCCTGGGCATGACCCCGCTGGACCATCTGGCGAACGTGCTTCTGCGGGCCGATGTGGCGGAGGTGCTGCCCTGGCTGGCCGAACGGCTGCTGAGGACTTAAAAACAACGCTCATATTGGAATTCGCAGCGCTTTGATTACGCCATGCTGAGCGACCAGAGGGAGCGAAGCATCTAGTGAGCGAAGTGAGCGCCATGCCGTGGTTTTTGCGCTTCGCTAGATTCCTCGGTCGCTTCGCTCCCTCGGAATGACGTTTTTGTCTCGGCTTCTCCATAGGAGCGAAAAACAAAGGCCGGGGCAAGCCCGAAAATCGGAACTTACCACCGGCCATTGGGGGTCAGGGATGACCCAGGGGTTTAGGGAGCAATGATGGGCAACCACACCGCGCCTTGGTCCGCGGCCACATCGATCAGCACGTCCACGCCCTGGAAGCGGTTAGGCGTTCCCGGGCCGCCATCGACCAGAATGGTGACCCGCGATTCCCCAACCGGGGCCCGGGGCACATCCAGCGTCACTTGCATCAGCCGAGGGGTGATGCCGTGATCGGGAATAAGCCGGACCCAAGGCACATATTGCAACGCGCTTTCCTTGCCCGTGGCATCCACAAAAATCAACGCATCCGGGGTCCGTCGACTGAAGTGGAGTTCGCCGGCCCGGTACGCGGGAGCGACATCTTCCCACCAATCGCCCGAAGGCACTACATACGCGTACCAATGGATCGCGCCACTTCCTTCGGCTGCCTGGTCGATCAACACCTCTTTCACCGGCGAGGGTTGGCCCTGGAAGGCCAGGAAGTGCATTTGGGTGGGGGTGACCACCATGCCTGTGGCTTCGATGTGAAGGGTGACGGGGA
Organism: Anaerolineae bacterium; assembly: GCA_027002405.1. GTDB lineage: Bacteria > Chloroflexota > Anaerolineae > J102 > J102 > M2005. Next base: position 10,351 of record JALWZT010000260.1, on the reverse strand, counting down.
TGGTGGCGGGGCTCCCTTCCACCGCGCTATCGGCTGTTATCGTAATCAGGCCGGTGTAATCGCCCGGGGGGAGATCCCGCACAGCCAGGATCACATCCACGGTGTCATCGGTGGTGCCGCTGTATTGGCTCAGTTGCAGCCAGTTGCCCCCGTCGCCCGTGGTGACGCTGATGCGATAGGGGATAGCACCGCCATCCCCCACATTGCGGATCTGGAGCGGTTCGGCCTGGGGCAGAATGCCGCCGAAGTTCATGGAAAAGTCGTAACGGTCGGGAGTGACTTGCAGCATGGGACCCGTAGGACGAATGGTGAGTCGCACCGTCACCACCTGGTCCCCATCTTCCACCTCGCCCGCGGGGGAAGTCCCGGTCACGGTGACGGTCGCGTCATAGGTCCCCGGAGCCATGGTAGATGCCACATCTTTGATGCGCACAGTGAAGGTGGCGGGCGCACTGGCATCAAAGGGTGTTACTTCCAGCCAATCGCCCCCACTTTGGGTGCGTGCATCCACATGGATATTCAGGGTGCCACCGCCCGCGTTGGTCACCTGGAAGGTCTGAGCCGCGGGCACGCTCTCCCCGCGGGTCATCTCAAAGCCCAAGGAGGTCGGGTTCACGACCATGCGAGGGGGTTCCACCGAGATGCCCGTCCCGTCAAAGTTCCCCAACTGGATTACCACGGGCGAGCTGAAGCTCGCGGCCATATCCCCACTATGGTTGAAGTTCAGATCAGGGGACCAGTAGATGCGATAGGAGTTGGATTGAGCAAGCACCACCTCGGCCTTGTTATCGCCATCCACGTCCCCCATTTCCACCCGTTTGAGATTCCGCCCCAAAGAAAGTTCCCAGTTGGGGATGGTGTCTTCACCCCAGTTGCGGGCGATCAAGGAAATGCCGCCATTGGTCTGCGGGTCTCGGATCAAAAAGACTTCGTCATCGCCATTCCCATTGATATCCCCCACGCCGATGTCGGTCCAGTAGGGATAATACTTGCCCCCACCTTGAGGGGCATCGGAAAGCTGATAGTTGTAATACTGGAACACCAGGAAGGAATCGAAATACCCCAAAACCTCACTTCGAGAGAGGAGGATCTCATCGATATTTCCATTATTCTGGTGCGTGTTCCCGGTAGCCAAATCGATCCAACTGAAGTTATAAACGCTATCGATCAATTGAAGCCAGGGGCCATTGGGATCGGTGGGCGCGTATTTGCGGATGACCAGGCGTTTGTCTGGATTTTCGGGGGTTCCGTTGCGCACCATGATCAGCTCGTCACCTTCCAGGCCATCCACATCACCGCCCGCCATGCGTAACCATTGGGCGCCAAAGGATTCATCAAAGACCAGTTGCCAACTGGTGCCATCGGCGTTGCCGTCGTAGATTTGGACGCTATAAGCCCCATTCCGGCTATCGGTGCGTTGCAAGAGGATCTCATCACGACCGTTATCACCGGGCACAAAATCCCCCGCGGCCACGGACACGTAATGGAAACCGGCCGGGATGGTCTGTTCGAATTGCGGGGGAGTGCCTGGGGCATAGGGGACAAGTAAAACGGCTCGGGTGCCACCGATGGCCACGATCTCATCCACGCCATCCCCATTCACATCGGCTGCCACCATGTCGGTATATCCCCCGGAAGGGGAGCGCCAGGAGAAGGGTTCATACCCTGAAGGGGTCACCGGGTCAACGATATTGATGTAGCCCGTAGCGTCGATGTAGGCCAGTTCATCATCGGGGATACTGCCCTGGGCCCGAGAAGCTGGGGCCGAGCCCAGGAAGGAAAACAGGGCGGCGATCAGGATCATCGCCAGGGTGAATTTGAATGCTTGTCTCATAGATTTGAAATCTCCTTATGCGGGATGGGGCGCGCCTTCGTTGCAGGGCAAGAAGTCGCTGAAAGAAAGGGCCCTAAGGCGCAAGCACACATTATAGCATTGATCTATAGAAAAGGAGAACCCCGTTCCGTAAATAAAGTAATCAGTAATCAGTGATTCAGTAATCAGGGGAAATCTGCGTTCCCATTCCCCTCGGGATCGGCAAACCGTCGATCCCACCGCCCGATCATCTTTCCATTTCTTTCTGCCTGAGGTACAATCGACTCATGGCACACATTCGACCTTTGACCAACGCCGATTATGAGATGGCCTACGGGTTTTGCGCGCAACGCCCGGCTTTGAATCTCTATTTTCTGGGCAACATGGAAAGCCTGGGCCTGGAAACCGACTTCTGTCAGTTCTGGGGGAGTTTTGATGATCAAGGCCGGTTGACGGGGGTACTCAATCGTTATATGGATGGCTGGAATCTGGCCGATGGGCCGGGATGTGATTACGAGGGCTTCGCCCAGATTGTGGATGAGCATCCCGCGGGCGCGGCCCGGCTCCAGGATAATCCCCAATACACCGAAAGCTTCCTCTCCTTTCTGCGACGTTACCGGCCCACCCAAATCCTCACCGAAACGCTGGCCGCATTGAAGCCTGAAGATTTTCGCCCGCTGGTCAAACCCTGGCCCGTGCGGCGGGCCACATGGGATGATTACGAGGCCCTGTGCGCTTTTTATGCCGACGCCCAGGAAATGACCCGAACCCCCAAAGCGGTGGAGCGGCCTTTGCGCCACGGGCGGATTTTCATCACCCAAGTGGCAGGGGAGATCGTCAGTGCTGTGCTCACCAATGCCGAAACCCGCACCCTGGCCATGATCGGAGGGGTCTATACCCCACCGCAACACCGGGGGCACGGCTATGCCAGCGCGGCCATGACGGCTTTATGTCAATCGTTGTTGCAAGACCATTTGATGCCCGTGCTCTATTACCATCATCCCGCGGCCGGGGCCATTTATCGCAGGCTGGGCTTCGAGGATTTGGGCGTGTGGCGTTCGGTCTTTTTGGCACCCGTGTCGTGAGGACTGCTATGTAAATAGGATTCGGATCAGGATTAGGATTGCGGATCGCCAGGCCTACGTTGAGCGAGGCGACAACGGGCGTGATGCGTGAAACGTAAAACGTGAGAACCTTACGCATCACGCATCACGTTTCACGGTCTGCCAGCCTGGCTGCGAGGCGTTTTCATCCGTATCGGTGGACAGTCGTCCGTGGTGACTGTTCCGTAAATAGAGCCTCGCGACGTCATTCCGAGGGAGCGAAGCGACCGAGGCATGCCCTGAGCGCAGCCGAAGGGAATCTAGCGAAGCGCAAAAAACACGGCATGGCGCTCGCTTCGCTCGCTAGATGCTTCGCTCCCTTCGGTCGCTCAGCATGACGAATATCTGCGGGAATCTGCGGCGCATCTGCGCAATCTGCGTTCTCTCTACCTGCCACTTGCCACTTGCAAACCTGCAACCTGCGTCCCTATTTTCGTCGTTATGCAGTGAGCTATCGCCCATGGCGACTGGCCCGATCCCCCGCCAAACAAAAGCGGCCCGACGATGCCAGGACCGCCGGGCCACACACCCCAAAGCATTAGGAGGCTTTCCCCACGAGGAGGGCTACCGCCTTAGCTACCTCCCATTAGATGCTTCGGGACTGGGATTTGGTTACAGGGGGCTCTCAGTGATGATGCCCGCCCCCACTGTGCACATGGCCGTGCGCGATTTCATCAGGCGTGGCCGGGCGGATATCCACCACCTTCACATCAAAATGCAGGGTTTCTCCGGCCAACGGGTGATTGAAGTCCACCACCACCCCCTCGGGCCGGATTTCGGTGACATATACCTCATACACCTGGCCTGTGGTGGTGTCGCGCATCTGTAGCCCCATGCCCGGCTCCACCTCCATCTCGGGCGGGAATGCCTCGTGAGGGATGATCTGGGTCGCGTTCTCATGCCGCGGGCCATAAGCATCCTCCGGCGGGACCACCACATGCTTCTCTTCCCCCACACTCATCCCGGTCAGTTCCTTTTCCAAGCCCGGGATGATGTTGTTGTGGCCGTGGAGATATTCCAGGGGTTCCATACCTTCGGATGTGTCCAACACATGACCCTGGGAGTCGGTCAGGGTGTATTCGATGGAAACGACGTCGTCCTTTTGGACGGTTTTCTTTTCTTCAGTCATGGGGTTAATCCTTTTGTGGTAAGTGAAAAAGATACATCCTATTGCCAGCCACTATACCGCACCTGCTGCTTGTTGACAAGTTTGCTCCTGCTCTTTCATGGCTTTACGCATTCTTTCTTTTTCCGACTATAATAAAAGGCTATGAGTCTTCTCACTGCCCGGAATCTTGGCATGGCTTTCGGTCCCCTGGATGTGTTTCAGGATGTTCACCTGGCCATTGCCCCCGGGGACCGCATTGGCCTGGTTGGCCCCAACGGGGAAGGGAAAACCACCCTGTTGCGCATTCTCGCGGGCGAATTGGAACCCACCACGGGAACGGTGCACCGACGGCGAGGCTTGTCTATCGGCTATCTGCCCCAGGAGCCTCCTCCGGCCGGGAATAAAACCTTGTGGGAAGATATGCTCGAGGTCTTCCAGGATTTGATCGAGGCCGAACGCAAACTGGCCGACCTGGAAGCCCGGCTGGCCGATCCCGACCCTCAGGTCGCCCAGGCCGCGCTGGAAGCTTACGCCCGTCATCAACACGCCTTTGAATTACAAGGTGGCTACGATTATCCCGTGCGCATCCGCCAAACCCTGACGGGCCTGGGCTTTAAGCCCGATATGTTCCACCACCCTCTGAAACAACTGAGCGGCGGGCAACGCACCCGGGGTCTGCTGGCCAAAATCCTGCTGCGTCAGCCCGATCTCTTGCTCCTGGACGAGCCCACCAATCACCTGGACTTGGCCGCGATGGAATGGCTGGAAAACACCCTGCTCAAATGGGATGGCGCGATGGTGGTGGTCTCCCACGATCGCTATTTCCTGGATAAGGTCATGAATCGCATCTGGGAGCTGATGTGGGGCCGGCTGACCCCCTATCGGGGCAACTACAGCCAGTATCTGATTCAGCGTGAAGCCATGCTGGAGCGCATGCGAAAGGAATATGAAGCCCAGCAGGCCCTCATAGCCAAAGAAACCGAATTCATTCGCCGCAACATCGCGGGGCAGAAGAGCAAACAGGCGCGCGGGCGACGCAAACGCCTGGAACGTCTGCTCCAACGCCAGCGTCTGGTGGCTCCTCGTCAACGCCAAACCATGCGCTTGCAGATGGTAAGCCGCATCCGCAGTGGGGAACTGGTGTTATCTACAGAAAACCTGACCATAGGCTATCGTCGCCATCCCCTGCCCCCGGTGCGTCGCGAGCGATCCGGAGGCTACGTGCTGGAAGCCCCGGCCCCACCCGGCCGGGAGGACCTGATCCTCTTCCGGGCCGAAGACCTCCTGCTCAAGCGAGGGGAACGGGCCGGGTTGGTAGGGCCCAACGGCGCGGGCAAGACCACGTTGATCCGCACCCTTTTGGGGCAGATCGCTCCCCTGGAAGGCCGCCTGCGAGTAGGCGCCAGTGTGCGCATCGGGTATCTGGCCCAGGCCCAAGAAGCCCTCCCCCCTCCTATGACGGTGCTGGACGCGCTGATGGACGCGGATCCCCGCCTGACCCAGGGGGAAGCCCGGGCTTATCTGGCCCGCTTTCTATTCACGGGCGATGATGTCTTCAAGACCGTGGAAACCCTCAGCGGCGGTCAGCGTAGCCGTCTGGCCCTGGCCCGGCTCAGCCGGCAGGAGGTCAACTTCCTGGTCCTGGACGAACCCACCAATCATCTGGACATCGAATCTCAGGAAGTCCTGGAAGCCATGCTACGGGACTTCAACGGCACCGTGCTTTTGGTTTCCCACGATCGGTATCTCATCGATGCCATCGCGACCCAGGTATGGGTCATTGATCCCCAAGCAAAACAACTTCGGGCCTACCCGGGCAACTATTCCGCCTATCTCGCCACCAGAGAATCCCAGAAACGAGCCCCCGGCCAACGGGCCGCGGCCCCCACCCAGGCGCAACACCATCGTCAACAAGCCCGAGAAGCACGCAAGCGGCGCAAGGAGGAAGAAAAACGGCAACAACAAGTCCTGGCCCTGGAAGACCGCATCCATACCCGGGAACAGGAGCTGGAAGCCCTGACAGAGGCTTTGGAGCAAGCCAGCCTGGCTCAGGAACTGGAAGAAGTCCAACGCCTGGGAAAACGCTACCAGGCCCTTCAACAAGAACTGGACGAACTTATCGAAACGTGGGCCTCTCTGGTATGATACAGGAAGCCCTATGCATCCCCTTTTCTCCCTTTTCTCCGCTCAGGAGGTATGACAATGAGTCCATCACGTCCTTTAGTCATCGGCCTCACCGGGAATATCGGCACGGGCAAAAGCACAGTCCTGGACATTCTCAAAGAACTCGGGGCTCAGACCATTGATGCGGACAAGCTAGCCCACAAGGCCATGGAGCCGGGCGGCTGTGCGTATGATGCGGTGGTGGCTGCTTTTGGTGAATATATTCTCAATCCAGATAAGACCATCAACCGCCAGCGCCTGGCCGATATCGTCTTTACCGACCATGATCAACTCCGCCGTCTGGAGCGCATCGTTCATCCTGCAGTGGAACTGCGCGTGGCCCAGCTCATCGAAACCGCAGAAGCCCCTGTGGTGGCTATCGAAGCCATCAAACTTCTGGAAAGCCGACTCAAGGAGCTCTGCGATTCCATCTGGGTGGTGACCTCATCGCGAGAAACCCAGCTCAATCGCCTGGTACGACAACAGGGCATGTCCCAGGAAGAGGCTCTCCGCCGTCTCTCGGCCCAAAGTCCTCAATCGTACAAGGTCCAGGAAGCCGATGTCGTCATCCCCAATGATGGTGATCTGGAGCAACTGAAAGCCCGGGTCAAAGAAGCGTACGAAACCTTATTGGCCCAAAAGGCATCTTAAGAGCATGTTGAAACAATTCTGGCATGACCATCCCAATGTGGCCTCCTTTCTCCTTTTGGCCGCGGGCATGCTGATCATCCTTTATTTCTCAGCCCGCCATGTGGGCTTCACCCTCAGCCAATGGTTAGCACTGGGCGCGGCCACCGTGGTTTTGGCCGCGCTCAGCATTTGGATTATAAGCTGGGGCGAAACATCTTAACCTAAAAAACGTGTAACTATACAGGTATCCCATACAACGCTTTGCCACGAAGGCTCGAAGCTTTTCGAAGACACGAAGAAAACCTTCTATTTTTTCCTTCGTGCCTTGGTGCCTTCGTGTCTTCGTGGTTTTTGCCTTGCTGTGAGAGAGTACCTCTATAGTTACAAAAACGTAAGGATTTGGCTGCGACGCTATGGCTCCACGCGATTACTATGAGATTCTAGGTGTTTCTCGCACCGCGTCCCAAGAAGAAATCAAACGCGCGTATCGGAAACTGGTCAAACAGTATCATCCCGATATCTACAAAGGCCCGGATGCCGACACCCGCATCAAAGAAATCAACGAAGCGTACGAAGTCCTCAGCGATGCGCAAAAACGGGCCCGCTACGACCGCTACGGCCACGCGGGCGTTTCCGGTGCCGCGGGTGCCGGAGGTTACGAGCCCGGCGGGTTCGCGGATATCAGCGATATCTTCGAAGAGATCTTCGGTGGAGGCTTCGGCTTTGGTCGGGGAGGACGACGCCAGGGCCCGGTCCGGGGCGCGGATATCCGCCTGGACGTGACCATCGAATTCGAAGAGGCGGTGCTGGGCACGGAAAAAGAGATCGAAGTCAACCGCCACGAAACATGCCCACGCTGCCAGGGCTCTGGGGCGGAACCGGGCACCTACCCGATGCGCTGCCCCACCTGCAATGGCATGGGCCAGGTGCGCCAACGCCAGCAGACCATCTTCGGCACCTTTGTCAATGTCACCACCTGTCCTCGCTGCAAAGGCACGGGCGAGGTGGTCACCACCCCTTGCCGGGAATGCCATGGCACGGGCCAGGTGGAGGTCACCCGACGTCTCCGGGTGAAAATCCCGGCCGGAGTTCAGGACGGCACTCGCATCCGCCTGCCGGGGGAAGGGGAACCGGGCAAACGGGGCGGCCAACCGGGTAATCTGTATGTCTTCATCCATGTCAAGCCCCACAAGCTTTTCAAACGAATGGATGATGACATCCTGCTGGACCTCCCCATCAACATCGCTCAAGCCGTTTTGGGCGCGGAGGTGGAAATCCCCACCCTGGATGGTCCCAAGCTGGTGAAAATCCCGCCTGGCACCCAACCGGGCAAAGTCTTGCGCCTGCGTGGGTTGGGGGTACCCCATCTGCGCGGTGGAGGCCGCGGGGACATGCTGATCACGGTGGATGTGCACATCCCCAAGCAATCGGAACTGACCGAGGAGCAGAAGGAACTTTTCTATCGCCTGGCCGAAACCCTGGAGCCCATGCCCGTGGAAGAACGGGGAGAGCATGGGGGCTTTTTTGAACGCATGAAGGAGGCTCTGGGCCTCTAGCCTACACACCATGCCCGATCTTTTGGAATTCAGCCTGCCCATCGCCACCGCCGATCCCGAAGCCGCGGCCGTACAAGAGGCCGTGGCCTGGCTCCAGCCCTTTTTCCGTGGGGGCGTGGTGGTGGAAGTCAGCGGGTTTGGGCCGTATGGCGAATCGGAACACGCCCAAACCTGGGTCCGGGGCTATCTCACCGATACCCCGGAGCACGCGCGTTTGCTCACCCAACTGGTGCAATCCCTCCCCACCCGCGCTGGGGCCGACTTCTATGGCGAGCCTCAGGTCCGTCATCTGGGGCAGGAGGATTGGGCCCAGGCCTGGAAGCAGCACTATCATCCCTTGCGTGTGGGCGCGCACATCCTCATCAGCCCCTCCTGGGAAAGCCCCGCGCTAGGCCCGGACGACATCCTCATCCAGCTCGATCCCGGCATGGCCTTTGGCACCGGCACGCATCCCTCCACCCAACTGGCTTTGCAGTTGTTGGAAACCCACTTACGCCCCCAAAGCACGGTACTGGATGTGGGCACGGGCTCGGGCATTTTGGCCATTGCCGCGGTGAAGCTGGGCGCCCAACGGGTGGTGGCCACCGATATCGACCGGGAAGCGGTGCGCACGGCCGAAGAAAACGCGCGGCGCAACCAGGTACGCGACCGCATCACCCTGCTGGCCACGTCGGTGGTGGAAAGCGGCCGTTTCGACCTGGTCGTTGCCAACATCCTGGCCGATGTCCTGGCGGACCTCATCCTGCATCATCATCTGGCCCAGCGCGTCGCGGAGGGAGGCCTGCTCATCCTTTCCGGGATTATCCGGGCGCGGCGGGAATGGGTGGACCTGGCTCTGAAAACCGTGGGCATGGAGGTGGTGGACGAACGCCACGATGGGGATTGGATCGCCCTGGCCGCGCGGTGGCCTTCCCCAGCTCCTGAGGCTGCCTCATGAGCTCTCTCGCGCACCTCACCCTCACCGCGTTGCCCCAGATCCCCCTTATCCAACCCGGGGATGACCTGGTAGCCATCACCCTGGCGGGATTGAAGGGGGCAGGATTGCGCCTGCAGAATGGGGATGTGCTGGTCTATGCATCGAAGATTCTTTCCAAGGCCGAAGGGCGCCAGGTGGCTTTGTCCCAGGTGCAGATAACCCCCGAGGCCCGGGCGCTGGCTCAGCGCACGGGCAAGGACCCCCGTTTGGTGACCTTGATCTTAGAGGAGAGTGCTCAGGTGCTGCGGGCCCGGCCGGGGTTGATCATTGTCGAACATCGTCTGGGGTTTGTGTGCGCCAATGCGGGCATCGACGCTTCCAACCTGGGGGAGGAGGACGGGGTGCTGCTGCTGCCTCGGGACCCGGATGCGTCGGCCCGACGGCTACGCGCGGGCCTGCAACAGGCCACCCACGCGGATGTGGCCGTGATCATCAACGACAGTCACGGTCGGGCCTGGCGTTTGGGCACAGTAGGCGTGGCCATTGGCCTGGCCGGGCTCCATCCCCTCACCGACCGGCGAGGCGACCGGGACCTGTTCGGTCGGGAGATGCGGGTCACGGTGCTGGGCACCGCGGATGAGATCGCCGCGGCCGCGTCTTTGCTGCAAGGGGGCACGGACGAAGCCCGGCCTATCATCCACATGCGGGGCGTGCCCTACCGCGCCGGCCCGGGCCGGCTGCAAGACCTGCTCCGCCCGCGCGAGCTGGATCTGTTCCGTAAATAGGATCAGGATTAGGATTGAGGATTGTTAGGCCGAGGTTAGGCGCGAGCAGGAGTAATCAGTTATCAGTAATCAGTAATCAGTTGCGGGGCTAGCCGGAATTATCCGGCGCCGTTCCTTCGCGCCCGAGGCTGAACGAACCTGTTGGCAAACCTCGAGCAGGCTGCTGGGCAATCCGGCAGGGGCGGTGATCCGGCCGTTCGGCCCCCACCCCTGCCCCTCCCCCGCAAGCGGGGGAGGGGTGATCACCCGGATCGGAGGGGCTACGTAAGACTCATCC
>JALWZT010000259.1:269-4393 GCA_027002405.1 Anaerolineae bacterium | reverse complement strand
GACGGCGGCTAGCACACCCCCGACGGCATGCCGTATGCCCCAGGCTCGCATCGTCACCCAACACCGGGGGATAATTCCCCCGGCTAAAAAACAGCGCCCCTCCGGGGCTAGCCGGAATTATCCGGCGCCGTTCTATAGCCCGGCGACTTCATCGCCGGGCGGGCGTGGCAGACGCCACTTCGGTCGGCTAAACCACGCCAAATGTCTGAGACGCACACCGTGACCACCTGCCACTTGCCACTTGCAAACCTGCTTAGCGGTCTTTGCGAGCTGGCGTGAGATTTTCCTCGGTATCGGCGAGCCGTGGCTCGTGGCGCCTCTTTCGCAAATGCCTGTTCATTCGTGTCAAGAGCAAAAGAGGCAAGTGCCCAGGAGGGAATTGGATATGGGCGAACTTCTAAAAAGACCTGCCGTTTACGACAGGGTATTATTGACAAAAGGAAGGAAATCTGGTATCCTTGGTAAAACATCGTTATCTGTATTATTATTAGCATAAGCAGGGAGCGCGATGAAATCCAGCTAAAGATGGTTGCCTTATGCTGGGTGGAGCGAATGGCAAAACCGGCCCGGTTTGGTTTTATTTTCTCTATCATATGTTCCGGCGATTTGCCCTCCTTCTTTTCCTTTGCGCGTTGGCTCTCGGTGGGGGAGTCCCCAAACTCTCTCCCTCAGTCCAGGCGCATGCCCTCGTACCGGAGCCGCGAATAGGGCCTCCCACTGCCTGCCTTCGTCGGCCAGCTTTTATCGCGCGGTTTAAGGTGCAAGGGGATGTCTTCATTGACATGGATCTCAACGGCCCGGTTTTAAGGTGGCAAGGGCCTACGGGGCCGCGGGCTTATCAACCTCCCAACTGGCTCATTGCTGGCAACACCGCGGGGGAGACGTTGGATCGGGATGGAAACATCTATGTTTTCTCTGCCCCTTATATCAATTTGGAGCGCAATCCGCCCTGGAAGCAGAACTATCTCTATCGCATCGGCAGCCGCACAGGCTTGATGTCCCTTTTTATGAAGCTTCCTACGGAACATCCGCCCACCACCGCCAATCCTTTTGGCATTATGGGGTTGGCCTACGATTGCGACACCCATAGCCTCTATGTCAGTTCGGTGGCTGGCTCCAGCTACGATCACGAAAGGGGACGCATCTTCCAGATCGATCTGACCCGACGCGTCATCCGCGATGTCTTGCCAGGAAAGGACGCCTTCGGTCTCATGGTTTATCGGGGCAGCAAAGACAAACGCCTTTACTTCGGCTCCGCCCGGGAAAGTGGCATTTGGTCCATCCCTCTGGACGAAGAGGGCGGCTTTCGCGGGGAGCCTCGGCTGGCCTTTCGTCTCACAGACGCGCCGGGCGGGCAAGATGAGCGAGCCATGCGCATCCTCTTCCCCCAGCCCCAGATGATGGAGGTCGTGGCCATCCCCTTCTTCTACAGCTTGCGAGTTTCCTATGACGCGGCGGGCCGGAATTATCGCTATCGCTACGATCCCCGCACAGATCAATGGCGGTTCCAGCAGGTTCAGGTTCGCCAACCATGAATCAGGGCGCGATGACGCCCCACACCAGGACGCCATCCTCCCCGCCGGTGGCCAGTCTGCGTCCATCGGCCGAAAAGACCATACGCGACACCTTATGTTGGAAGGCTGAGCTTTCGCCCAAGGCCCGTGCCGTGGCCATATCCCACCACCGAATTTGCGGTACGTCCTTTGACTCCCTGGTCGCGACAGCCAGGAGTCGGCCCTGAGGATGAAACGCCATAGCCGTGATACGCCCGCCATGGCTGCGCCATAAGAGGTGCTCCTGACCATCGATCACGCTCATTTGCATCAACCTCACCTCATCTTCTGCGTTCTGCACAAACACCATCGTTTCCCCCGCAGGATCGAGCCGAGCCATGTCGATGTCAGGATCGAGCAGAAACGCCTTTCCCTCTTTTCGCCACACCCCCCATGTCCCATCCTCTGCCCAAAAGAGAAGGGATGGCCCTTCGCTGAGCAGGAAGCCATCCCGCAACCGGGGCCCCTGATACACCTTTTGCCCTTTCACTAGATCCCAAAGCCCACCATTTTGTAGTAAAACATAGCGTCCATCCTCCGAAACCGCCAGCAGCTTTGCCTCCACCTCCATGACCCTTGCCCTCTCTCCCCCAGGCGTCAGACGCGTCAAGATGGCGCTTCCTGATGGCGTTCGCGTCACCGCCAATAAGGCGGGTCCTTTCTCCATCCACCCCATGGCGCCCCAGACGTGGTTCAGCGTTGCCAGGGATTGCCCGTCCTGAATGTTCCATATGACGGCCCGGCCATCAGCCTCGGGGCCTTCCAGCGTAGCCAACATGGAATCCATGGGGCCAAATGCCGACATTCGCACCATCGCCTGGTGGCTGAACTCCTGGCGTTCGTAGAACTTGGGTGCATCATAAACCCGGGTGCGGCGGTCATGGCTGATGGCAAGACTCTCTCCATCCTCCTGAAAACAGAACACACCATCTTTTTTCGAGACCAAGGCGATCGGTTCGATGAAACGCACATTGTCGACCGTGATGGCCGTCACCGCTATAGGCGACACCGTGGGTGCGAGCCTCGGTAAAGGATGTCCCGGCAAAGGTTCGGGCGTGCTCTCCGCAAAAGCTGTCGAGTCGCCACCGCATCCCTGGGCCTGCGTACTGCCGTCGGTTGCAGAAGCAATCGTTGCAGAGAGAGGAATAGGCGTGCCCCACGCGTCCTGTGCCCCTCTACCAGAGGAGAGGCATCCCGCGGTCAGCAGCCAGAGCAACATCAAAAAGCTTATCCATAATCTAGTACCCATGATAAGGCTATTATAGAACGATCTTCCCCATTTGTGGTAACTCATTTTCTTGTTTCCTTCCCCTCTTTCAAGGATCGGACTTGATACCTGTTGTCAAAACCCGATCAAGGAACGATGCATCATGAGACGCAGATTGTTTCTCCTTGTTTTCCTCAGCTTTCTTCCTCTGCTTACCATGCCCCTTTTTCAGGGCGTTACTCGGGCCTGGATGCCATTTCCTGCGTCCTCATGGGGGACACGGTTAGGGCATACGCTTACCACACCGATATCGACCCCTTCTCCTACGCCCTTGCCCGGTCAACAACCAGGCGATGGGGACTTTTGGGATAGAGTGGGCAAGACCGCCACACCGACGCCCACGCCTGGCGGAGGCGGCGGCAGTTGTAGTTGTAATGATTTCGATTTGGAGGGCGTACGTGCGGGCGCGTCTTCCTACAACGTCGGGGATCGGGTGGAATTCACCATAGAGATAACCAAATATAATAACGCCAATTGCAGTCCCAAATATATCACCCTCGATATCTATTGGACGAGCAACCTCACATATGACTCCTATTCATCGGGTTTTAGTTGTTCCACCCAGGGAGACCATCTTCATTGCGGACGTAACGATTACGATTGGGGCGGTGCCTATATCTATGTGTTTTTTACCGCCAACGCCCCCGGCACGGCCACGGTGGATGTGCGAAATTTCATGGTGAATAACAGTTACATCGATTCCACCGACGGCACGCTGTGTCCCTATATCACCGGCTCGGGCAGCACCACGATTGAGCAACCAACGCCTACCCCCACGCCCACACCCCAATCCGCCTCCCTGGGTGATTTCGTCTGGAACGACGCAGACGCGGACGGCGTCCAGGACACAGGCGAGACCGGCATCCCGAACGTCACCGTGGAGCTGTACACCAACGCCGACTGCTCCGGCACCGCGGCCCAGACCACCACGACCAACAGCAGCGGCAACTACAGCTTCACCAACCTGGCCCCCGGCACCTATTCCGTAAAGTTCATCACCCCCTCGGGCTACGCCCTCAGCCCAGCCAACCAGGGTGACGACACCACCGACAGCGACCCAGACCCCGCCACCGGCTGCACGGGCCAGATCGACCTCAGCGCCGGGGAGAACGATACCACCTGGGACGCGGGCATGTACCAGACCGCCTCCCTGGGCGATTTCGTCTGGAACGACACCGACGCGGACGGCGTCCAGGACACAGGCGAGACCGGCATCCCGAACGTCACCGTGGAGCTGTACACCAACGCCGACTGCTCCGGCACCGCGGCCCAGACCACCACGACCAACAGCAGCGGCAACTACA
>JALWZT010000259.1:0-169 GCA_027002405.1 Anaerolineae bacterium | reverse complement strand
GCTTCACCAACCTGGCCCCCGGCACCTATTCCGTAAAGTTCATCACCCCCTCGGGCTACGCCCTCAGCCCAGCCAACCAGGGCAGCGACACCACCGACAGCGACCCAGACCCCGCCACCGGCTGCACGGGCCAGATCGACCTCAGCGCCGGGGAGAACGATACCACCTG
>JALWZT010000258.1 GCA_027002405.1 Anaerolineae bacterium | reverse complement strand
GGTGGGGGCCGAACGGCCGGATCACCGCCCCTGCCGGACTGCCCGGCAGCCCGTTCGAGGTTTGCCAACAGTATCACTTCATCGCCGGGCGGGCGTGGTGGCCCCAGACCTCGGAGGTCTGCGCAGACCCTCCGAGGTCTCATGCTCACCTGCCACTTGCCACCCGCTACCTGCCACCTGCCCCCCCATTTTCATCGTTATGTGGTGAGCTCTTGCTCATGGTGACTGTTGCAGGATGATTCAAATACCCAATACCAAATACCCAATTACCGATCATGACCGAAACCCCAACTAAACTCATCGAACCTTACGGCGGTAAGCTGGTCAACCTGATGGTTGCCGAGGATGAGCTGCCTCATCTGATGCGGTACGCGGGCAAACTGCCTGCTATCCAACTTTCGGAACGCTTCCTCTGTGATCTGGAGCTATTAGCTACCGGCGCGTTTTCGCCGCTGGATCGCTTCATGGGGGAAGAGGATTTTCAAAGCGTGTTGGATACCATGCGCTTGAAAAAGGGCGCGGTGTTTCCTATCCCCATCACCCTGCCCGTGGAGCCGGGGCCAGACATCCGTTTGGGGCAGGAAATCGCATTGCGGGACCCCAAAAACAACATTCTGGCCCTGATGACCATCGAAGAGATTTACGAATGGGATATCAACGAAGTCGCGTCCAAAGTGTTCGGCACTACCGATCTTCGTCATCCTTTGGTGGCCGAGATGCACCGCTGGGGCCGATTGCATATCTCGGGGCGTCTACGGGTTTTGCAATTGCCCTTGCGGTATGATTTCAAGGAGCTACGTATGACCCCGGCCCAAACCCGGGCCCGGCTGGAAGCGCTTTCCACCACCGGCAATGTGGTGGCTTTTCAGACCCGGAACCCTCTGCACCGGGTGCACGAGGAATTGACGAAGCGGGCCGCGGCCTCGGTAAATGGCACGTTACTTCTCCATCCTGTGGTGGGGATGACCCGGCCCGGGGATGTAGATCATTACACTCGGGTGCGCACGTATAAGGTGCTCACGGAAAAGTATTATGAGCCGGGGAGTGTGGTGCTGGGCCTGTTGCCCCTGGCCATGCGCATGGCCGGTCCCCGGGAAGCCGTGTGGCACATGCTCATCCGCCGTAACTATGGGGCCAATCATTTTATTGTGGGCCGAGATCACGCGGGCCCGGGCAAGAATTCTCGAGGTGAGCCCTTCTACGGCCCCTATGAGGCCCAAGAGCTGGCCGCATCCTTTAGTGATGAGTTGGGCGTTAAGGTCGTTCCTTTCAAGATGCTGGTGTATCTGCCCGACGAAGACCGGTATGAGGAAGTCGACAAATTGCCGCCCAACGCCCGCACCGCTACCATCTCTGGCACCGAAGTGCGGGAGGCCTATCTATCCAACGGTCGCACCCTGCCCGCATGGTTCACCCGGCCCGAGGTGGCGGAAATCCTGGCCGATAGCTATCCTCCCAAGCATAAGCAAGGTTTCACCGTTTGGTTCACGGGTCTGAGTGGTTCGGGCAAATCCACCACCGCCGAGATTCTGACCACCCTTCTGCTGGAGCATGGCCGCCAGGTAACCCAGCTCGACGGCGATGTGGTACGCACCCATCTTTCCAAGGGGCTGGGCTTCAGCAAGGAAGACCGGGATACCAACATTCGTCGCATCGGCTTTGTGGCTTCGGAAATTGTGCGTCATCGTGGCGTGGCCGTCTGTGCTGCGGTCAGTCCTTATCGGGCTACCCGGAATGACGTGCGCAATATGGTGGGCTCGGAGAATTTCATCGAAGTCTATGTGAACACCCCCTTGGAGGTGTGTGAAGAGCGGGATGTCAAGGGGCTCTACGCCAAGGCCCGCCGGGGGGAAATCAAAGGGTTTACGGGCATCGACGACCCCTATGAACCGCCCCACCATCCTGAGATCGAACTGGATACCGTGCACCATACCGCGGAAGAGAACGCGCATAAGATCATCGACTATCTTATTGAGCGTGGTTTTCTGAAGAGGGAGTGATCACCATGAGGTTTCTGTCATCCCTTTTGGGAAAAGGCACATCTTCCAAGTCCTCCCCCCGGCCTGTGGTCGTGGTTTCGGGCCTGCCCCGTTCGGGCACGTCCATGATGATGAAAATGTTGGAGGCCGGGGGGATGGCGCTGGTCATCGATGGCATCCGTACTGCGGATGAAGATAACCCCAAGGGGTATTACGAATTCGAACGGGTGAAGCAGTTGGATAAAGGGGATGTGGCCTGGGTGGCGGAGGCCCAAGGCAAGGCTGTCAAGGTCATTTCCGCGTTGTTGACGTATTTGCCAGCGGAATATGAGTACAAGGTGCTTTTTATGAACCGTAAGATGCCCGAGGTGTTGGCTTCTCAACGGAAGATGTTGGAGCGTCGAGGGGAGAAGTCGGACATTAGCGATGACAAGTTGGCCGAGTTGTTGCATAAGCATGTTCAGCAAGTGAAGGCATGGCTGGCGCGTCAGCCGAATTTCCAGATGCTGGACATGGATTACAACGCCATGTTGGTGGACCCCATCCCCTGGGCCGAGCGGGTGAATGCCTTTTTGGGGGGCGGTCTGGATGTGCAGGCCATGGTACGGGTGGTGGACCCGAACCTTTACCGTAACCGGGCCTGAGGGGGAGTGTTTAGTGTTCAGTAATCAGTGATCAGTAATCAGTGGTAACTACTAAGGTGTCGCCGTCACTTTTTGCCACGAAGACACGAAGAAAAGCGAAGGCACGACGTATTTTTCTTTATTTTTCCTTCGTGTCTTCGAAAAACTTCGAGCCTTCGTGGCTTTTGGCGGCCTAAAGTCAAGTACGTTAGCAGTTACAATCAGTGTGAATCAGCGTTCTCTTTGCCCAAATCCTCGGTATCGGCGAGTCGTGGTTCATGGTGACTGTTCCGTGCTCTCCCCACTCCGGAACGGGTGGGGGAGAAAACGCAGACGCTTTCTTAGGAGAACATAAAGATTGTGAATGGTGAAGTGGCTCAAATCGTTGCCCTGGTGGCCCATGGAAACTTGTTTTTGAGTGGCAAAGATGTTGATCTTTCCACAAACTCAACCCTCCACTACGTTTCCTCCATCAAGTTCATCCGCTATAAAAGCAGCCAGGATACACAAGGCGTAGAAGTAGCCAATAGTGTTTCTGAATGGTTCTCTTTTTTGCGCTCGGCAAAAGCAACGCGTTTGTGGCATATTGATTTCAGCAGCCGGCAAGGGCAAGATGTTCCAGCCTATATCGCCAGTGCTTTTGTCGGGGGCGTCCGACATGCCATTCAAGCCGATTTGCCCGAGGGGTTTGAACTGTGGTTTCCACAATGGAAAACAACAGGGCCTATCCATGCTGGCAGAAAAAGTGTAAAACAGGAGAGCGAGCATCACCACAAGACAACTTTGCAAAAGCTCTCGTTCCTTCTGTGCAGGATTTTTCGATGCCGCGGGTCCCGCAACCACGTCTCCCCCGCAGCATCGAAAAGCCCGGAGGAAACAGAGGGTGAAGAGAAATACAAGCCCTGGTCTGTAGAATATCGTGGTTTTATGTCTTCAAATTCTTGCGCTTTGCCCATGCAAGAAATGAGTGCGGTAAAAAACAGACTCAGGCAGGCCGTCTCGCGAGCTAAAGCGTTCGCTCCAAGAACGATCTGGGCGAGATATTTTGCAAGCTCATTGGAAGCATTAGAATCTCCTGCGCCTGTATTCCCATTTGCAGATATGCTTCCTTCTTCCGGTTTTCCTTTAGAGGCACGTCAATTGTTGGCTGCGGCTGCCCAAGCTTATGTCTTTGGCGGCATGGGGTCATGGAATGATATGAGCTTGCCAAATGATCCAGAAGTCATCAAGGAATATGAAGAAATCAGCACGGAACTTTACGAAGCAATCCAATTTGCCATCTTAATGGCGTCCAATTCTTTTACGGCATAAAGGTTGGATTTCCTGAAAAAACTCATTTCACCGCAGAGTGCGCTGAGAGCGCAGAGAAAATCCTGGGGTTTCGCGGAGAAAACACCTCTGAATCCAAGCTTTTAACTCTGCGTCCTCTGCGTCCTCCGCGGTGAGTAACCTTTTTGCAGAGGAGCCAAGGTTGAAATCACCCCAATCCCGCGTGCAGTCGATCCCCCTTCGGCGGTGGGGAAGCGGGCGCGGTTCTGGGAATTGGGCTATAGGGAATATGAAAACAGAGTACGAAGGCATGAAGACCCCTCCCCGGAGCCCCTCGCACGCGGGGGGAGAGGCGAGGGCACGAGGAAAAAAGTTAAAGATGGGGGGAGGTTCGGGCTCCATAGGGCTGGTGGGGCTGGGGCTGATTTTGTTTTTATGGGCGGCTATCACCCTGGGGCCGCAGGTGTGGGCGCATTGGCAGTTGAATCGATTCATGCAGATGGTAGGCCGCGTGTGGACCCTGGAGACGTTGATCCCTGCCCAGGATGCCTGTCCGCCGGCCGCGGCCGGGCTCATCGGCCCGATGGCCCGGTTCCTGGAGCATGCGTTACCTGCTATCCCCGAGCCCAAGCTACATCAAGGGCAGTTGGCATGTCTCCAGGGCCGGCGGGAGGAAGCGCGGGACCATTGGCAGGCCGGGTTGGAGCGTATGCCTGTGGACCCTCAGGTGGTTTTGTGGGCTGCCATTGCTTCCTTTCCTGATCGGCACATCGTGCGTACCCCTTACCGGGATGCCATCGGGCATTATGGGATGGAGATGGGGGAACGATACAAGAATTTTCAAGATCTGGCGTGGGCCTGGTACCGGTTCGCCTTTGTGTACGAGCCTTCGGCCCAGGTGGCCGAGCGTCTGGCTCAAATAAGGAGCCGCATGGGGGACCCCGTGGCCGCCTCGGATGTGTGGTTGCAGTTGCAGGCGGTTTTTCCCGAGGATGCCCCCGACTATTGGTGGGCGGTAGCTCGAGAATTGGAGCAACGTGCCCAGTGGGACGCGGCGGCCCGGGCCTATGAGCAAGCTGCGGCGCGGGCGAGCGGCACAGAGGCTTATCGGTTGTGGGTACGGGCAGGGGATATCTGGTTGCGCAAAGGAAGGTTCGAGGACGCCCGACAGGATTATCAGCAGGCTGTCTCCGCGGCCCCCTATCTCCCCCAGGGTTATCTTGGCGTAGGCAAGACTTACCGATATCAAAAGAATTTGGCTGAAGCGGAGAAATGGTTTCGGAAAGCGGCTCAGATGGCACCGGAACATTATGCGTCTTATTATTATCTGGGAATCGTGATACGTGAGCAGGGACGTCCGCAGGAGGCTTTGACGTATTTGCAAAAGGCTTTGGATATTTTGCCCAATAACGCCTATATTCATTACCAGATGGCCTTGACATTAAGGGATTTGGGGCGAACCGAAGAGGCCATCGCAGCATTGCAAGAAGCCATCCATCTCAGTTCGACTCCTCCCCAGGCATGGCAGGAGCTTTTGCATCAATGGGAGACACAGCGACCATGAAATCCTCACCACCCCCCGTAGCCGTGGTTGGTTGCGGCTATTGGGGGAAAAATCTCGTACGTAATTTCCATCAATTGGGCGCCTTGGCTTTGGTGGCGGACGCGACTTCCGCGGGCCGGGCGCGCGCGCAGAGCATTGCCCCGGGTATTCCCGTGGTCGCGTCAGAAGATGAGGCCATTGCCGCGGATGTGGCTGGGGTGGTGATCGCCACGCCCGCGGAAACCCATTATGCCATTGCCCGCAAGGCGCTTTTGGCAGGCAAGGATGTCTTCGTGGAAAAGCCATTGACCTTGCGTTATGAGCAGGGCCGGGAGCTTGTGCGTTTGGCCCGGGCCCAGGGCCGCATCTTGATGGTGGGGCATGTCTTGGAGTATCATCCTGCCATTGTCCGTTTGCTTGCCATGATCCAGTCGGGCGAGTTGGGGAAGGTGCGTTATATCTATTCCAACCGCCTCAATTTAGGCAAAATTCGACGGGAAGAGAACATCCTCTGGAGTTTTGCTCCCCATGACATCGCGGTGATCCTTCGTATCACCGGAGAGACGCCCTTCCTGGTTTCTGCCACAGGGGGCGCGTATGTCCAACCCAACATCGCGGATGTCACCGTCACCAATTTGCTTTTTGATAATGGGGTGCGGGCGCACATCTTTGTTTCCTGGTTGCATCCATTCAAAGAACAGCGTTTGGTGGTGATCGGCTCCCGGAAGATGGCCAGTTTTGATGATGTCAGCAAGCAGTTGGTTTTGTATGATCAACGGGTGGAATGGCGCCAGGATCAGCCCGAGCCTGTGAAAGGCCCGGGGCAAGCCATCCCCTTTTCCTCTGAAGAGCCCTTGCGCTTGGAATGCCAGGCTTTTTTGGATGCCATTGTCACCCGTCAACCCCCGGTGACCCATGGTGAAAGTGGGTTGCGGGTGTTACAAGTGCTGCAAGCCGCGCAACGTTCCCTGATCATGAACGGCGAGCCTGTGCAACTCCCTATGGAGGCCGGATCATCTTATGACTGACCCAATGACCCCCGACTATTTTGTGCATCCCACCGCGGTGGTGGATGAAGGCGCGCAGATCGGCCCCGGGACCCGCATCTGGCATTTTTGCCACATCATGCCCACGGCCCGCATTGGTGCGAACTGCAACCTGGGCCAGAACGTGTTCGTGGACAACAACACCATCATTGGGAATGGCGTGAAGATCCAAAACAACGTTTCGGTATACCATGGCGTGATTCTGGAGGATTACGTCTTTTGCGGGCCGTCCATGGTTTTTACCAATGTCATCAATCCCCGCAGCGAAATCCCGCGCAGGCATGAATTCCAAACCACCCTGGTACGGCGGGGTGCCACCATTGGCGCCAACGCCACCATTGTCTGCGGCGTCACTATCGGTCGCTACGCGCTCATCGGCGCGGGCGCGGTGGTGACAAAGGATGTGCCCGATTATGCCCTCATGGTGGGGGTGCCTGCCCGCCAGGTGGGGTGGATCAGCCGCCACGGGCATCGGCTGACGGAAAAGGATGAAGATGGGAATTGGATTTGCCCTCAAAGTGGTTGGCGGTATCGGGAGGTGCAGCCAGGGGGCTTGCGTTGCCTGGATTGGCCGGAGGAAAAACCCCTCCCATGAGTGTGGCTCCCATTCATGTGGCTGTGGTAGGGCTGGGGCATTGGGGCCCCAATCTGGCGCGGAATATCCACGCGCTCCCCCATGCTCGCTTGTATGCCCTTTGTGATGCCGATGCAGCCCGGCTGCAACAATGGGCTGAGCGGTATCCTATGGCCCGGGCGGTGCGTGATTTTGATAGACTGCTAGAAGATCCGGCCCTCGATGCCGTGATGCTGGCGACCCCCGTACGCACCCATTACCCCCTGGCCCGCGCGGCGTTGCAAGCGGGCAAGCATGTTTTTGTAGAAAAACCCCTGGCTCGCACGGCGCAGGAGGCGCAAGACCTGGTGCAATTGGCCGAAAGCCAGGGGCTTATCCTTATGGTGGGGCATGTCTTCCTCTACAACGCGGCCGTACGCCAGGTGAAAGCCTACATCGATTCGGGAGAATTGGGCGAGATCTATTACATTTACGCCCAGCGTCTTAATTTGGGCATTGTGCGGCAAGATGTGAACGCGCTGTGGAATTTTGCCCCTCATGATATTTCCATTATCAACTACTGGTTAGATGCCACGCCTACCCGGGTGCATGCCCAGGGGTATGCTTATCTTCAGCCAAACATTGAAGATGTGGTCTTCATGAATTTGGAATACCCGGGCGGGCAGGCGGTGGGTGTGCATGTGAGCTGGCTGGACCCCAACAAGGTGCGGCGGATGACGGTGGTGGGGAGCAAGAAGATGGTGGTGTATGATGATGTGAGTCCTGATGCCAAAATCCGCCTCTATGATAAGGGGGTGGATCGCAGGCCGGGCCATGGGTTGGGCCGGTACGCGACCTTTGGCGAGTTCCAGTTGTTGCTTCGCGCGGGGGATCTGTTGATCCCCAAAATCCCATTTACCGAGCCCCTGCGGGTCGAATGTCAGGCGTTCGTAGACGCCATCCGCACGGGCGAGCCGCCCCTGGCCGACGGGCGCAATGGCCTGGCTGTGGTTCAGGTGTTGGAAGCCGCGGATCGGGCCATGAAGGCCGCGCGTGGTTAATAGGATCGGGATTAGGATTAGGATTAGGATTGAGCGTTCAGTTAACTTTGCGCCCTCTGCGGTGAGAAAGAATAAAGATTAAAGACGGTAACTATACACCTACCCTTCCATAGCAAGATAAAAACCACGAAGACACGAAGGCACAAAGGCACAAAGGCACGAAGGAGAAAATAAAAGGCTCTCTTCGTGTCTTCGAAAAGCTTCGAGCCTTCGTGGCAAAGCGTTGGGTGGGATACCTGTATAGTTACTAAAGACGAAAGATTCTCTGCGTTCCCATTTTCATCATCCTACCTCGAATTTTCCTCCATCCATGAACCGGCCTCTGAAGATCTTCACGGTGGTAGGCGCACGGCCTCAGTTCATTAAAGCCGCGCCTGTGGTTCGCGTGCTTCAATCCCGCGGGCATCGTCATCTCCTCATCCACACGGGGCAACATTACGATGCCAATATGTCCCAGGTGTTTTTTGAGGAGTTGGATATCCCTCTTCCCCATCGCAATTTGGAAGTCGGCTCCGGAACCCATGGCTGGCAAACAGCCCATATGCTCATGGGCTTGGAGAGGATCTTTTTGCAAGAAAGGCCGGACTGGGTCTTGGTGTATGGGGATACGAACTCCACCCTGGCCGCGGCTTTGGCTGCGGTCAAGTTGCGTGTACCCGTTGCCCATGTGGAAGCCGGGTTGCGCTCGTTTAATCGCGACATGCCGGAAGAGCACAATCGCGTGCTCACAGACCATTGCGCGGATGTGTTGTTTTGTCCTACCGAAACCGCGGTGAACAACCTGGCAGCCGAGGGCATCCGGCAAGGTGTCTACTGGGTGGGGGATACCATGTTCGATGCCTTATTGGCTTTTTCGCAAAAGGCCCGGGCCCAGTCCACCATTTTGCGCGATCTGGCCCTGACCCCCGGGCATTATCTGCTGGCCACGGTCCATCGCCCCTACAATACCGATTCCCCCGAAACCCTGCAGGGGATTTTGGAGGCTTTCTGCGCGTTGGAGGAACCGGTGGTTTTCCCGGTCCATCCTCGTACTCGAGCTCGGCTTGATGCCATGGGGGTAGAACCCGAGGCGTTGGCGGCTTGCGGCGTGCGGATGATTGAACCGGTGGGGTATCTGGACATGTTGCTCCTGGAAGAGCATGCCCGGATGGTCTTGACGGATTCCGGCGGCATGCAGAAGGAAGCTTATCTGCTGCGCACGCCCTGCGTGACGCTGCGCCCCGAGACCGAATGGGTGGAAACCGTGGAGGCAGGATGGAATCGAGTGGTAGGCGCGGACCCCCCAGCAATTATCCAGGCGGTCCGAGAGTTCCGTGTGGAAGGAGACCCCCCGCCTTTGTTTGGTGATGGTCGGGCCGCCGAAAAAATCGTCGATGTGTTGGAGGAGGCCGTTGGCTAGTCAGCGTACGATTTGTTTCCTTTCATCCATGCATCCCTATGATGATAAGCGGGTTTTCCAGAAGGAGGCTGTCTCTTTAGCCCAAGCCGGATTTCGCGTGACCCATATTGCGCCCGGAGAGGGGGAGGTGCGCACCGAGCAGGGGGTGAAGATTCGTCCGTATCCCCGCCCCCAGGGGCTGCGGGCCCGCTTGCGCCAGATGCCCTTGCTTTATCGTTTGGCCGTGGAAGAAGACGCGGATGCCTATCATTGCAATGAAGTGGATTCCTGGCTGGTGGGGGTGGCTCTGAAAGTTTTCCGGGGCAAGACCATCGTCTTTGATGTCCACGAACATTACGAGACAGTGTTTGGTGCCCGCCACGGGCCCCGTTGGTTGCGTTCTTTGTTGCCCCCCCTTTGGCGCCTTCTGTTTCGGCTGCTGGTACGGGGCACGGATTATCTCGTCTTTGCCCAGCCTTCCCTGGCCCGGGGGTATCCTACCGCCCGCGGGAAAAGCATCGTTGTCAATAATTACGCCCCTCGTCCCCACGGGGATGAGCGCCTGGAAAAACCCGATCTCACCTCTGGCTCATGGACGGTGGTGCATTTGGGCTTGATCAGCCGTGTGCGAGGATGGCCTGTGCTTTTGCAGGCGCTGGCCAAGACGCGGAAGGCTGAAGCCCGACTTCTGGTCATTGGTGAGTTCAACGATGGCAGTCGCCCGGATTTTGAAGCCCAGGCTCAGGCCTTGGGCCTTGCCCATCGGGTAGAGGTGGTGGATTGGCTTCCTTATCAAGAGGCTTTTCAACGGTTGTTGCAGGCCCATGTGGGGGTTATTCTCTTCCAGCCGGGAACGGAAAATCATACCTACGCTTTGCCCCATAAGATGTTCGACTATATGGCGGCAGGGTTGGCTGTGATCGTCCCGGATTTTGCCATCTTGTTACGAGAGATCGTGCAAGAAACAGGATGTGGCACCGTGGTGGATGTCACAGACCCGGTGGCATTGGCCCGCATTTTGGATAATTGGGCCCAAAATCCGCAACAGATGGTGGAGATGGGCCGGAAAGGCCGTCGCGCGGTCATGACCCGGTACAACTGGGAAAACGAAGCAGCCAAATTGATTGCCATGTATCGAACGTTATTTTAGTGTATCATGCAACAGTTAATCCAGCATCTTGATACCGGGGACACGGAGCTTGTGACAGTTCCTGATCCTCAGGTGAAGCACCGCCAACTGCTCATTGCCACTCAGCGCAGTCTCATCTCGCCGGGGACAGAACGTATGTTGGTCTCCTTTGGTCAGGCCCATTGGCTGGCCAAGGCGCGCGCCCAGCCCGAGAAGGTGCAACAGGTGTTGGACAAGATGCGCACCGATGGTGTCTTGGCCACATGGGACGCGGTGCGCAGCAAGTTGGCTACGCCCCTTCCTTTGGGGTATTGCAATGTGGGAAGGGTAGTGGACATAGGCCCTGATGTCATGGACTTTCGTTTGGGGGATAGGGTGGTTTCCAACGGGCCTCATGCGGAGCTGGTAGCGGTTTCGCAAAATCTGTGTGCCCGCATTCCAGATGAGGTCAGTGACGACGAGGCTGCTTTTACAGTCCTGGCCGCGATAGGGTTGCAGGGCATCCGTCTGGCCCAGCCCACGCTGGGGGAATCGGTGGCCGTGATCGGTTTGGGGTTGATTGGCCTGCTCACCGTCCAGATGCTTTTGGCCAATGGATGTCGCGTCATTGGTTTTGATCTTCAAGATGCGCGCGTGGATATGGCTCGTCGTTTTGGAGCTGAAGCCTTTAATCCCCGTCAGGTAGATCCTGTCGCGGCGGGGATGGCCTTTTCGCGCGGGCGAGGTCTGGACGCGGTCTTGATCACCGCTGCGACCCGCAGCAGCGAGCCGGTGCATCAGGCCGCCCAGATGAGTCGGCAACGGGGGCGGATTGTCCTGGTCGGAGTGACGGGATTGGAGCTGCGACGGTCTGATTTTTATGAGAAGGAGCTTTCCTTTCAGGTCTCCTGTTCCTACGGGCCTGGCCGTTATGATCCCAACTACGAAGAAAAAGGGCAGGATTATCCTTACGGTTTGGTCCGCTGGACGGCCCAACGCAATTTTGAAGCAGTTTTGGAGATGATGGCTCAGGGCAAGCTGGATGTGCAGCCCCTCATCTCTCACCGGATCCCTTTGGAAGAAGCCCCTTCCATCTATCAGGAGTTGGTGTCGAACGCGGATCCCTTAGGGATTCTTCTTACTTATTCCCCGCAACCGCAGCGGTCGATTCGTGTGGTGACTCGGCCCTCTCTGCCGGAAGAGGAGTCCGCCGGGGCAGGGGATCCTGTCGTAGGCGTGATCGGCGCGGGGAATTTTGCGCAGCGGGTGCTATTACCGGCACTATCCCAAACTGATGCCCAATTGCGAACCATTGCTGCGAGCCGCGGGCTTTCTGCCACGTTGGCGGCTCGTAAATTTGGGTTTGACCAGGCTGTTTCCGATCCTGAAGAAATTTTCGAAGACCCTGAGATCAACACGATTTTCATCCTCACCCGCCATCAGACCCACGCGCCCTTGGTGATTCAGGCCCTGGAAAAAGGGAAGCATGTTTTTGTGGAAAAACCTTTGGCCCTTGATCGGGCTTCTCTGGCTGCCATCCGGGCCGCTTACGAAAAGGCCCTTCCTGTGCAATTGATGGTGGGATTCAATCGTCGTTTTGCCCCGCTGGCTCAGAAGATGCGCACCTTGCTGGCCAGCCGCACCGCGCCTGTGGCGGCCGTCTATACGGTGAACGCGGGCGCCATCCCTCCGGACCATTGGATCCATGATCGTCAGCAAGGGGGCGGCCGCATCATCGGTGAAGGGTGTCATTTCGTGGATTTCTTGCGCTTCCTGATCGGAAGTCCCATCACCGAGGTCACCGCCCGGGCCATGCTGCCTGGCTCCAGATCCATCCCTACCCCCGATACCGTCAGTGTGACTTTGACCTTCCAGGATGGCTCGCTGGGGGTGGTGCACTATTTTGCCAATGGCAGCAAGCAGTTCCCTAAAGAACGGGTGGAGGTGTTCAGTGAGGAGAGGATATTGGTATTGGATAATTTCAAGACGCTGGTGGGGTATGGTTGGCCCGGGTTTCGCAAGATGCGGCTGTGGCGCCAGGATAAAGGGCACCAGGCCGAGGTGGCCGCGTTTGTACAGCGCGTGCGAGAAGGGGGCCCTCCCCTCATTCCCTGGCCGGAGCTGGAGGAGGTGACTCTGGCCACCCTGGATGCGGTGGAGGAGGTCTTGGCTCAGAAAGCTCCATGATCTGGCGACAGGCACGTTTGGCGATAGAAGCCGGGCGCTATCTAGGATGGCGATGGGTGTTTTTCCGGGGGAGATACGCTCTTCAACAGCGTCTGGGCTTGTTGGAGCGCAAAACCCCTGCCCGGCCCTGGGAGGCCATCCCTCCCTCTTCCTGGCTGCGAGACCCCTCTTTGGCAACGGCCGAGGCCTTTGCCCGGGACTGGCGTGAACACGCGCCCCCCTTCTTTTTCCATCCCCAGCAGCGGATGGCCTATCGCTCTCGGCTGGCAGCGTGGTCTGGGGGACCCCATGATCCTGTCACCCTTGCTGAAAATATCGCTCGGGGACATTTCCTCTATTTTTCTCATACCCTCCAGAAGGTGGGTTTCCCCCCTGATTGGCATAAGAACCCATGGACGGGGCAGCGGTTCCCCACAGAGCGGCATTGGAGTCGGGTTTCTGACTTTGGGCATGGGGATATCAAAGTTGTTTGGGAACTGAGTCGTTTTGGGTTTGTTTATCCTCTGGTGCGGGCTTACTGGCGCACAGGGGACGAGCGCTATCCAGAACTTTTTTGGCGCCTGGTGGAGGATTGGCGGGCGCAGAATCCCCCCAATTTGGGGCCGAATTGGAAATGTGGTCAGGAGACCACGTTCCGAGTCATGGCCTGGATTTTTGGGTTGTATGGGTTCGCGGATGCGGCATCCACCACGCCCGAGCGGGTCCTGATGCTGGCGCAGATGCTGGCAGTGTCGGGGGAGCGCATTGCCGCCAATCTGGATTATGCGTTGAGTCAGCAGAATAACCATGGGGTGAGTGAAGGGGTCGGGTTGTGGACATTGGGATTGCTTTTCCCCCAGTTTCGTCAGGCCGCGGCCTGGCGGAAACGAGGCCGAGGGGTTTTGGAAAGGCTGGGGCAGGAACTGATCTATGAAGATGGCTCCTTTGTCCAGCATTCGGTGAATTATCACCGGCTTATGCTGCATGATTATCTATGGGCCATGCGTCTGGGGCAGCTCCACGGTCGGCCATTGAGTTCGGCTCTATCCCGCCGCGTGGCCCAGGCAGGGAGATGGCTGTATGCCTTGTTGGATGCATCCACAGGCCAGGTCCCTTTGTATGGTCAGAACGATGGGGCGCTGATTTTGCCTCTGAGCAATTCCGATTACCTGGACTTCCGGCCGGTGGTCCAGGCTGTGTATGTTCTGACTTCGGGCCGGCGGGTGTTGGCCGAAGGACCCTGGGATGAAGCGCTCTTGTGGTTGTTTGGGCCTGAGGCCTTGCAGGCCCCTTTGCAGCCGGAGACCCAAGGGAATCTGCAGGCGCGCATCGGGGGGTATCATACCCTTCGTTCCGCCCAGGGGTTCCTCTTTACCCGTTGTGCGACCTTTCGCCATCGCCCTGGCCAAGCCGATATGCTCCATGTGGACCTATGGTGGCAAGGCCAAAACATCGCGTTGGATGCCGGTACGTATAGCTACAATGCACCTCCTCCCTGGCATAATGCCTTGGCCCGCACCCGTTATCATAACACGGTCACCGTCGATGAGCGGGATCAGATGGAGCGGGTGGGGCCTTTTTTGTGGTTACCCTGGCTGCGAGCTCAGGTTCGGAAAGAGGTAAGCTCTCCACGTGGTGAGATTCAGTATTGGGAAGGGGACCATGATGGGTATCATCGGTTGCAGCATCCTACAACCCATCGTCGCGCTATCGTTCAGCTCCCTGGCGAAGGCTGGTTGGTCATCGATGATTTGGGGTCGCAAGCCGCTCATGTCTACCGTTTGCATTGGTTGTTGGCTGATTATCCATTTCATGGCCCTCATCCCCAGCAGGGGCTCC
Organism: Anaerolineae bacterium; assembly: GCA_027002405.1. Taxonomy (GTDB): domain Bacteria; phylum Chloroflexota; class Anaerolineae; order J102; family J102; genus M2005. Next base: position 31,652 of record JALWZT010000258.1, on the reverse strand, counting down.
GGCTCGATACGCCCAAGGGACCCTATTGGGTGCTGATTCAGGCGGATCAGCCGGTCGAGTTGGCCTTGACCCGGGCATCGTCCGAGGGGCCCGAAGGTTGGCGAGCGCCATACTACCAGACTCGTCGTCCTGCTCTTGCTTTGAGCGCGGTGGCGCAGCATACGTCTGTGCGATTTCTCACCCTCTTTGCCCCGGCCCCTCTGCGGATGCATAGAGAGGGAGAGGCATGGCACTTGCGTTGGGGGGCGCATGAAGCCCACCTACTCCTCGCGTCGCAGTCTGCTTCGCCATTGGTGCGTTCTGTGCAATGGACGCACCCAGATGGAAGTGACCTATGGGAGATCCCCTAACGATGCATTGGTTATTGATCCATCAGGCTTTTGTCTCGCCAAAAGAAGCGGGGGGGACTCGCCACTTCGAACTAGCCCGCTATCTGCAAGAACAGGGCCATGTCATGACCATCGTGGCCAGTGACGTCAGCTATCTTACGGGAGAGAAGGTGATATCCCATTCAGGATGGGTAGGGGAGGAGGTGATCGATGGGATACGGGTTTTGCGGGCGTATGCATTGCCCAAAATTCATCGAAATTTTTTGTGGCGTGTGTTGGCTTTTTGGGTTTTTATGATCACATCGGCTTGGGCCGCGCTGCGGGTGAAGGATGTGGATGGGATCATGGGGACCACGCCTCCCTTGTTTCAAGCGGTTTCGGCCTGGGGGGTGGCCGCGCTGCGGCGTAAGCCTTTCTTGCTAGAGGTGCGAGATTTATGGCCCGAATTTGCCATCGATATGGGGGTCCTGACCCATCCTGTGCTCATCTGGGCCTCTCGGCGGCTGGAACATTTTCTCTATGCTCGGGCGGACCATCTGTTGGTGAATTCTCCTGCCTATCGAGATTATCTGTTGGCTCGAGGGATCCCTGGGGAAAAGATCAGTTTTATCCCCAATGGGGTGGACACAGCCATGTTTGATCCAGCGGCCGATGCCACCGAGCTTCGTGTCCAGTGGGGTCTGGAAGGGAAGTTCGTGGTTACCTATGCGGGGGCGTTTGGCCCGGCCAATGATATCGACACTCTGCTGGGGGCGGCTCGTTATTTGCAAGATATGCCGCAAGTGCATATCCTTTTGGTAGGCGATGGCAAGGATCGTCCCCGCCTGGAGCGTTTGGCGGCAGCGTGGCACTTGCAGAATGTGACCTTTGTCGGCGCCCGGCCCAAAGCAGAGATGCCTCGTTTCCTGGTTGCCTCCGATGCCTGCGTGGCGATTCTGAGGAATATCCCCATGTTTCGGACGACCTACCCCAACAAGGTGTTTGACTACATGGCCGCAGGGCGCCCCACGATTTTGGCCATCGATGGCGTGATTCGTGAGGTGGTGGAGGCCGCGCGAGGGGGGATCTTTGTGCCCCCTGGGGATGCGCGAGCCCTGGCGGAAGGGATCCGTCAGCTTGCTCAGCATCCTGAGGAGGCTCGGCTCATGGGCCAAAACGCCCGGGCCTATGTGCAGGCTCATTTCGAACGGCGCGATCAGGCTCGGGCTTTTCAGGAACTATTACAATCCTTGACCGGGTCATCGTAACTATCTTGTCAGTGTCACGTTACGTCATTCCGAGGGAGCGAAGCGACCGAGGAATCCAGCGAAGCGCCCTTCGGGCTAGATTCCTCCTCCCTTCGGTCGTCGGAATGACGTTTCAAAACGCGGAACTTTTTTACGAAAAGCTGGACTTAGCAGTTACGTTATGAACGTTATCCGGTATCGTGGCCTGGGCAAACGCCTCTTGGATTTGTGCGTGACCGTGCCCTTGCTCATCCTGCTTTCCCCCTTGCTGGGGCTCGTGGCTCTTTTGGTACGTTTTCGGCTAGGATCCCCGGTCCTTTTCCGCCAACAACGGCCCGGCCTGCACGGCAAGCCTTTTGTCCTCTACAAATTTCGCACCATGACCGATGCTCGCGATGAGCAAGGCCATTTGCTGCCGGACAGCGAGCGTCTGACGCCTTTTGGCCGCTTTCTGCGCAGTACCAGCCTGGATGAACTGCCTGAGTTGTGGAATGTCTTGAAGGGGGAGATGAGTTTGGTGGGGCCGCGGCCGTTGCTCATGCGTTATCTCGACCGCTACACGCCAGAGCAGATGCGGCGCCACGACGTGAAGCCCGGCATCACCGGGTGGGCCCAGGTCAATGGCCGCAATGCCCTCACCTGGGAGAAAAAGTTCGAGTTGGATGTGTGGTACGTGGACCATCTTTCTTTGGGATTGGATCTTGAAATTTTGGCTTTGACTTTTTGGAAGACCTTGAAAAGAGAGGGGATCAGCCAGCCTGGACAGGCAACCATGGAGGAGTTCATGGGGAGCCAGTCATGAGTCAGCGAGTTTTGATTGTGGGGGCTGGTGGACATGGCCAGGTGGTGGCGGATATCCTCCTGCGTATGCAGGAAGGCGGGCATCCCATTGAGCCTGTGGGATTCCTGGATGACAATCCTCAACTATGGGGAAAACGCTTTCTGGGCATCCCTGTTTTGGGAGGCATGGCTGATCTTCCTGCCATCCCCCATGACGCCATTATCATTGGCATTGGGGATAATGAGACGCGGCGGCGTGTTTTTCTGCAATGGAAAGCGGTGGGGGAGCGCTTCATCGTGGCCCGTCATCCCGAGACGGTAGTAGCACCCGATGTCATCATTGGGGCTGGCACGATGATTTGTGCCGGCGTGGTGGTGAATACAGGGGCATGGATTGGTGAAAATGTCATTCTAAACACGGGCTGTACGGTGGATCATCATAATCGGATTGGAGACCATGTGCATATTGCCCCGGGCGTGCATCTGGCCGGCAATGTGGAAGTGGGCGAAGGAACCCTGGTGGGGATCGGCGCGGTGATGATTCCCCAGCGAAAAGTGGGGGCATGGTCGGTGATAGGGGCGGGAGCTGTCGTCACCGAAGATATCCCTGCTCGTACCGTAGCTGTGGGCGTTCCGGCCCGGCCCCTCAGGGAATAAGTGATCAGTGATCAGTGTTCAGTAATCAGTAGACACCCTGCTCGGAGCGACGACATGTTGACCGATTACATTCAAAAAGCCATGAACAAGGCCCGTTACGAAATCCTCGAGGATGGCGCCTATTACGGTGAAATCCCCGGTTTCCAGGGCGTCTTTGCCTATGCCGACTCTCTGGAGGCCTGCCGCGAGCAACTGCAGGAAGTGCTGGAGGGGTGGATATTGCTCGGGCTACGATTGGGACACCATCTGCCAACAGTAGACGGTATCGATTTGGAAATGCACAGAGAGGCTGCCTAGAGGCTATTATGCACTTTGCTTCCCTCAAAGTTCAGGATCGCCGCATCGGAGATTGGAATTGGCCGCGGATAACGCGGATCAAACAGATTTTCGCGGATTTTTCAAACAGATGCCATGCTTTTTCAGCGAAAATCCGTGTCGATCCGTCGCATCAGCGTCATCCGTGGCGAATTGAAACGCCCGTCATCCACAAAATCGCGTCAAAAATTGGCGATAAGTTCATAACAGGTTCTAATGCCGCCCTATGGAGGTGAAATTAGCCGGGCTCTTTTGGGGCGAATTCTCAAACAAGCCAATATCAATCGGTCCGAGTGGGAACAAATTTGAGCAAACAATCTCCCCGTCTCTACCTCTCCCCGCCCCACATGTCGGGGCGGGAAATGCAATACATCCAGGAAGCTTTCGAGAGCAACTGGATCGCACCCCTGGGCCCGAACGTGGACGCGTTCGAACAGGAGTTCGCGGCCAAGGTGGGCGCGACCCATGCCCTCGCGCTTAGTTCGGGCACCGCGGCCATCCATCTCGCCCTCATCCATCTTGGTGTGGGTCCGGGCGATGAGGTCCTCGTCTCCACCCTCACCTTTGCGGCCAGTGCCAATCCTGTGGTGTACCAGGGCGCCAGGCCCGTGTTTATCGATAGCGAACGCGTCTCCTGGAACATGGACCCCGACCTGCTGGCCGAAGCCCTGGCCCGCAAGGCCCGGCAGGGACGCTTGCCCAAGGCGGTCATTCTCGTCCATCTCTACGGCCAGACCGCGGACATCGACCGTATCCTCGCCATTTGCAACCAATACGGCGTGCCCCTCATCGAGGACGCAGCCGAAGCGTTGGGCGCCCGTTACAAAGGGCGATCGCCCGGCCTTTTTGGTAAGGCAGGCATCTTCTCCTTCAATGGCAATAAGATCATCACCACCTCGGGTGGGGGCATGCTCGTCTCCGACGATGCCGAGCTCATCGCCCATGCCCGCAAGCTGGCCACCCAGGCCCGGGATCCTGCGCCCCATTACCAACATTCCGAGATCGGCTACAATTACCGCATGAGCAACGTGCTGGCGGGCATCGGCCGCGGGCAATTGCAGGTGTTGGATGAACGGGTGCAGCGCAAGCGGGAGATTTTCGAAACTTATCGGCGGACGCTGGGGGATCTGCCGGGCCTTGATTTCATGCCCGAGGCGCCCTGGGGCCTGCACACCCGCTGGCTCACGGTGATCACCATCGCCCCCGCCCGGTTTGGCGCCACACGCGAGGATGTCCGCCTCGCGTTGGAAAAGGAAAATATCGAATCCCGGCCCGTGTGGAAGCCCATGCATCTACAACCTGTCTATCGAGGCTGCGAGGTAGTGGGGGGGGCGGTGGCCGAAGAACTGTTCGAAAAGGGGCTATGCCTGCCCTCGGGCACAGCCATGAGTGAGGCAGACCAAACGCGGGTGGTGGAGGTGATCAGGGCTCAGGCCAGGGTCCGCTAACTTTAACCCCCGAAGGCACGAAGGGAGTAATTAGTGATCAGTCATCAGTGGGATAGCAAGAGCAAAAATCTGGTTTCAATCTGCCTTGAGTTTAGGCCGCTTTTTCTTGCTCCAGCCGTTCCGCCAGCCACAGATTGATAAGCGTTTCAGGCAAAAGTCCAACCGCTTTAGCTCTGGCCGCGACGCCTTCGTAAATTTCGGGAGCCAGCGTCACCCGGCGTCTCTGCCTGGCTCGCACCTCAAATATCACTTCTTCTGTTTCATCCCAATAGGCATCGAGATCATGTTCATCCCAGAAATCAGCGATCTCCTCCACCGTACTCGCCTTGGAAATACTGGTTAATGGCGTTTTATTTGCGCTCATAGCGTTTACGTTCCTTTTTCGTCATCTCTCGGGCGCTCAAAATGAGCGCCGAATCGTCTGGTTTATGGATGAAAAATACAATCAAATAACGACCAGAATCCGTCTGTCCGCAAGCACAATACACGTCTTCATCTGGTCTAAAGCCAGACTCAACAAACCGGAATCGAGGTCGGTTAAAGAAAATCTCCTCTGCTTCCTCCGGCGTGACATGATGTTTGACCATAAGTTTCTCGACAATATCAGGAAGCCAGAGAAAAGCATTAATGTACATTTCTCATCAGCTGAATGTTGAGTTCAAAGCAGTCACCACGAACGGCAGTTCGCCGATACGGATGAAAACATCTCGCGGCCAAGTTGGCGCGGGAAGCCGAGTTCGTGATGCGTAATACGTAATGCGTAATGAGCTCACGTTTCACGTTTCACGCATCACGCCCGTTGCCGCCTCGCCCAACATCGGCCTGGCGATTCCTCAGCAACCAGCGATCATTCTATTTTCATAGCAGTCATTCTACCGCTTCTTTGAAAAATCGTCAATCACCTCATCGTGTGTGGTGCCTGTGACGAATTTGGCCGGGCCAGGGAGAGTGGCCTATAATGGGGGCCGATGTCTTTTCGAACGTATCAGCGACAGGCCGCGCCCGTTGTCTTCTTCTGAAATTCAGAGGGCTCCATGTATTTATTCACCATAGAACGATTGGCCTCTCTACGCAATCGGCACCTTTTCCTGCTCGATATCTTGCTCCTCCCCTTAGCCGGGTACCTGGCTTTTGTCTTACGGCTTGAGCGATTTGAGTTGGGAAAGTTCTGGGAGGCCTACTATCTGCTGACGCTGACGGCTTTGATCCTTTTCCCTCTGGTGTTTCGGCACGCGGGGGTATATGCCCGATTTTGGCGTTTTGCTTCCATTGAAGAGCTCCTGTTGTTGACCGGGGCGGTGACCATTGCCGCGATCCTGGTGGGGGGCGTGAGCTATCCATTGTCGGTGCTTTTGCTTCCCAATCCCATCCCCCGCTCGGTGCCCATCATCTTCTTGGGGGGAGCCTTGGCCGTGACCGCGGCCCCACGCATGCTCATTCGGTTCTTTTCCGGCCAGCCCCTCAAGACCGAACCCATGCGGGCGCGACGGGTGCTTATCGCCGGCGCGGGAGAAGCAGGCCAAATGCTGGCCCGGGATATCCGCAGGCACCCGGAAAAGGGCCTGCAAGTGGTGGGATTCGTGGATGACGATCCCCATAAACAGAATCTCACCGTGCGCGGGTTGCGGATTCTCGGCGGGCGCGAGAAAATCCCCATGCTGGTCTCCGAATTGGGCGTGGATGAAGTCATCATTGCCATGCCCAGTGCTTCGGGGCAATCGGTGCGAGAGATCGTGAATGTCTGCAAGGAGGTGGGGGTTTCGGTACGGATCTTGCCCTCCCTTTCGGAGTTGCTTACTTCGGAAGTGGGCGTGCGGCACTTACGGCCCGTGGATATCAATGATCTCCTCCGTCGGGATCCCATCCAAACCGATTTGGCCGCGGTGCATGATCTGATTCGCAACAAACGGGTCCTGGTGACCGGCGCGGGGGGCTCCATCGGGTCGGAATTGTGTCGACAGATCGCGGAAGCAGAACCGAGCGAGCTTCTCCTTTTGGGCCATGGCGAAAACAGCATTTTCGAGATTTACCACGAGCTGCGGGGGGAATTCATGGCGGGGCGCTCCAAACTGGATCGTGTGATCCCCATCATTGCCGATGTGCGGGATTGGCCGCGACTTCAACACATCTTTGCCCGATATCGCCCTCAGGTGGTGTTCCACGCCGCAGCTCATAAGCATGTCCCCCTCATGGAAGCGAACCCCGAAGATGCCATCACCAATAACATTTTGGGGACTCATTTTTTGCTGGAAACCTGCCTGGCCTATGAAACAGAGCGTTTTGTACTGATTTCCACCGATAAGGCGGTCAACCCCTCCAATATCATGGGGGTGAGCAAACGGATGGCCGAGCTCCTTACCCTCGATGCGGCCTGGCGTAGCGGTCAACCCTATGTCGCGGTGCGTTTTGGAAATGTGCTGGGGAGTCGGGGGAGTGTTGTGCCTTTTTTCAAGAAGCAAATCGAGGCGGGGGGCCCCGTGACGGTCACCCATCCGGAAGTGTCTCGTTATTTCATGACCATCCCCGAGGCCGTGCAACTTGTTCTCCAGGCCGCGACCATGGGACAGGCCGGGGATTTGTTCATGCTGGAGATGGGCGAGCCGGTGAAGATCGTGGATTTGGCCCGGGATTTGATCCGCCTTTCGGGATTCAAACCGGATGAAGATATCAAAATCATCTTTACGGGCTTGCGGCCGGGGGAGAAACTGAGCGAGGAGTTGTATCAGGAGCATGAGCATCATGAACCGACCCGGCATGAAAAGATCCTGCGGGTCACCTCCCAGTATCCTCATCCCCAGGGCCTGGGGCAGGCCATGGAAACGCTCTATGACCTGGTGCGGGCAGGACAGCTCGAGGAAGCGCTGATGCTCATTGCCAGCCTCGTGCCGGAATATCACCCCCCGGAAGAGATGCCTGCCTATCCCTTTGATGACTTGCGTACCATGGAGATGGGCCCAACTAAAATGCTTCCCCTCCATGCCCGTTGGTATTAAAAATACACACCCGCGCCTATGCCCTTCACCCGATCCTCATGGTTTCTGGGGATACTTCTACTCCCTATCGTGCCACTCCTGTTGTTTAGCCGTCATGTTCCCGGCTGGGTCCCTGTGCTCGCCCTGGGTTGGTTGGGCGGGCTTTTCGCGTGGGGTGCCTGGCGTTCGCGACGATGGCTGGGATATACCCCCGCGGATGGGGTGATCCTGCTGATGTTGGGGGCGCTGCTTTTGGGGGTTTGGGCTTCCCCGCAAAAACAAGAGACCCTGGCCCATGTCTACGCCTTCATGGCGAACGTGGTGGCATTTTATGGGGTGATCCTGTTGGGGCGCCATCTTTCTCGCCGGCAGATGGGGTGGCTCCTGTTGGCATTGGGGGTGTTCGTGCCTTTGGTCATTCTTCCCGGGATTCAAATCTCCAGTGAAAAACTGGCCTGGATTCCCCAAGGGGTGTATGGGAACCTGCCCCTGTATCGGCTCCCCGGGGATGAGAACGGTTTCAATCCCAACATGGCCGCCAGCGTCATCGCCCCCTTCATTCCTGTGGCGCTGACCTTGGCCCTGTGGCCCCAGGCCCGGGGACAATGGGTCGTGGCCGGGGTTGCTTTGCTGATATTGGTCTCGGGGCTGGCATTGACCCAATCTCGGGGGGCTTTGTTGGGGGTTTTTGTGGCTGTGATTGTGGTTTCTGTCCTGGCAAGTCGGGCCTGGCGTTGGCTGTGGTGGGGGGTAGGCATGGTGCTCATCGGGATCCTGGTGGTGCGGGGATCCATGGTCCTTGCTTTTGTGTTGAATTCCCACGAGACCTTTGGTAAGAATTCCCTGCTGGGGCGTGTCGAAATATGGAGTCGGGCCCTGCACATGGGGAATGATTTCGCGTTTTCGGGGGTGGGATTGGGCATGTTCCAGCCGGTGGAGGCTGCTCTTTACCCCACGTATGTGCATGTGGTGGCTTCGCCTGATATCCCGCACCCCCATAATATGTATCTTTGGGCTTTGGCGGAAATGGGGTATCCGGGACTTATCGCCTGGTTGGCATTCTTTATGATTTTGGCCATGGTTTTGCTGCGCGGCCATCGTTTGTTGGGCAGAAGGGCAGATCGACGGCTGGCTTTGGGATTATTGGGGGGATTGCTGGTGATCCTGGTGCATGGATTGATCGATACGCCCTTTTATTCTCCCCTGACCGCTTTGGGATTGTGGACCCTGTTCGGTTTTATGATGGTTGTGGGATTAAGCGCATCGATGGAGGAAGAAGAGGTATGATCGATTGGTATGGCGTGCTGGTGAATGGTTTATGGATCGGCGGTATGGCCGTGGGGTGGGCTGCATTGTCCTGGGGGCTTTATGCCCGCCATGAGAAAAAACGGGGGTGGCGAGGGGTTCTATCCGATCCCGCCATGCGGAAGGCACTGGCCGCGGGGCTGGCCCTGGCTGTTTTGGGGTTTAGTCTGCATCCCCGCATGTCGCTGGGGGGGAGTGCGATAGGTGGGGGGTTGGCTTTGGTGCTGGCATGGGGGGCATGGCAGGCATCTCAGCAACAGAGGGGGATGGATGTCTCCTTCCAGGGCTGGTTAAGGTCTCTGACCCGGGGGACTCGTGGACAGGCCCTCATGTTGATTTTCATGGGGGTGCTTTTGGCCAGCATGTATGCGTGGGTGATCCGGCCGTGGATGCAACCGGATGAGCCTCGGCATTACGAGGTGGCCATGCACGACGCCCGTTTGAAGCGCCCAGGTGCGACCTCTCAGGACCTGGTCCTGGCCTGGGAGCAGGAGCTCATTCGGGATATGGAGGCCCAGAGTTTTTGGTGGTATGGCTATTCGGTGATCGGTTGGGATCCGGAGCATTTGCCTCAAGCCTTTACCGAGATCTGGGAGCCGCGATATTCCCGGGCCTTTTTCCAGTTGCCTTTGTATTATGATCTGGCGGGATTATGGCTTTATGCCTGGGGAGATGAGATGAGCCTTTCCCAGTCGGTGATCCTGCTTCGATTTTTGGGGATTTTCTGGCTGGGGTGGAGTCTGGCGGGTATTTACGCGATGGGGCGGACCTTGTTTCCCCAACGCCCTACCCTTGCGTTGACGGCCCTGGCTTTTGCCGCGTTATGGCCTTCCCATTTGGCGGCCAATGCGGCCGTGAATAATGATCCCATGGCCGAGGCCCTGGTGATCTGGACAGGAGTATTTGCCATGCGCCTGTTGCGCCGGGGGCCAGATTTCCGAACTTTATCCCTTTTCTTCCTCTGTGCGCTCCTGGCCATTTACACCAAGCGGACTGCGTTCAGCGTGCTGGTTTTTCTGGGCGCCCTTCCTCTGTGGGGGCTTTTGCAGAGCTTTCGGCGTCGTGCGACCCGGCGGGGGCGTATGATGGGATGGGCTGTGTTGCTGATCGGTCTCGCTGCACTCCCGGCATTATTTTGGTTGATCCAGGCCACCGGCCGTTATTGGCTCCCGGACTTTTTGTGGGAAGGTCTGCAAACGGGCACCTTATGGCATGCCTTTCTCCAGGCCCCGGTGGGACGGTTTTTGCTGACCCTGTATCGGACCTTTTGGGGATGGTTTGGTTGGCTGCGGGTGGGTTTGCCTGCTTATCTCTATGGAGGGGCTGCTTTGCTTACTGTGCTGTTCGTAGGATGGATGGTGTTGGGGTATTTTCACATCTTTAGCCACAGGCTGGCGGATTGGCAAAGGGCAGGGCTTTTGCTCCTGCTGCTGGCCCTTTTATTGCAAATCATACTGGTTTTGGGGAAAGATGTCATTTACGGAGACTGGCAGGGGGGATCCGTGCCGCAGATACGGTACCTCTATCCTGTATTCCCTGCGTTGGTGCTGCCTTTTTCCTTGGGGCTTGACCGCATGTTGCCCGCGGCCTGGCGTCGGTGGGTGATCCCTGCCACGGTGTTCTTGTTGGCCCTCTTCAATTTTTACATTTTGGGGGGAGTCTTGTATCCTTTCTTTTGGCTTTAGTTTGGGATCGGCCACCTTCTCCCCTGGATGCTTCATTTCGATTTTTCGTGATAGGAGTCTAATTGATGTTCTCGAAGTTTTCTGTTGCGCTCCTGATGGTTAGCGCTGTTCTTCTCTTGTTCGCTGCTCTTTTGATGCCGGTATATGCAGGGGGACAGGGCGATGATTTGGTGGATCCTGCGCCCCCTCCTCCTGGCTTGCCTGCAAATCCATACGGTGCCTGGTTCCTTCCTCCTGAGCTTGCGGGGAGGACCAAACTGCACGATGCCGGTGCCTTGTGGACCACAGTTTTCCTGAAATGGAGTCAGGTGGAGGCTTCCCCCGGGGTTTATGATTGGTCCTATTGGGATCAGGTCCTGACGACGCTTCATGACGCGGGATATGAGATCGTGGTCACCGTGCTGGGGAATCCCTCCTGGGCTGCTGACACGACCTGTGGTCCTATCCGAGAGGAGGCGCTGGATGATTTTGCCACTTTTATGGGCAAAGCAGCCGCGCGGTATCGAGAATCCCCGCGGGTTCGGATGTGGGCGCTTTACAATGAGCCCGATAACAGCGACGCAGTGGAATACGGGGATCTGCTGGGCGGCTGCTGGGGCGACGCGAACAATCCCCATGCGGCGCCTGGGGCAGGTGGCGATGCGTATGCCAACATGCTGAAGCACGTCTACCCTGCCATCAAAGCCGCGAATCCCGATGCTTACGTCGCCATTGGTGGCCTGGCTTACGACTATTTCACCATCGATCCCGGCGGTGGGCTCTTTGACCCCGCTTTCCTGGAAGATGTGGCGAAGGCAGGGGGGGCAGATTATTTCGATTTTCTCAACTTTCACTATTACCCCTGGACCGCGGATATCCATTGGGAGCCGGAGGGGGCCAATCGATATGAATGGCATCTGGCATTCAAAGGACGCTGGATCACTACCGAAGTTTATAATCTGACGGGACAGCGCAAGCCCATTATGATTACCGAAGTAGGGGAGACTTCTCATAATAAAGATTACACCCCCGACTATCGCCGGCAGATCCATGTCATTTACGAAACATTCATGCATAGTCGCATGATCCATGCCTATCCCATCATCTGGTTCACGGCCATTGATCTGGAGTTTTCCATCAACTACGATGGGCGTTACTATGGGCTGCTTCATTTGGATGGGTCGCCCAAGCCCAGTTATTATGCTTACAAGACCCTGGTGGAAGAGCTGAAGGATGCGACCTTTGTGCGGCCGCGGGATGACTTACCCGCTCGGTTCGAGGGCTATGAATTCAATGACCGGGGGCATACCAAGACCGTGTTGTGGATGTATCCGGGCCATCCTCAGTACCCTCCGCCTCAGCCGGTGGATCTGTCTGTTTCGCAAAAGGGGGGGCGCATGCGTATTGTCCGTGTGAAGAACTGGCCTAAGACCGATGCGGATACCGACATCGTCTCCGAATCCTACGCGGTGGATGGGGGCGAGGGGGATCACGACGGTTGGGTGAATGGGAAGATCCGGGTCATGATCGACGAGGATTATCAATTCTTCGAAGACCTTTCGGCTCCCACCTACACACCCACGCCTACGCCCACGCATTCTCCTACCCCTACCATGACTCCTACCCCTACCCTTACTCCGACTCCCACTGCGACCCCTGTGCCCCGATACCTCTATCTGCCTACGGTTTTGTTCCGTAAATAGGATCAGGATTAGGATTGAGGATTGTTAGGCCGAGGTTAGGCGCGAGCAGGAGTAATCAGTGATCAGTAATCAGTCATCAGTGTCCAGTAGGGCCTTGCGACGTCATTCCGAGGGAGCGAAGCGACCGAGGCATGTCCTGAGCGCAGCCGAAGGAAATCTAGCGAAGCGCAAAGATCACGGCATGGCGCTCGCTTCGCTCGCTAGATGCCCTTCGATTCCTCAGGGCAGGCTTTCGCTCCCTCCGGTCGCTCAGCATGACGAACATCTGCGGAAATCTGCGTTCTCTTTTCCTCGGTATGGCCCTTAGATTGTTTTGAAAACTGGACACTGGCGTTTTTTGATTTTGACACGAATGAACGCGAATTTCACGAAAAAGAATAAAAAAATTCGTCAAATTCGTTTAATTCGTGTCGAAAAATGGCGTAAAAAGCGACAGAAATAAGTTTCGCCAGACTCCAGTTGAAAAGAGAACCCACGCCAAGGTGCCGAGGCGCACTTGTAAGATCTTATGAACTCCTCCCATGCCCGTCGCGGTATCGGGCTTTTCATCAGTCTGGTCATCACAGCCGCGGCCCTTTATGTCCTGGCCCGGACCGTGGATTGGCGGTCGGCACTCCAGTATATCCGCCAGGTGCAATGGCCGTGGCTTGTGTTGGCCCTGGCCGCGCTGTTGCTGAATAACCTGGCCAAAGCGGAGCGCTGGCGGCTGCTTTTTCCTCTGGATCAGGCTCTCCCTGCCCGGGGGGAGACTTTTGGCGCGCTGATGGCCGGGCAGTTGCTGAACTTCGTATTCCCTTTTCGCAGCGGTGATATCTCGCGCATCTATTTCATGGGCCGCTATCGTGGTGCGAGTTCGGCCGCGGCCGCGGGCACCATCGGCACGGAAAAGGTGCTGAATCTCATTGTGATGGGGGGGCTTTTTACCCTGGTCCTCCCCTACTTTGTCCTCCCCGACTGGATGGAGGCCAGCCGTACTTCCATTTGGGTGCTCAGCCTGGCGGCCTTGGTCTTGTGGGGGGGCGTGCTCCTTGCTTTGCCTTTTTCTCAGGCTGTCTTGCACAGGGTCGCCCGCCAATGGCCCCGGTCGGCATGGGGGGTGGGGGTAATCTTGCGGCTGCTGGATGGTTTGACCACGTTACGCGATCAACAGCGTTTGAGTCGGGTGCTGGCATGGACCGCGGTGGCCTGGGTGGGGAGCATTGGGGCCACCTGGCTGCTTTTGCAGTCGTTATCCCTGCCCGCGAGCCTCCCCCTGGCCATATTGGCCAATGTCATTGTGCAGGGGGGGCTAAGCGTGCCGGTGGCCCCGGCCGGGATAGGTATTTTCGAATGGCTCGCGATCCTGGCTTTGGCCATCGGGGGCGTGCCCACGGATCAGGGGTTGGCGTATGGGCTGGTGACCCATGCCGCGGTGCTCTTTTTCCCCGTGGTGGTGGGGGTGCCGTGGCTGTTGACGCGCTTTCGGTGACCCTGCTATGGAAATAGGATTCGGATCAGGATTAGGATTAAGATCGCCAGGCCTACGTTGAGCGAGACGACAACGGGCGTGATGCGTGAAACGTGAAACGTGAGCTCATTACGCATTACGTATTACGCATCACGAACTCGGCTTCCCGCGCCAACGTGGCCGCGAGGCGTTTTCATTCGTATCGGCGAATTGCCGTTCGTGATGACTGCTTTGTAAATAGGATTCGGATCAGGATTAGGATTGAGATCATCAGGACAACGTTGAGCGAGGCACCAACGAACGTCAAACGTAAAACGTGAAACGTCAGGTCATGACGCATGACGTTTGACGCTTGACGAAATCGGCTTCCCGCGCCAACGTGGCCGCGAGATGTTTTCCTCGGTATCGGCGAGCTGCCGTTCGGGGTGACTGCTTTGTAAATAGAGTAATCAGTGATCAGTTATCAGTAATCAGTGTTCAGTTGACTCTGCGTCCTCTACGCTCTCTGCGGTAAGCACCCTTTCCGCAGGGGAGTCAGGGATCAGTCATCCAGTGTTCAGTAGCGCCGAGGCTAGAAACAGCGCTGCGGGGCTAGCCGGATTCATCCGGCGCCGTTTTGTGGCCCGGCGACTTCATCGCCGGGCGGGCGTGGTGGACGCCTCTTCGGTCGGCTAAACGACGCCAAATGCCTGAGACGCACACCGTGACCACTTGCCACGTGCCACCTGCAAACCTGCAAACTGCGTCCCCATGGCGCTCGCTTCGCTCGCTAGATGCTTCGCTCCCTCCGGTCGCTCAGCATGACGAATATCTGCGGAAATCTGCGTTGCATCTGCGCGTATCTGCGTTCCCCCCACCTGCCGCTTGCGACTTGCCACTTGCAAACCTGCTTGCCGGTCTTAGAGTATTTGAGTCGTCCTGAAACAGAGAATATCCAATATCCAATACCCCATATCCAGTATCCAATACCCATTTCGAATGGCTCAAATCCCGCTGGCTTCTCTCCAGCGGGATTTTTTGTTGGGCTTGTTTTCGTGCTGGGCGAGGATTTGACATGGATGGCCGGGGCGTGGTATAAAGGGGTTCGCAGTGCAAACGTTTGCACAACTTTCATCAAGAATCGACATTTCGGCTGTTGAACGGCCTCCTTTTGCCTTTTCCTGCCTGTTCAAAGGCATCCATCCCCATGACCCATCGTCCCTCCATCAAGGATATTGCTCGGGTGGCGGGGGTCTCCCCTTCTACCGTGAGCCGCGCCCTGGCAGGTTCCCCGCGCATTAGTGAACAGACGCGCCAGCGGATTCAAACCATCGCTCAGGAGCTCAACTATACCCCTAGCCTGGCGGCCCGTACCCTGGTCACAGGGGCCAGCCCCATGCTGGGGGTCATCGCCCCTTCGTTGGCGGATCCCTATGTGGCCGCGGTCATGCAAGGGGTGGAAGCGGCCAGTCATGATCGAGGTTTCCAACGTTTGGTCGCCAGTTCGCAGGGGGACCCTGAGCAGGAGGTGGCGATGATGCAGCTCCTGGTGGGCCATGATGTGGCTGGCCTGATTATCATCAGTTCCAGGATCCCTCCCGAGCATGGCGCCGGCCTCCCCAGGTTCGACATCCCCGTGGTTTTCATCAACGCCTTTCATCCGGGGGAAGGCATCTACCATGTGATGACCGATAATGAACATGGGGGCTGGTTGGCCACCACTCATCTTCTGGAGCGCGGGCATACGCGCGTGGCTTATCTGGGCGGCCCGCAGCAAGGACGTTCCCATACCGCGCGGCTGGCCGGTTATCGCCGAGCCCTGGAGGAGGCAGGGTATGCTTATCAACCCTCGTGGGTTGTGCCTGGGGATGGCACGCCGCAGGCCGGGCGCAAAGCCCTCCGCTGGTGGCTGCGCCAGCCCGAATCCCAACGCCCCACCGCCTTCTTTTGCTATAACGACCTTTCTGCCCTGGGCTTGCTTTCCGAAGCCTATCAGCAAGGGGTCGCGATCCCAGAGGACCTGTCGGTCGTGGGCTTCGATAATGCCCCGTTGGCGGAGATCAGCATCCCACCCCTGACCACGGTGGAGCAAAAGGCCCGGGAACTGGGGCGTCAGGCCGTGGCTTCTCTGTTGGCTGCGTTGGCATCCAAGCCGGTCACCGATGTCATCCTGCGAGGGGAGCTCATCCCTCGGGCCACAGTGGCCGCGCCCCGGGTTTCAGTAATCCGTGATCAGTGATCAGTGTGCAGATCGCCGGGAGATGAAGTCCCCCCGCTAAAAACAGCGTCCCTGCGGGGCTAGCCGGATTATGAACGTTTACAAAACAATCCGGTAATAGAATGAGGCCTATGACCCGTTTAATTTGTAAAACTCCATTATCCGGCGCCGTTTTATAGCCCGGCGACTTCATCGCCGGGCGGGCGTGGCAGATGCCACTTCGGTCGGCTAGATGACGCCAAATGTCCGGGACACACCCCGTGACCCCTTGCCCCTTGCAAACCTGCATGCTCTTTCTTTCTCCTCCTTCCATCTTTTTACATAAGGAGTTCCTCTCATGTCAGACAAAGTCCGTGTCGCCATCGTTGGCGTAGGCAACTGCGCCTCCTCTCTCGTGCAAGGTGTTTATTACTATCAGGATGCCGAGGATGATGATTTCATTCCCGGCCTCATGCATGTGAATCTGGGCGGATATCACATCCGAGATGTCGAATTCGTGGCCGCGTTTGATGTGGACGCGGATAAAGTGGGCAAAGACCTGTCCCAGGCCATCTTCGCCGGGCAAAACAACACCTATGTGTTCCATCAACCTCCCTATCTGGGCGTGGAAGTGATGCGCGGGCCCACCATGGATGGTTTGGGTTATTATCTGCGCCAGGTCATTGAGGAATCGCCCGAGGAGCCGGTGGATGTGGCCCGGGTCTTGCGCGAAAGCGGCGCGGATGTGTTGATCAACTATCTGCCCGTGGGCAGTGAGCAGGCTGTGCGCTGGTACATGGAACAGGCCTTGGAAGCCGGCGTGGCGGTGGTCAATGCCATGCCCGTGTTCATCGCCAGCGATCCGGCCTGGCGGCAGCGTTTCTATGACGCGGGTTTGCCCCTCATCGGCGACGACATCAAAAGCCAGGTGGGCGCGACCATCACCCATCGCATCCTCACTCGCTTGTTCGAGAATCGCGGGGTGCGCATTGACCGCACGTATCAATTGAACTTTGGCGGAAACACCGATTTCCTGAACATGTTGGAACGCTCCCGCCTGGAAAGCAAGAAGATCTCCAAAACCCAGGCCGTAACCAGCCAGCTCACCGAATCGGAACTCCCCCCGGAAAATATCCATGTGGGGCCCAGCGACTATGTGCCCTGGCTGCAAGACCGCAAATGGGCCCATATCCGCATCGAAGGCACCACCTTTGGCAACGTGCCTTTGAACATCGAACTGAAGCTGGAGGTGTGGGACAGCCCCAACAGCGCCGGGGTGATCATCGACGCGGTGCGATGCGCCAAACTGGGGCTGGATCGAGGCCTGAAGGGAGCCTTGGTGGCACCCAGTGCCTATTTCAAAAAATCCCCGCCCGTGCAATTTACCGATGACGAGGCCCGCAAGAAGTTAGAAGATTTCATTGCCGGCCGCGATAACGAAACCCTGCCCGCGATGCCCGCTGTCGAAGCCTCAAGGGAGCTTGAGCCTGCTCCGGCCTGGGCGTGAGGAGGCTTCGCGTTTGAGTACCGAGACAATGTGAGGCCGGGGGACTTGGCCCCCGGCCTTGCTTTCACCTTATTGGCCCTGTGCTTCGATGAGCTGATCCGGTGTGACGATGGGGCCGTATTTCTCTTTTAGGGCCAGAAGTTCCCGGCGCTGCTTATCATAGATTTCGAACAATCGGGGAGGAATACGATTTTCCTTGCGGTAGGCTTCTTCTTGCAAATCGATGCGGCCTACCAGTTTATCAATATACAAGGAGAATTGCAGGTCGTAAAGCCAGCGGGGATACTCCTTATCGATGATGTCTCGGAAGAGCGCCTTGAGATCATCGTAGTAGGGGAGGTAACCGATGGGGGTTTCGATGGCTTGGACATCCCCATGGGCTCGCCGTTCCAGCCAGGAAAGCCATACTCGCACATCCCGCTTTTCCCCCAACAGGCCTTTGCCGGGCCCTCCTCGGGCTTCGTGGGTAAGGAAGTAATTCAACCCTGCCATGATGGGCCGGGTTTCATCGGTAAATTGGGGGGAGTTGAAGAATTCGAATTGGGCTTGCATGTAATCGCCCAAAGCTCCTGGGATGAAAGGCGAATTGGCCCAGGGTTGACGGCGTACCCCTTTCGCCCCGATTTCCGTGGCCGTGGCCGCAGAAATGATGGAGGCGCCGATGACGACTCCCTCATCCGCGTTGCGAGCCACCCAGACCGGCGGCATGGTGTCGGCATCTCGTCCCGAGTATGTGATGACTTTGACAGGCACTCCTCCAGGATCCTCGGCCCGCGTCACATCGTAATTCGCGATGGCCTCCCCCGGTACCGTGACTCGAGCATTGGGGTGGGACATGGGGATGGGATTTCCCTGGTCATCGGTTTTGCCCTTCCACCAGCGGCCCTGGAAGTTGATCCCCTCTTCCGGGGGATTGTCACAACAGCCTTCCCAATAGGGCACCCCATCGTGAATCAACACATTGGACCAGATGACTTCGGCTCCGGGTTCGCGCAAGGCTGTCATCAGATAGGGGTCGCTTTCCCAATTCACATCTTTGATGATGCCGAAAATCCCCTTTTCCGGGTTGATGGCCCGCAGGGTGTGATCCGAGGTCTCGATCCACATCTGAGCCAGATCATCCCCAATGAAGTCGTCCCCTGCCATGGCTGTGGTGGTTTTGCCACATCCTGAGGGCGCGGCCCCGGCAAAGAAGGTGAGGCGTTCCCCTGGCCCCCGCATCCCGGTGATGAACATGTGCTCAGAAAGCTCTTTGCCCCGCTTGATGTATGTGGCCAGGTCCACCGCGAAACGATGGTTGCCCTTTTTGAGCAAAAGGGTGTTGCCCGCGTAGGTACAGAACATACTAAAGGTGGTGAGCCAGCTCCGGTCCATAAACACCCGGGCATTGGGCAGGTCTTCGGGGCGATTTTGTCCCTGGGAATGGATGTTCTTGAAAATATATCCCACTCTTTCCGCTTCCTCATCGAAGCGGTCATAAACCGTGCGATACAGGATATCTGCGCTGTGCATCACGTACGCGGAACTGGTGATCTCCAGCGCGGGGACGGCCGCAGGCGCACCAATGGGGCCCCGAGAATAAAAGCCAACCAGCATGGGCATGCCCTGCATGATGTTCGTCATGTGCTCCTTGATGTACTGGAAGGCTTCATCGCGAGCGATCTTCAGGGCCAGGGCGCTGACTTCTTCATCGGGATTGACGATGTAAAAAGTCCGATCAATGATGCGAGCTTGTTCTTCAGGAAGATCGAAATGGATCGTGTGCTCGGGCATCTTGAGAGGCGCTTCTTCTTTGCGTTCCAGAGCCATGTCTCGCACCTTCTGCCTGTCTTCGGGCGAGCCGGTGTGGATGAAGACCGTGTCGGGATGGCACATGGCAATGGCATTGGCAATGGTGAGCAATGCCTCTGGATGATGGATCGACGCGAGTTTGGCCCGATTCTCCGCATCGATGTTCTCCTCGAAGATAGCCCAAGCTTGATCCAGCGTTTTTACCCCGCCGATTTCGGTCAGGATATCGATGCCTTGATGTAATTGGAACATGACAGACTCCTTTATCTGTGAAAATGTGTGGGATCTTGAATAGGCCGGCATGGGCAAATGTCCCGGAATACGTGGCATCTATCTTACCATGGAAGACGTCTGGAAGGCTATTTTGGGACAGGGGTCGTGAGCGAAGCCCTGCTTTGAAAATAGCGTGATCGTCGGTTGCGGAAGAATCGCCAGGCCGACGTTGGGCGAGTCGGCAAAGGTTCGTATTGCGTATTCCGTATTCCGTCCAGTCGTTACGCAATACGCAATACGGAATACGAGTCACGCCGCCCTGGCCGCGAGGCGTTTTCATTCGTATCGGCGAACTGCCGTTCGTGATGACTGCTTTGAAAATAGCGTGATCGTCGGTTGCGGAAGAATCGCCAGGCCTACGTTGAGCGAGGCACCAACGGGCGTCAAACGTAAAACGTGAAACGTCAGATCATGACGCATGACGTTTGACGCTTGACGAAATCGGCTTCCCGCGCCAACCTGGCCGCGAGGCGTTTTCATTCGTATCGGCGAACTGCCGTTCGTGGTGACTGGCTTATTTCCAGAGTCGTTCAAATCCCGGTATAATGGGCAGAATGGCCCTGTACCACCGATGGCTCCTTCTGATTCTGGCCCTGTATCTGGGCCTGGTGAGCGCATATGCCTGGTTGACTCCCATATGGCAAGCGCCCGATGAACCCGCGCACTTCAACAATATCGTTACCCTGGGCAGCACCGGGCATCTGGCCCAGTTGCGCACCGGGGATTACAATCAGGCCTATTTAGAAACCCTGAAAGCCCGCCATTTCCCCCCCGAACTTTCCATCGCCTCGGTGCGCTACGAAGGGCATCAGCCCCCTCTCTACTATGGGCTGATGGTGCCTGTGTGGTTGGTTGTCCGGCATGCCCCCTTGACCACGCAGGTTCATATCCTGCGGTGGGTCAACGGGCTGATCGGCCTGATGGGCCTGGGGTTGCTGTGGCTGACAGCCCGGCGCCTGTTCCCTGCTCGCCCGCAAATCGGGGTATTGGCTGTGGGATTCGCCGCATTTTTGCCCATGCACGTGGCCATGAACGGCGCCATCAACAACGATGCTCTGGCAGAAGGGATGATCTTGGCGGTGGTGTGGCGCTTATTGGGGCATGTGCAGGAGGAACAAAGCACCCTTCGGGCCTGGGGGCTGACGGGGCTTTTGATAGGATTGGCTTTGCTTACCAAGTTCCAGACCTATTTCCTGGTGCCTCTGGCCGGAGGGGTATGGGCCTGGCAGACGTGGCGGTCCCGCGAGGCTCTCTGGCAAGGGCTTAAGGGAGGATTGGCCCTGTTCCTCCCCATGTTGCTTTTGCCCCTGCCCTGGTGGCTGCGCAATATGAGCTTATACGGTCCTTTGGACCCTTTGGGGTTGCGGCGTCATGCCATGGTGGTCACAGGCCAGCCCCGCACCCAAGCGTGGATTGCGCGAGAAGGATGGGGGCCTTATCTTCATCGCTTGATCACCTTTACCTTTCAATCCTTTTGGGGGGTCTTCGGATGGATGGGCGCGTTTATGGACGCCCGGGCTTACATGGCATTGACCCTGTTCAGCGTCCTCATCCTGGCCGGATTGAGCTGGCAGCTCTGGCGTAGGAAGGCATGGCGGTTGCTGCCCTGGCAACGCCGGGGGATCCTCCTGCTGGCCGTGCAAGGGGCCGCGGTGGTCGCGGCTTACGTTTGGTATAACTTGAGCTTTGTGCAACACCAGGGGCGGTATCTTTTTCCTGCGCTGGGGCCGTGGAGCCTGGGCGTGGGGATAGGATTGCTGGCCGCGTTTTCTGCGGGAGGGAGGCGCTGGGCCCTGGCGGCAGTGGCGGCCGTGGGGCTTTGGTGGCTCGGCATCGGTTTATGGCATGGGGAGGTGAATAAGTGGGGGCTTTTGGAAACGGGCGCGATGCTGGCCCTGCTCGTAGCCTCGCGTCTTTTGCCCCGGATCAGCCCGTTCGCGTGGGGGCTGATGCTCGAAGGGGGATTGTTCCTGCTAGCCCTGTACGCCCTGTGGGGGGTGGTGATACCGATGCTTTGAAAACGGGCGCCACGCCCTATTTCCAAAGCACTGCCCCGCTCAAACATGGGTTTGCCAAGGGGGGAAGATCAAGGATAAAATGGGGGCGTTCCATCTCTCACTCCTTTTTGACGATCATGACTCGTGATGACGCTCGTTTGAAACGCATGCTTGAAGAAGAGCGTTCGCGTCTGATAGAGGATATCGACCATCTGGCTACCATCCGCTATCGACGCATCAGCTCTAGCAATCATATGGCCGAAAACGCGACAGCCGCCTTTGACCAGGCCAGTAACCAGGCGTTGCTCAAACAACTCCAACATCGTTTGCAACGGGTGGAGCACGCGCTGGCGAAATTCGACCAAGGTACCTACGGGTATTGTGAAAATTGCGGTGAGCCCATTGACTTCGCCCGGCTTAAGGCTCTGCCCGATGCGCGCTTCTGCCTGAAGTGCCAGCGCCAGCGGGAAACCATGGGGGGCCGGCCCTTGGGCCCCCGGGCCTTGGAGACGGGAGAGATTTAAGCCATGCCCCGTAAAACCTGGTTCTCCTTGCTCACCCTTTTTGTAGCCCTGGTCGTGGTGGCCTTGGATCGCGCGAGCAAGTTGTGGGTGTTGAACACCATCCCCCTTTATGGCGAAACCCAACCTCTGCCCGCGCTTTACCCTTACCTGCGTTTTGCCCACAGCGCCAACACAGGCATCGCGTTTGGCCTTTTTCAAGGCGGCTCCGCGCTCTTCACCCTCATCGCCGGGGGGGCCGTGGTCGCTATCGCGCTCTATGCGTTGCATGCGGCCGAAGCTTCCTGGCTGCTGAGTGTGAGTCTGGGGATGATGTTGGGAGGCGCCGCGGGCAATCTTTGGGATCGATTGGTTTATGGTTCGGTGATCGACTTCATCAGTGTGCGGGCTTCGGATACCCTGGTATGGCCCACCTTTAACCTGGCGGATACGGCCATCGTCCTGGGCACGGGCCTGCTTATTCTCTATTTCCTGCTGGAAGATCGTCGCACTCGCCGTAATCAGACCGCACAGACCCCGCACATGGGATAATTGGGAGAAGATTTTCTCTGTGTCCTCCGTGTCTCCGTGTTGAAGAAAGCCCTTTTGCAGTGGAGCCATCGCTGAATTCCCATCAACGTCATGCAGCCGATCTCAAGGCTTGGGAGCGGGTCTTTTGGGACCATCCTTTCCTGCGGGCGGGGCTTGTGGTGGTGTTTTTCAGCCTCCTGGCCTTGGGGTTGACCTGGCCCCTGGTGGCCCACATCCGCACTCATGTCCCCGGGGATGGGATCGACGATCCCGCGTTGGCCTGGAATCTGTGGTGGGTGAAGACCAGTTGGGTGGACCGAGCCGGTGAAACG
Source organism: Anaerolineae bacterium (assembly GCA_027002405.1). Classification (GTDB taxonomy): domain Bacteria; phylum Chloroflexota; class Anaerolineae; order J102; family J102; genus M2005. Next base: position 8,699 of record JALWZT010000258.1, on the reverse strand, counting down.
GGCCTGGTGCATAACCCCTTCCGAGGGGATAGTATGTTTCATCCCATCGGCATCAACCTGGCTTTCTATACCCTGACGTTGCTCAATGCCGCGCTCAGCATCCCCTTGCAAAGCGCGTGGAGCCTGATTCTGGCCAGCAATCTGGTCCTGCTTTCCAGCTTTGTTCTTTCCGGCCTGGGCACCTATCTTTTGGCGTTGCAGTTTTTCCGGCTTCTGCCCTGGCCCGGGGACCGTCCCCGGTCGGGCTTACCCCATCTGGCGGCCCTGCTGGCTGGGCTTTTGTACGCCTTCGCGTCGGCTAAGTTGTTCTACGCGGCTTTGGGGCAGTTCAACATCGCGTCCTCCCAGTGGTTGCCTTTTATCGCCCTGTATCTCCTGCGGGGCCTGCGCCGTACCTCGAACCCCTGGCGGGAGGGGTTTTTCCTGGGGCTTTTTCTTCTTTTTCAGACCTGGGCCGAGCTCACGTACGGCACCTTTGGCGTCCTGTTGATCGCGGGGGTTACCTTGGCCGCGGTGGGTGTCCATCTGGTTCGCAGGGATGGGGCGGGGCTTAAGGCCCCTTTGATCACCGCGTCTGTGGCTGCGGGCATGTTCATCCTCGGCATGGTCCCCTATCTGGTCAACATGTTGCCCGATATGCGAGTGCACGGCGATTTTCTGGTAGAAGGCCGGGGCTTTGCCGATATCTTCTCCGCGGACCTGGTGGGCTTTTTCTTCCCCACCCAGCTTCATCCCCTGTTTGGGGGCATCATCCGCCAGCTCAGCGACAATTCCGCGCTCCGGCCTGATGGCTCCCAATTCATGGTGAACAAGGGGCAGCATATTTACCCGGGCTATGGGGTTTGGGTGCTGACCCTGATCGGCTTGTGGGTCTTTCGGAAGCGCTGGCAGGTGTGGGCTGTGGCCGGACTCACTTTATTTTTCACCTGGGCGGCTCTCGGGCCCCAGATTCGGGTGCGGGGGTATGCCACCGGCATCCCCGGCATCTTCGCCTGGCTGATCAAAATCCCTTTTTTCCAGGCCAATCGCTATCCCGGCCGCTACAGTGTCATGGTTTTTCTTGGGTTGAGTCTGCTGGTCGGGTTGGGGGGATGGAGCCTCTTGGCCCGCGCGCGCACGCCCATCCGCCGCGTGGGGTGGGCCGGCTTGTTGGCCGGGCTGATCTTGTTCGAACATCTCAGCATCCCCCTGCCTCTTTCGGATTTTCGCCTGCCCCCTGCGTATGCGGCGGTGGTCGCGGACCCTCGACAGGATGCCCTGTTGGACCTGCCGGTGGGTTGGCGCAATGGGTTTCATGTGTTCGGCAAATCCGATGTGATCATCATGTTCGAGCAGTGGTGGCAGACATACCACGGCAAGCCATTATTGGGGGGCAACACCAGTCGGAACCCGGAGCAGAAGTTCCAGTATTTTTTGGAAAACCCCGTCATCGGTGTGGTGGTGGCCTTGCAGGATGGGCGTGAGGTGCCTTCTCATGATCTGGAGCGGGCCCGGGCCTTGGGGCCCGACTTGTTGACCTTTCTCAACATCCATACCGTGATGGTGCATCGGGATAAGGTCCCTCCCGATTTTGAATCCCACCTTCGGCGCATCTTTCCTCTGACCTTGCAAGGGGTGGAAGGGGATGTGGCCCGCTACGAGGCCCAAACCGTGCCTCTCACCCGGCTGGATATGCGCCCTGGGGACCGGGGGCTGGCTACCTATCTCGATGATGGTTGGGCCGTGCCTGCCCGATGGGGGAGAGCTTCCATTCTATGGGCGGTGAGGCCCGATGCGGAGCTTTTGCTTCCGGCCAGCGATCATGCCTCCACCCTTACGTTGACCCTGTACACCCCCGGTCCCCAGAGCCTGGACCTGCGCCTGGATGGTCAGGACCTGGCCCATCGCGATCTCGACCCCGGCATCCATACCCTCACCTTCGAACTCCCCCCCGCGCGCAACGGGTTTCCTCGCCATCTTCTCCTGCATGCCCATCGTTCCTTTGATCCCAGCCTCATCCCGCACCAGGACCCTGCCCTGGGCGTCCAGGATATGACCGTAGGTGCGACGGGGGTCCAGAGTCCGTTCCATATCACCGTGCGCAGTGCAGGCAAAGATACCGGGGATTTTGGGCATATTTTCGTCAATGGCGTGGACGTGAGCCCCAATCAACGGGGGTACAACCTGGTTTGGATCGATCCGACAACGGGCCGGGTTGTCGAATCGGCGCATTTCGATACCCATGATCCTCGCCAGGCGCCCCAGGCCAGTGCAGCCATGGCGGCCTGGATCCAGGCCTTGCCCGCGGGCGCGATGGTGGCAGGGGCTGTGCGGGATGCCGCGGCCCTGAGTCTGGGCGAGGATGCGGTCCAGGCCTTGCATACCCTGGGGGTGGTGGATGATGTGCGCGGGCATCTGCGCCGGGCCCATGGGTTTGTGGGCGTCAAAGGCGCGGAACCCGGCACGGCCTTGAGTCAGGTCTCGGACCTGTGGCCCGTGACCGTGGTCGTGGGCCAGGGCTTCACCGCGGCCACACCCACCCTGGGGGTGATGCGTGTGCAGTGGGATGTGTGCACCACGAACGGCAGCGCGCCGATACGGACGAAAATGGGGACGCAGATACCCGCAGATGGGACCGCAGATTTCCACAGATGTTCGTCATGCTGAGCGACCGAAGGGAGCGAAGCATCTAGCGAGCGAAGCGAGCGCCATGCCGTGTTTTTTGCGCTTCGCTAGATTCCTCGGTCGCTTCGCTCCCTCGGAATGACGTCGCGAGGCTCTATTTACGGAACAGTCGCCATGGGCGATGGCTCACCCCATAACGACGAAAATAGGGACGCAGTTTGCAGGTTTGCAAGTCGCAAGTGGCAGATGAGCATGAGACCTCGGAGGGTCTGCGCAGACCTCCGAGGTCTGGGGCCACCCCGCCCGCCCGGCGATGAAGTCGCCGGGCTAAAAAACGGCGCCGGATGAATCCGGCTAGCCCCGCAACTGATTACTGATCACTGATCACTGATTACTTTCTTTCTTCCCATATCTCCCCATAAAATCGGGTCACCGACGTGACATGAGCTTCGACGGTGTACCGTTCCTGCACCGTATGTCGGCCTTGTGCGGCCAGGCGGGCCCGGAGCTCGGGGTCGTTGAGCAGGGTATGCAGGGCCCGGGCCAGGGCGTCCGCGTCTCCGGGAGGGGTGAGCAGGCCATTTTCCCCATGCTGGATGATTTCGGCCGCGCCCCCGGCCTTGCTGGCCACCACCGGCACGCCTGCGGCCATGCCTTCGATAATCACGCGGCCGAAGGGTTCGGGCTCCACCGAGCAATGCGCCAGAATATCCAGCCCTGCCAAAATACGAGGGGTGTCTTGGCGTCGGCCCAACCAGAAAAGGTGGGATGCCAGGCCCAGGGCCTGACTGCGGGCCCGCAGTTCCTGGGCATAGGCCCGGGCTTGAGGGGTATCGGCCGAACCCACCACCACCCCCCGTACCTGAGGATGCCAGGCCCGCAAACGGGCCAGGGCTTCGACGAAGATGTGGGCACCTTTCCAGGGCACCAGACGTCCGATAAACCCCACCAGGGGAGCTTCCGCGGGGAGGCCCAGCTCGCGGCGTAAGCCTGGATGAGGTCGAGGGTATTGAAAAAGGTTCGTATCCACCGGATTGGGAATGACGCGGAACAGGGGCGGGTGGGGGATGTGGGACAGATGGGCCCGGGCAATGGCCTGGGAGATGAAAATGAATCCCTGGACGCGGGGAAGCAGGCGGCGTTGGTCCCAAAAGGTGGGAAAGACAAAGGAACGGGTATGGACGACAACGGGGACCCCGGCCCGCTGCGCGGCCAACACCCCCGCGCGCACCAGAGGGAGGGCATCGTTGAGGTGCACCAGGTGGGGGCGGTAGGCTGCCAGAATGGGCGCCAGGGCTTGGGCCAAAGGCAGGGTGTGCCGTCGCCAACCCCGCCATGAGCCCAAAAGGGCGATCAAAGGGGCCAGGGGAGGGGATTTCCGCACCCAGTCGCGCACCCGAGAAGCCGCTTGAGGACGCCGCGAGGGAGAACCCGGGGCGCCGGAAGGGATGAGATGGGCCCACTGGGGGGTGGGGACGCGATGGACCCGGACGCCCATGCGCTCGAATTCATCGAAAGGATTTTGCTCCGAAAGCACCACGTGCGGTTGCCATTGGTCCCAATCCAATCCCCGCAGAAGCGAAGCCAGGCTCACCAACGAGCCCCCGGCCGCGGGTGCAAAGTCCATATAGAGCACACGAAAGGGAGGGGGCGATCTCATGAGCTATTCATGGAGGTTTTTACCGCGGACTCATGGGCATGATCACGTGGACGTATTCGTCCTCGGGCGAGCCCCCCACGGGTCGGAAGACCCCGGGCCGGGTGGCCGAGACCGCTTCGAAGGCCACCTGAGGGGTTTCGATGACCGAAAGCACGTCGATCATGTATTTGGAATTGAAGGTCGCGTGCATGGCATCCCCTTCAATCATGGCCTCGATCTCTGTCACATTGTCGCCCAATTCCGCGCTGGTCGCAGTGAGCACGATCTTCCCCGGCTGCCCAGGTTCCAGCGCGATTTTGACAGAGCGGGCCGCGTCCCGGGCAAAGAGGTCGGCCACTTTCATGGCATTGAGGAATTCATGAGAATCCACCACGGCCCGGGTGTTGTAGGAGGTGGGGATGATTTTGCGGTAATCGGGGAAATTGGCTTCGATGAGCTGGCTTATCAAGTCGACCCCGGGCATGTGGAACATGATCTGGTTACGGGCTTGAGAGAAGATGAGTTCGACCCCCTCTTCATCGCTCAAGTTCAAAGCGCCGATGATGCGGGCCAGTTCCGAAAGGGTGCGCGCAGGAATGATCACCCCCATGCCCGTGGACGCGGGCTCTTCCAGCAAGGTGCTGCGCACAGCCAGCCGAAAGCCATCGGTGGCCACCATGGTCAGCTTATCCCCTTCCAGATGGGTGTAAACCCCGGTGAATGTGGGCCGACTGTCATCTTTGGACGCGGCAAACGCGACCTGATCGATCATCCGGCGCAATTTATTCGGCGCGACTTCCACACTGGGCGCTTCCATATCCCCTTGATAGGTGGGGATGATGGGGAATTCATTGGCATCGATGCCTTTGATATTGGCTTCGTAGTGGGTGCAGCGGAGATGCAAAGTCTGGGTGCGGGGCTGCAACACCATGTCGATCCGTTCTTTGGGCAGGGAGTTGACGAAGTCGGTCAGCAGCCGCGCGGGCACCGTAATACGCCCTTCATCTTCAATCATGGCTCCCACCCAACAGTTGATCGCGATCTCCATATCCATGGCCGAAAGCTTAAGCTGGGCGTGCTCTGTTTCGAGCAGGATATTGTTGAGCACGGGGAGCGTGCTGCGGGTGGCCACGGCTCGACCCACAATGGCAAGGCCCTTAGCCAGATTTTCTTGTAAAACCGATACGCGCACGAATGACCTCCAGGGTGTCAACGATGGGGAAAGGGCACCATAAGCGCTTTGCCCGGGGATGACGGTGATGAAGAGTGATCTGTGATCAGTAATCAGTAATCAGTTCGGCAATGTCAAATTCCCTCTAAACACGTCATTCCGACGACCGAAGGGAGGAGGAATCCAGCCCGAAGGGCGCTTCGCTAGATTCCTCGGTCGCTCCGCTCCCTCGGAATGACGTCATATGACATTGTCAAGTCAGTTACGTATGGCGGGTGCGTTCCAGAAATTTGGCGTCTACCACGCCCGCCCGGCGATGAAGTGAACCTGTTGGTTTACTGCGCGAGTACGCCGAATAAATTCAGGTCTGAGGGCGTTCCGCCGCATGTCCCCCTTCGGGGACATGTTTTCCGCCCGGTTGGACCTGTCTGCGCAGGCAGACAGGCGGCCAAAGGCCCCCAGCCCCGACTTCGAGTCGGCGGGGCCAAGGCGCCCAGCAGCCTGCATGGAGTTTGCCAACAGTATCATGAAGTCGCCGGGCTACAGAACGGCGCCGGATGAATCCGGCTAGCCCCGTAGGGGCGCTGTTTTTTAGCCGGGGGACTTTATCCCCCGGCGCTCGGCAAATGCTTGCCAAGAAATTGGGACACACCCACGTATAGCAAAGTATACCAGAAGAAAGGATGGCATTGGAAATCATTTACTTGGGCATGACAAAGCGATAGCCCACGCCTCGTTCCGTGAGGATGTATTGGGGGTTGCTGGTATCTTTTTCGATCTTGCTACGCAAGTATGCGATGTAGAGCCGTAGAAGCTGCACATCATCTTTGTATTCGTACCCCCATACCTTTTGCAATAACAGCTCCGCAGGCATGACCCAGTTCGCGTTTTTGACCAGATGATAGAGCAAGCGCCATTCGGTGGGGCGCAGGCTGATGCGCTTGCCATCCACGATGACTTCTCGGGAGCCGAAATCGATCTGCAAACGATCATCGACCTTGAGGATTTGATCCTCCCCTGCGTTGGGGCCCAGGGTGCGGCGCAACACCGCCTTCACCCGGTCCACCAATTCCTGAGGGCTGAAGGGTTTGGTCAGGTAGTCATCCGCACCCCTGCTAAAAGCCAGATGCTTGTCTTCATCCTCGCCTTTGACCGTAAGCATGATGACGGGGACGTCAGAGACCTGACGGATGCGCTCCAGGGCTTCGAACCCATCCATTTCGGGCATCATCACGTCCATGATCACCAGATCGGGCAGTTGGGTGCGTACCTTTTCCACCGCTTCCTGGCCGTTATGGGCGGTAATGACCCGGAACCCTTCCAGCTCCAGGTTGTATTGCACGAACCGGATCATGCGTGGTTCATCGTCAACCACCAGGATCAATTTGCCAGCATAAGGATTGGTATTCATGGCTATATTGTAACCCAGCATCCACGTGGGGACAATTTCGCCGGGGATGGGTCATGGCGTTTCCTGCACCAGGCCCGCGTAGGGGTTGCGGCTCCCTTTGTAGCGGGGCCAATTGGGCAGGATGTAGTTGATGGCATAGGGCGGCGGCGGGGGCCAGAGCAGGTAGACGTCGCTCCACCAATGCCAGGATTCGTAATTCCAGTCGTCAAAGCCCATATCCACGTGGCGGCCGGCGATGTTGCCGGTATCCCCGGCGATGGCGAAGCCATATCCCGGCACGTAAAGTTTTTGCCCCATGTTGATGACAGACGGATCGACCCCTACTACCCCTTTGCCAGCCCTAAAGCCCAGGCGGGTGTGTCCATACCAGGGCAGCGAGGGGTCTGTGCCCGAGCGGCTGGGGCTGTAGGAGGTGGTGTAGGCCCGGATTTTGCGCCAATAGGTGATAGGGCCATCCGGGGTCATGGCTGTGCGAGGGATGATCTTACGGCCATAGAGGATGACTTTGCGTTGGGGTTCCTGGGCCACCCATTCATCTTCCAGGGTGCGGGCGACCTCCTGGCCATTTTCATAGCGTACACGAAAACGGCGACGCAGGATACCCGGCCGTCCTTCCTGGCCCACCCGGCGGGTGTCGATGAGCAAGGTATCATCGGGCTCCCACACGGTTTCAAAGGGCAGCAGTTCTTCCTCGTAGACCATCGCCTCGCGAACCCGGGTGATCCGGATGGTCTGGTCGGGATGGATGGGGGTTTCTAAGGCTGGATGGACTTGGTCCTGGCCCTGGATGTTCAGACCCGCTTCGCGCAGGGCGTCTCCCACGGTTTTCTGACGGGTGCGGAGGTCCAGAAGGGTGGGGCCCACCTGGATGTGAATGGGGGTTGCGGGACGCAAAAGGATGCGCATCCCCGGTTGGAGGGGGGAATCGGCAAGGGGAAAGGAGAGGTCGCCGGGGTGTAGGGGGATGTCGTTTTGGGCCAGGGCCTGCGCCACGGTCTCGGCCTGGGTCCAGAAGGGGTGCACAAGCCCCCCAGGGCCTACGACCTGGACGGGTTGCGCCCGGAGGATGGTGAGTGGAAGGGACGTGGGGATTTGGAGCCAGGGGGGCGCGGTGCGACGATGCCCGGGAGGATGCCATTGGGGCGGAGGGAGGGGGGTCTGCGGGGTGATCTGGACATCGCCCAAAAGGATGCGGTCCCCGGGCGCGAGGGCGATGTGGGCGTCGGCCAGAGCTTCGCCCGCGGTGTGGGCCCGGGTCCAGATGGTGCGGGAATGGCCATCGGCCAACACCTGGATAGGGCGGGCGCGATGAAGGATGACCCGGGCGCCAGGGCCCCACGTGGGGGCTTCCAGCCGGTCTTCGGGCCGCAGGTGGTAGCCCAGGGTGCGCAGCATGGTGGGGGGATCCGCCGCGTGGGTGAAAAGGGTGTGGGATTGGCCATCCATGACCAGGGTCACAGGAAAGGCCGCGCGTTGCCAGCGAGCCAGACCCCAGGCGCTCATGCCCAGCAGGAACAGGATCAGGCTCAAACGGACGCGACGGCGCTTTGCAGGCGGAGAGTGTGCGGTCACGGACGATCTGGATATAGGATTAGGATTAGGATTGGGATTAGGATTAGGAGTTAGGCGCTTGGCACCTATTGGTCTGGCGACGGGAGCCCCGAAAGGGCTTTGTACCCGGAGCCCGAGGGTTCAGGATGCTGTTGGTTTACCGCGGTACGCCGAGGGGGCTTCCTCGCTGCCCCCTCGCGAGTACGCCGAATAAATTCAGGTCTAGGGGCGTTCCGCCGCATGTCCCCCTTCGGGGACATGTTTTCCGCCCGGTTGGGCCTGTCTGCGCAGGCAGACAGGCGGCCAAAGGCCCCCAGCCCCGA
>JALWZT010000257.1 GCA_027002405.1 Anaerolineae bacterium | reverse complement strand
ATGTTGATTCCTTTCTTTATGAGTTTTTACGTAGATCGAGATTATGTCATATTATCACTTTGCTGGCAAATCACTTACCATCCGATGCGGCGAAACTGCGGAAGGATTTCCGCCGGGCTGTACTAGCACCCCCCCGACGGCATTCCGTATGCCACAGGCTCGCATCGTCACCCAACACCGGGGGATAATTCCCCCGGCTAGAAACAGCGCCCCTGTGGGGCTTACCTCGCCAGCCCGCAGGGCTTCGTATCCGTAGCTCGGAGGTTTAGCTCCGAGCAGAAGAAACAGCGCCGCGGGGCTAGCCGGAATTATCCGGCGCCGTTTTATAGCCCGGCGACTTCATCGCCGGGCGGGCGTGGTGGACGCCACTTCGCTCGGCTAAACCACGCCAAATGTCTGAGACGCACACCGTGACCACCTGCCACTTGCCACTTGCAAACCTGCAACCTGCGTTCCCATTTTCGTCGTTATGCGGTGAGCCATCACTCATGGTGACTGTTCCTGAAAAGGCGTTGCTCGCTGCTGGTAGATAAAGCCATCCTGGCTGGTGATAGCCTGGATTAAGGCGGCCGCGTCAGGGTTTTTGGGATCCACCCAATACACATGGAGATCTTGGGGACCCTTGCGTTCAATGACCGCGGCCAAGATATAGCCTCGGGCCTGGGCGTAGTCTCGTAAAAGTTTGACCATATCGGCCCAGCGAGGGGGATGGGGGTTTTTCACCTGATGGTACATGATAATGGCCGGATGTTGCCGGTCCAGATAGGCGAAATCCAAACCATGGTGGGCCACATATTCATCGTTGAGACCGAAGGGGTCCACGGTGCGCCAACGGGAGAAATAAGGTATCCAGCCCGCCTCTGAAGCCACAAGGGTGTAGCCTTTGTCCGCGAAGGGGGCCAGGGCTTCGCCAATGGCTTTGCGGTCATCAAAGACGGTGGGATAAAAGCTGTTGGCCAACCGGTATGCAGCCTGAGTATTGAAGACCACCAGCGCCAGCGCGACCCCATGCGCGGCCAGGGTCAGGCCCGGCGGCTGGAAGAGGCCGCGAGTGTCGGCCCATCTGAGTGCAGCCGCCACAGCCACCAGCACGACGATGAGGGTCATGCGTTCCAACACCACAAAAGGCGCGAACAGCATGAAGACCAACGCAGCCGATCCTGCCAGATAAAAGGGGATATGCTCCCGTCGCCACGAAGGCAGCGAGGCGCGCGGGCCCAGCGCGGCCAGGGCCATGGCCGCGGCCAGTAGAAAGACCGGATACACAGGGTATTGGAATCGCTTGCCCAAGTTCTGCAATTGGTCAATCAGCAAATAGCTCCAGGGGAAGAGGATGGCCGGAGCCAGCAGAAATCCCTTTTTCAAGGCATCTTGGGGGGGCATGCGCCACATCCCGAACCCGATCAGCAAGAATAAGGGCGCCATGAAGCGAAACAGCGCGTAGATATCCGTGAAATATCGGAGATGGAGCCAACTGCCCGCGTTTTTCACGTAAAACGTGTTGGGCAGGAAATAGCCGAAATAATGCCAGCGCCATACAAAATAAATCGCGCCCGGCACGATAAGCAACAGCAGGGTGGTTTGAACCAAACGCCAACGTGCAGCAGGGGCCAAAAGGAACCAGGTGACCACCAGGGTCAGCCCTGCGAAAAGCACGCCTTCGGGCCGAGTCAGACCCAACAAAAGCCCTGCCAAAGGCAGGCCCACCAGAGACGCACGTCGGGCCCGGGCGTGGGGCTCACCATACACGGCCAGGTAAGCCATGACGGCCATAAGCAGGATCAGCAAGGTAAAGAGGGGTGTGGCAAAGCCCGCTCGCACATGATAGCTGAGAGGCCCGGCCGCAAAAGCCAGGGTGGCAAAAAGGCCGGGCCACAAGCGGGCCTGGGTGAGCCCCCATGCAGCCAGGGCCATGGCCCACACCGCCAAAAGCCCGATGAGCAGATTCATAACCCGGGCCGCGGCTTCGATAGAAAGCCCTGTCAAGCGGCTGGTCCCTGCCAGAAGCACCGTCCACAAAAATTCCGTTCCCCCTTCCACCGGGTCTTCTCCTACGTTCCAGACGATCCCATGCCCTTCGGCCAGGTTGCGGGCGTAGCGAAAGGTGATGTACGCGTCTTCGGAGGGGGCCAGGGGATGCCGGGTTTGGGCCACCAACAGGACCAGGGTTCCCAGTCCAAGGAGCAGGAAAAGCACGAGATACCGTTTCATGGCCGGGATTATAGCATAATTCACCAAAAAGGCCGCCCCCCAGGGCGGCCAGGAAACATCAGAACAATCACCATTTTACATAGCAGATTCCTCAGCTTTGGCCGGCTCACCTGCGGCCGTTGCTGCCGCGACTTCTTCCGCTGCGGCCATGGCTTCTTCCATGGCGCTTACAGGTTCTTCTTCCACCTCATCCTCGGGGGCCCAGTCGATCACCGCGTATTCCTCTTCGGGCACCCGCTTCAGGCTCAAGCCCATGCGGCGCTTTTCGGGTTCGATCTTGATAATACGCAGGGTGACCCTTTGGCCTTCTTTGACCACCTCGCGAGGATGATTGATGCGATGGTCGGAAAGCTCACTGATATGGATCAGCCCCTCGATGGTATCATCGATCCGGGCAAAAGCCCCAAAGCTGGTGAGCCGGGTAATCACGCCTTCCACCAGTTGGCCGATAGCGTAGTTTTCGTGGATGACGCTCCAGGGTTCGGGCTGAAGCTGGCGCAAGCTCAGCCCGATGCGTCGGCGTTCCCGGTCCACACTGATGACTTTCACTTCGACTTCGTCACCGATGTTGACCACTTCGGCCGGGTTCTGCACGCGACGCCAGGAAAGCTCGGTGAGATGAATGAGGCCGTCCGCGCCGCCCAGGTCTACAAAGGCGCCGAAGGGGGCCATGCTGCTGATGACACCTTTGCGCACTTCGCCCACTTGCAGTTCGTTCAGGAGCTTTTCCTTTTGCCGGCGGCGGTATTCGCGCATGGCCTGGCGCTCGGAGAGGATGAGCCGATTGCGGCTGCGGTCCATCTCCACGACCTTGAGCATCAGCTTTTTGCCCACCAAGTCTTTGAAGCGATCGTCGCTATCCTCCTGCTTTTTGCCCTCATCACTCACCAACTGCGATGCAGGCACAAAGCCGCGAGCCTTGCCCAGGTAGACAATGACGCCCCCGCGGTTGTATCCGCTGACCACGCCCTCGAAGATCTCCTGGGATTCCAGCAATTCTTGGGCCCGTTGCCAATCGTATTCGGCCAGGGCTCGGGAAAGGGAAAGAATCGCATGGCCTTCGCGGCTGGTAGGACGGACCACCTGCACGAAGATTTTGTCGCCCGGTTTCAGGTTCTCGCGGATTTCTGCGTCCACGCGATCCAGGTCCCGGGCTGGAATGACACCTTCGGACTTGGCATTGATATCCACCAACACCTCGTTATTGTCGGTTATACCAACAATGACGCCCTCGATGATCTCCCCAACTTCCAATTCCCGCAGATCGTAAGCGGAATCCGCCAGGAGCTGGGCCATCAGGTTAGCGCCTTCTTCCTGGGCTTCGGATTCGGAAAAGGATTCAGGACTCGCTTCGGGTTCTGCTTGATCGGATGCCATGGGGATGGTTTCCGGAGTCACCTCCTCGATAGATGCTTCGGAAATAGGTTTAAGATTGTTCATTTGAATGAAGCCTTCTCCTCCAAGATAGATAATGCGGCAAGTATACCGCATGCCTACGAATTCCGCAAAAAATCGGGGCAAGAAAATGAGAATCAGATTAATTGGTCACTACGGCCACCGCCTCGATCTCCACCAGAGCCCCCAGGGGTAACTCGGCCACCGCGACCGTGGAGCGGGCAGGAGGCGATTGAGGGAAAAAGCCCCCGTAAATGGCATTCACCTGGGCGAAGTCGGCCATGTTGGTCAGGTAGATGGTGGTTTTGACCACAGCTTCCAGGCTGGTGCCGGCCGCCTGGAGCACAGCCTGAAGATTGGCCATGATTTGCCGGGTTTGGGCTTCCAGGCCCTCTTGAAGCTGGCCCGTGGCCGGGTTGATACCAATCTGCCCCGCGGTAAACACAAAATCTCCCACGCGCACCGCCTGGGAGTAAGGCCCCACCGCGGCCGGGGCCTGATCGGTATGGATGATGTGTCGGTTCATGATCGGAAAGAAGATGGGAAAGGGGTAGGTGGAAGTGGCAAGTGGCAAGTGGCAAGTAGCAGGTAGCAAGTGGCAAGTGGCAAGTGGCAGGTAGCAAGTGGCAAGGGGCAGGTGGTCACGGTGTGCGTTTCAGATATTTGGCGTCGTTTAGTAACCGTCCAAAAATTAGTTTCCGTTTTTGTGCTCATCGACTGAAGTCGAACACGTAAGGCCTACGGCCAGACCCCCTCTTCATCTCCCCCGCAAGCGGGGGAGAACAGCGGAAGGGGATCAGATGACGGCCTCCGCCGTCCAAA
>JALWZT010000256.1 GCA_027002405.1 Anaerolineae bacterium | reverse complement strand
TACGTAGCCCCTCCGTTCCGGGCGATCACCCCTCCCCCGTTTGCGGGGGAGGGGTGATCGCCCGGAACGGAGGGGCTACGTAAGACTCATCCCCCCTGCAGAAGCGGCTGGGAGGGCGTCAACCTCCGCCCGCCCGGCGATGAAGTCGCCGGGCTATAAAACGGCGCCGGATGAATCCGGCTAGCCCCGCGGCGCTGTTTCTTCTGCTGCTCGGAGCTAAACCTCCGAGCTACAAATACGAAGCCCTGCGGGCTGGCCACGGGAGTGCTACTGAACACTGAACACTCGCTGATCACTGATTACTCCTGCTCGCGCCTAACTTCGGCCTAACAATCCGCAATCCTAATCCTAATCCTAATCCTGATCCTATTTATGGAACAGTCACCATGAGCGAGAGCTCACCAATACGGATGAAAAGCTCACGCAGAGACGCAAAGATCGCCAAACAGGTTTGCAAGTGGCAAGTCGCAAGTGGCAAGTGATCCTCACACCTGCTACCTGCTACCTGATTCCCTTTGCGCCCTTGGCGCCTTGGCGTGAGGCCTCTATTTACGGAACAGATGCTCGCGGTACCAGTGCACGGTCTCGGTCAGGGCATCGAGGAAGGGGGTCTGGGGACGCCAGTCCAGTTCCCTTTGCGCTTTGCTGCTGTCCAGATAGAACAGACGCACGTCTCCCATGCGTTTGGGGCCGAACCGAGGTTCCACATCCACATCGAGGATGTCGCGAATCAGCTTGAAGATGGTGTTGACCGAGATAGGTTGACCGGCCCCCAAATTGTAGGCTTCGTTATCCCCTTTTGTCAATGCCTGCACGTTGGCGTTGACCACATCTCCGACGTAAAGATAATCCTTGGCCTGCTCGCCATCCCAATGGATGGTGGGGGTTTCGCCCCGGATCATCTGGGTGGCGAAGACGGTGATGACGTGTTCGCTGGAGACGGTGTCGCGGGGGCCGAAGATGTTGGCGTAGCGCAAGGAGGTATAGGCCACGCCCCAGTTGGCCGCATAATAGCGCAGATAAAATTCGCTGGCGGTTTTGCTGATGCCGTAGGGGCTTTGCGGCGCGAAGGGGGTATCTTCGGTGATGGGGAGTTTGTCCTGGATGCCGTACACGGTGCCGCCCGAGGAGGCGAAGATGATCTTGCGCACGCCCGCTTCGGCCGCGGCCTGCAGCAGGTTGATGATGCCCAACACATTGACATCCGCGTCGAAGACGGGTTGTTCGGTGGAGATGCGCACCAGGGTTTGGGCGGCGTGGTGGTTGATGACTTCGGGTTGTTCCGTGCGGATGAGTTCCGCGAATTCGGAGGAGCGCACGTCCAGGGGAAAGAAGTGGGCGTTGGGGTTCACATTGGCCTCGCTGCCCGTGGCCAGGTTGTCCACGACGATGACGTCATGGCCCAGTTCGATGTAGCGGTCGACGATGTGGGAGCCAATGAACCCGGCTCCGCCGGTGACAAGGATTTTCATGGGGGTTTAGACGTGAATTGAGCGAATGTTACGAATTTGTCTGGGAGGAAGACACTGATAGGAAAAAACGCTGATGGATTTATTGTCTTTTAGATTCGAGCGGATATGGGGTATAATGAATGTATGAATGCGATGGATTTGGCCGAGAAGCGGCGCGTTTATGTGGAGGAGTTGGCGGCGACGCTGGATCGCGTGGTGACGGATCTGGCGCAGCGGCCGGAGGTTCGCCGCGTGGTTTTGTTCGGCTCGTATGCTCGTGGACGTCGCGATTTGTTCACCGATCTGGATTTGTTGGTGGTGATGGATTCATCACAGGATTTCGTGACCCGCACCGCGCAGTTGTATCGCGAACTCAGAGCGCCGGTGGATATGGATTTGTTGGTTTATACGCCGGAAGAGTTGGAGCGCAATCGAAATCGCGGCTGGGTACGGAAGATTTTGGAAGAGGGGGAGGTGTTGTATGAGAAGTGAGCCGTAGTTTAAGACGCGAGGCCAATCCTGGAGTATTTTGGACGGTTACTATATCCCTACGCGTTATCCTAACGGTTTGCCGGATGGGATCCCGGCCGATGTGTTTACCGAGGAAGCGGCAATGGACGCGGTAGCTATGGCCGAGGAAGCGGTTATGTTTGTCTTGGAGCTTCTTGCCGCGAGCAAGGGATGACCGAGGAGCCACTCGACCGCGGCGGGGAGGTCGGGGACCAGGTGGAAGTGATCGATGTCGGCGTTGCGCAGGGCCGTGAGTTGTTCGGGTCCGCGGCCGGTGAGGACGAGGATGGGCGTCGCTCCCACCGCGTGCGCGGCCATGATATCGCTCATGGCGTCACCCACCAGCACGCTGCGTTGCAGATCGAGGCCCCAGCGTTGGGCCGCGGCCCGCAACATGCCCGGGCGGGGCTTGCGGCAGCCACATCCTTCGTCTGGATGATGGGGGCAATAGCGCACCTCGGTGATGCGCCCGCCCGCACGACGGATGGCCGCGAGCATGCGCCGGTGGATATCCTCCACCACGGTGGGAGGGATGATGCCGCGGCCCACGGCCGATTGGTTGGTGACGACGATGATGGGCCAGTTCAAGGTGCTGAGGGCGCGGATGGCGGCCAGCGCGCCCGGCAGGAATTCGAATTCCGCCCAGGATTTGACGTAGTCCGACCGATTGGCGTTGATGACGCCATCCCGGTCCAGGAAGATGGCAGGGGTCAGGTCCATGCTTGTTGTCGCTTGCGAACGGGCCATTCGCGGCGGGCCTGGGCGTATTTTTCGGGCGTGCCGATGTCCAGGAGATAGGTCTCCGGTGGAATGACCCAGCCGTAGATGGAGACGCCCGCTTCCAGCAGTTGGGGCAGGAGATGGAGCCCGAAATCATAGAATTCGCCCGGGGGGATGAAGTCCAGCACGCGTGGTTCCACCACCAGGACGCCGGCGTTGGCCAGATCGGTGAACACCTCCTCGGGCCGGGGCTTTTCCACAAAGCGGGTGACGCGGCCCCGCTCGTCCATGTCCACCAGGCCCACTTCGGTGGGGTTGGGCACATGATAAAGGCTGAGGGTGACGCCGGTGTTGGGGTCCCGCACCACGTTATGATGATGATAGGCCAGCAGCGCGCTCAGGTCCAGATCGGTGAGCACATCGCCATAGACGACCACCACGGGCCCATCCGCATGAAAGCCGTTCAGGTTCTTCAGTGCGCCAGCCGTGCCCAAAAGCGCGTCTTCGTAAGCGTAGGTGAGTCGCACGTCCCAGGCGCTGCCGTCGCCGAAATAGCTCGTAATCGCTTCGGGCTTGTAGTGCAGGTTGATGGCGATGTCGCGGATGCCATGGGAGCGCAGCCAGCGCACGGTGTGGTCCAGCAAGGGACGATCGCCCAGGGGCACCATGGGTTTGGGCATCTCCAGGGTGAGGGGACGCAGCCGGGTGCCTTCCCCCGCGGCCAGGATCAATGCCCGCACAGGCCGGGCCATGCGCTGGGCCACCTCGCGGATGTGCTGGCGGATGGCGCTGGCAATGATGTGGTTGAGGATGAGATGGATGTCTTCCTGCTGATAGATTGCCGCGATGGGCGCGTGCACGACGATATCGGCCAACTCCGCCAGCTTTCCTCCCTGGTCGCCGGTGAAAGCCAGAATCCGGGCCCCGCGCGCTTTGGCCCAGGCCACCGCGGTGATGACATTGGGGCTGTTGCCGCTGCAGGAGATGGCCAACACCACGTCGCCCGGCTGCAAAAGCCCCTGCAAGGGCTCGATGAACACCCGCTCATACCCCTCGTCATTGGCCCAGGCCGTGAGCAGGGGTACATTGTCGGTGAGGGCCGTCACCCGCAGCCGCGGGCATCCGGGCGAGATGGTAAGTTTGGAGAGATCGTTGGCCATGTGCGACGCCAGCGCGGCGCTGCCGCCATTGCCCATGAGGAAGATATGGCGCCCCTCCTGCCAGGCTGCCAGCAACGTCTCGGTCACCTGGACGATGGCTTGCTGGTCTAGCAGGAGCAACGATTCCCGAAGTTCCTCCAGATAGGTGGAAACATGGTTGTCAAGATTCACCTTTCACCTCCTGACCCGGCCACACGGGTAGCGCCACATGGATGGATTTCCTGAAAAACTCATTTCACCGCAGAGTGCGCTGAGAGCGCAGAGAAAATCATCAGGTTTCTCGGAGAAAATACCTCTGAATCCAGTCTTTTATCTCTGCGTCCTCTGCGTTCTCCGCGGTGAGCAACCTTATTTGCAGTGGAGCCATTACTGAACACTGACACTGCACACTGAAAACTGCTCACTGTTCCTTACTCGCCTGGCGGGAGTGGGTGGGGGCGAAGAAAATCAGCCGGGCGGTTTGGAACAGGATCTGGAAATCCAGCCAGAGGGTCCAGTTGCGAATGTAGTAGAGTTCGTTGCGCTTTTCGTCCGCGGAGGTCCAGAACGCGGAAACGAGCCATGGCCCGGTGATGCCCGGTTTGATGGTTTGCAACTGGCGCAGGAAGCGATGGTCGGGATGTTCATGGCCCGATACCTGGGGCCGCGGGCCCACCAGGCTCATCTGGCAGCGCAGGACGTTGATGAGTTGGGGCAGTTTGTCCAGGCCCGAACGATAGAGAAAGACCTCCAATCCGGTCGGCTCCATGCCCCACTTTTCTATATCTCGGGCGGAGCGGAATTTGAACATGCGGAAGGAGCCACCGCCCCGGCCCAGGGTGATGTTGTGGGTGAAGACGGATGCGCGGGGACGTTGCAGCTTCAGGCCCAGGGCAATGGCCATAGAAAGAGGCAGGGTGAGCAGGAAGAGCGTGAAGCCCAGGCTCAGGTCCTCCATGAGTTTAATGAGGGCCTCAATCCCTACCAGGCGCTCTCCATACACGGTGAAGAGGGGCACGAACGTTTTGTTGTGCACCGCGACATGGGTGGAGAGGATCTCATAGAAGCCGGGGGAGAGGCGCAGGGTGTAGGGCGCACGGGCGTGGGTCTCCCGGATCGTCACTTCGAAGGTTTCCCAGGCCACGGCGTTGGAAACCAGGATGACCTCCTGCACCTGATGCTGATTGACAATGGCATCGATCTGACTGGGGCGTCCCAGCACCTCGATGCCGTCGCAGATGGGCATGTGCAGCGGTTTGAAGTCATCGAGGAAGCCCACGACCTTGATGCCCGATTCCGGATGTTCGATCCATTGCCTGGCCATGGCCAGGCCCTGCTCATTGGCGCCCACGATGAGAGCCCGGGCCATGAGCCACCCACGGCGTCGTAGCCAGTACCCCACCCGTCGGATGAAAAAGCGCTCGCCATTGAGAATGAGGATGGACAGCACCAGGGATAGCAGAATCCAACCACGGGAGACCAGTGCGAAGTCCCTCCAAAAGAAGGAAATGAGGATCACGGCAATGACCCCGCCCACACAGGCCTTGCTCATCTGCTGATATTCCACCACCCCACCCAGCAGGTTATCCAGGTCATACAGGCCCATGAGGTAGAAAAGAACCAGCCAGATGGGAATGCTGATGGCCACCAGCAGGTAGTATTTCTCCGCGGCGTAATCCGCGTGATAGGTCAGCACTCCGCTGGAAAGGCGCAAGGTGTAGGCCAGGATGAGGCTTAGTCCCACGGCCAGGGCGTCCGCCAGCACGAGGATGCTCTGAAACGCCAGGCGTTCCCAATTGCGGGTACGAGGCCGGGTAACGTGGCGGAGCTGTTTGACCCGCGTGCGACGAGTCGACGCCCCTCGACCGGGAGGCATGTACAGGTCTTGCAGCGTCAGTGAAGAATGTTTCCAGGCCATGGTTCACCCCCTCGATCCACAAGTTGCAGTCGTAAACCCGCATTGAACAGGACGCGTGCGCCATCGGTTTCGAAATGATAATCCATACGACGCAAACCGATCTCCTTTTCTAAAACAGTAGCCACGCGATCGGTGGCATCTGGTTCGCAATAGAGAATGAGGAAGCCGCCGCCGCCCGCGCCCGCGATTTTGCCCCCCAAAGCGCCATGCTGCCGGGCCAGCTCATAGGCCCGATCGATGGCGGGATTCGTAATGCCCGACGCGAAGCGCTTCTTGTGTTTCCAGGCTTCATCCAACAGGCGACCGAAGGCATCCACCTGACCATGCATCAGCAATTCCCGGGCGCGAATGGCCAGTTCGTGCACGCTCCGTAGGGCCTCGATGACCTGGGGCTTGCGTTCTTTGCTGGATTGCCGCTGTTTGCTGAGGATATCGGAGGAATTGCGGGCCGTGCCGGTGAACATGAGAAGCACGCTGGCTTCCAGGCGTTTGATGGTTTCGGCCGGGAGATGGAGGGGGGTGACCGTGATGCCCTCGCTGTCGAACTCCATCCAGTTGAAGCCACCAAAGGCCGCGGCGTACTGATCTTGCACGCCGATGGGCATGCCCATCTTGTCGATCTCGATCTCGCAGGCGATCTCGGCCACCTGCGCGGGCGACAGATGCAGGCCAATGGTGGCGCTGACGCCCTTGACCAGGGCCACGGTGACGGCGCTGGAGGAGCCCAGGCCCGTGCCCGGCGGAATCTCGGAGGCAACGAACATGGAGAGGTTTTCGTGGATGCCGAAATGATGAAGCACGGCCCGGGGCAGGCTGAGTTCGCCGCTTTCCCACAGCAGGGGCTCGCCGTTGGAAAGTCGGTAGAAGGTGCGGTAGTCGGAGGAGGTGATTTGCAAGGCGTCGCCGCGGTTGGCCGAGAGGATCACATAGACGTATTTATCGATGGTCGTGTTGAGCACCGCGCCGCCATAGCGGGTGTAGTAGGCGGCGAGGTCGGTGCCTCCGCCGAAGAAGCTGACTCGAACCGGGGATCGCGCGATGAGCATCAGTACGCTCCCTTGCCCAAAAGCACGGCCGGAATCGTAAGCAGGATGATCTTGACGTCCATCCAAAAGGTGCGGGTGCGGACATAGCGGATGTCGTAGAGGAGGCGCTGGTCATAGGGCAGGTCTGCCCGGCCCGCGATCTGCCACAGGCCTGTCAGCCCCGGCTTGACGCTGAGCCGTTCCTGCGCGTAGCTGCCGAAGTGGGCCATCTCCACCGGTGCGATCATCCTGGGCCCCACCAGGCTCATCTCCCCCTTGAGCACATTCACCAGTTGAGGTAGTTCGTCGATGCTGAATTTGCGCAGCCATTTGCCCACCCGGGTCACGCGCGGGTCATTTTCCAGTTTCTGTTCCCGTTGCCAGCGGGCCAGAAGCTCCGGGTATTGGGCCAGCACCTCGTCGCCGTTGACGACCATGGTGCGGAATTTGTAAGCGTCGAACTGGCCGCCCCCGCGCGCCATGACCCGACGACGGTAGATGGTGGGGCCGCGGGAATCCAGCTTGATGGCGAGGGCCACCAGCAGGAAGAGGGGGCTGAGCAGGACCAGGCCCATGGTGGCGCCGATGATATCGAGCAGGCGTTTGGCGAGGTCGTCGTTTCCCCCGGCTCCTTCCGCTGGCGCGGGCAGGATGGCTTCGAGTTCAGGGGCGTTCATTGGTTTTAGTAATCAGTCACCATGAGCGGTAGCTCACCAATACGGATGAAAAGCTCACGCGAAGGCGCCAAGGGCGCAAAGGGAATCAGGTAGCAGGTAGCAGGAACGCAGATTTCCGCAGATGCGACGCAGATTGACGCAGATATTCGTCATGCTGAGCGACCGGAGGGAGCGAAGCATCTAGCGAGCGAAGCGAGCGCCATGCGGTGGTTTTTTGCGCTTCGCTAGATTCCTCGGTCGCTTCGCTCCCTCGGAATGACGTCTCAAGACTCTATTTACGGAACAGCCGACCGAAGTCGCGTCTGCCACGCCCGCCCGGCGATGAAGTGAACCTGTTGGTTTACTGCGCGAGTACGCCGAATAAATTCAGGTCTAGGGGCGTTCCGCCGCATGTCCCCCTTCGGGGACATGTTTTTCGCCCGGTTAGGCCTGTCTGCGCAGGCAGACAGGCGGCCCAGGCAATCTGCCTTCCTCATGTCCTCCCCCACCGGGGGAGGAACCCAAGGTGGGGGCCGGCCCCCAGCCCCGACTTCGAGTCGGCGGGGCCAAGGCGCCCAGCAGCCTGCTCGAGGTTTGCCAACAGGTTCATGAAGTTGCCGGGCTACAGAACGGCGCCGGATGAATCCGGGTAGCCCCGCAACTGATTACTGATGACTGATCACTGATTACTCGTGCTCGCGCCTAATCTCGGCCTAACAATCCTCAATCCTAATCCTGATCCTATTCCCAAAGCAGTAATCCCTCATAGATCGCTTCCAGGCGGGTGACGATTTTGGCCCAATCGTGGTTCGCTTCCACATAGGCCCGGCCCGCTTCGCCCAACCGACGTTGCAAGGATGGGGATTCGATAACTTGCAAGATCCCTCTGGCAAAGGCCGAGGGATGATCTGCGAGGATCAGGTCTTGGTCCGGCTCGACAGCCAGGGCGGAGACGGCCAGGGAAGTGGCGATGACGGGCGCGCCGCAGGCCATGGCCTCCAGCACCTTGTTTTGGATGCCGGCACCGTAGCGCATGGGCGAGACCGCCACCGTGGCCCGGCGCAGATAGGGCCGCAGGTCCGCCACAAAGCCGGTGACGGTGACGCGCGGCTCGCCCGCGGCCAGGGCCTGCACCTCCCGGGCCGGGTCCTTGCCCACGATCTCCACCCGCACGTCCGGCCGGCGTTGCCATACCCGGGGCATGATCTCTCGCACCAGATACAGGGCCGCGGTGACGTTGGCGTGATAGCTCATCTTGCCCGAGAATACGATGGTGGCGGGCTTGCGCGGGGAGCCATCGGGCGAGAAGTAGTGCAGGTCCACGCCGTTGGGCAGGACAGTGATGGATGCGGCCGCCTGGTGATGGAGCAGGGATTGGAACGCGGCTTTGTCGCGAGGGGAGGTGACCAACACCTGGGGGAAGCGGGTCAAGAGCCAGGTTTCGTAACGCCGGGTGCGCCCCAGCTCCATCGCGGTCATCATGCGTCCCTTCAGACTCTGGCTTTGCTGCGCGGCCTGTTCGAACAGGTGGGTGATGCTATCCACGCTGTCCCAGACGATGGGCGGGCGGGTGCGAGGGTCGGGGATGGCTTCCTGCAGATGGAGGGCGTAACGCACGCCGCGCAGGTGCTCCACATGAACGACGTCGAATGTATTTTCCTGCACGGCGGCCTGCACGCCGCGAGCCAGGGTGGGATGCCAGCAGAATCGGGCCTGGATGGGCGCCCGGCTGAACGCGCCCGCGGCCAGGTTGAGGAGTTTACGCCCGCTTCCCAGGGGGTGTGCCAGGATGCGCATCCCTTCCTCATCCCTCAGCTCTTGCAAGAAAGCCCGTTCATCCTCGTTTTCCCACAGGGTGGCCAGGGTGATGTCATGCCCGCGGCGGGCAAGGAAGCGCAGCAGGTTGTAAGGCCGGGTGCGGATGAGGGTGGGCGCGTAGGGGACGAGGAAGAGGATGTGCACGGGGAGGGTAGTGGGTAGTGTTCAGTGTTCAGGGGGCAGTGGTCGGGGCGGAAGAGAATCCCTTGGCGTATGGCTTCGTCTCGATTATAATGAGGGGGAAAAGTGGCAAGTATGCAAGTGGCAGGTTTGCAAGTAGTTCACTTGCCACCTGCTACCTGCCACCTGCTACCTCCAACCTTTTCTTTGTGTCCTCCGTGTCTCCGTGTTGAAAAACCTTTTTGCAGTGCACCCAGTGATCGGTGATCAGTGTTTGAGAATGGCGGGGGTGAAGAGGCGCTGGTCCAGGGTCAGGTCTTCGACGATGATGGGGCTGGGGCCAACGCTCAGGGTAATGGAGCCGTTGGCCTGGCCGTCGAGGTCGCCCGCGCCGCCGTCCGGCACAATGGTTTCGGTTCCGTCTTTTTGCACCACGCGTAGTTTGGGATTGGGGGCGGTGAAGGTGAAGGTGTGAGTGGTGGCTGTTTCGCTGCGAGACCAGAGCGCGTATTTACGATGGCCGAGCAGACTCATGACGTATCCTTCGACCGCGTCATTAGAGGATTCTTCGTCCAGGGTGTGGAGGTAGGTGGCCGCGCCGAGTTCGGTGGTGAAGGTACGATAGGCGTAGTAGGCGGGTTTGGGCGTGAGGTCTTCGCGCAAAAGCCCGTATTTCAGGTCGGAGTCGGGGGCATCCACAGCTTCGAACCAGATGACGGGATAGAGGTTCGCGGCCATGCTGCGCGCGAAGAGCTGGACGACACGGCGGGCCATGATCTCTTCGCCGTAGGGGTCTGTGTCACTGGAGCGGATGGCCCCGCCGCTGGGCTGGCCGACTTCGGTGGTGAGGATGGGCAACATGCGGCCGGTGCATTGGAAGACTTCCTGCAATAACCAGTTGGCCTTGCCGATGATGCTGCTGGTGTAAGGGTTGCCCGTATCCCACCGATAGGACCAGGCGGGGAAGTAGTGGAAGTTGATCATGTCGAAGTAGTCGCAGCCCTTGTTGGCCTGGGCCTGCGTGGATTGGGCCCCGGGTAGTTCGGCGTAAAGGAATTCGTCGAGGAAGCTGGGGTCGAAGGTGCCACCTTCGGTGATGAAGTTGTCGTAGGCCAGGCCGCCCATGAGCACGAGCGCATCGGGTTGGTTGCGTTTGACAGTCTCGAACGCGATCTGCATCAGGCGGGCGTAGGCCGCACCGCCCGCACCCTGGGCCGAGTTGGGGTGGCCTTTGCCCCAGCAGCCGCCCAGCCAGGCGTAATTAACCGCATCCGCGTTGTCGGGTTCGTTGTAGAAGGCCCACATGCGGATGTTGTAGGGTGGACCGGCGTAGCGTTGGACCGCGGCCTCGAGGAAGTTGCTGAAGTCAGTGAGGTTTTCTTCGTTGATGGGGCCGCAGGGTGTGTCGGCCGCCCAGTCGGGGTTGCTCTGGACCGTGAGGATGATGTTGTAGCCCTCGTTTACGGCTTTGGATAGGTAGTCGTCGGGCGCGGTCCAGTCGTAGGTCCCCTGCTGGGATTCAACAACGCTCCAAAGTAGACGCATTTCCAGCCATTTCGCGCCGGCATCTTTGAGAAGGATGCTGCCGGTGAGATTGGTGTGGTCGCGGACGTAGACACCAAAACGAGGGAGGGTGGGAGGCAGGCTCTGGGCAGAATTGCCCCCGCCTTGTGCTGTGGCCGATGTGGCCGTGCCTGCAATCAACAAAAACGACAATAGAAGATAGACGATGAGACGTTTCGACATGAGAGGACTCCTTGAGGGTGGATGGGTGGAAACGACACGACACGGAAGGGGGTTGGCTCGCCTGAAAATTTAGCTCATGCCAAGTCGCCAAGGGAAAAAATGGGTTGGGCCAAACAACTCGCCTCCCTTTCCGCCTCGGCGTTCTCAGCGTCTCTGCGGTGAGGGTTTTTCAGGGAAGCCGGTGGTGAAGGGTGAATCGAGAGTCCCACACAGCGAGGATGGCGAGAGCAGCGTAGATGAGCAGGACCGCGTCCACGGGCAGGCGGTAGCGGATCAGGGTCCAGGTGAGGATATGGATGCCCGAGTAGACGAGAATGAAAACCAGGGTGAGGAGGATATCGGGCCCGGTCTGGGGATAGCATCGCCGCCACAGGCCGCGCAGGGCCAGGAAGAGGCCGATGAGGATGAAGGGCAGGGCCGCGGCGAAGGAGAGCACCCGGGCGACGTTGCTGATGGGAGCGGAGTCGGGGTCGGGCCAGAATTTGAAGTAGGGGGGGATGCGGGTGATGGAAAGCCTGACGAAACGGATGGGATCGTCGACGATGAAGCCGATGCCGCGTTTCAGCAGGGCTTTTTCCATGGCGGCCTCGTCCAACGAGCGCAGTTCGGGCGGGATGAGGTCCTGATAGGACGGGCCATCTGCGGGAAGCAGGGAGCGGAAGTGATCGCCGTAGATGGGATGGTTGCCCCAGAAGAAGGCGAAGCCGGCGTTCGTGTTGAGGAGGACGAAGCGGTGGAAGCGGGCGTAGTTGTAGGCGGTGAAGGGGAGGATGAAGAGGGCGAGGAGGGCCAGGATGATGGCGGTGGAGAGGATGAGATGGGGTAGGCGGGCGGGGTTAGGAGCAGGATTAGGATTAGGATTAGGATTGGGATTGGGATTGGGATTGGGATTGGTGCGGAGGGTGGCCCATCCGAGCCAGATGAGGAGGAAGGGGAGGAAGAGGAGGAAGACCTGGCGCAGGAGCACGGTGGTAGCCAATGTCATTCCCAGGCCCGCGGCCCATCCCCAGGCCCGGCCCTGGCGCAATTCCTCGGCCAGGCGCATGGTGAGGTAGAGGGTGGCGAGGATGCCGGTGATGTAGAAGGGCTCGGTCATCAGCGTGGCCGAGTAGTAGACGAAGTAGGGGTAGAGCGCGGTCCATCCCGCGGCGACCAGCCCCACCGGGGGGCCGAACAGACGCCGCCCCAACAGATAGGCCAGCAGGGGATGGAGGAATCCCACCAGCGTGGCCTGAAGGAGGCGGGCGATGAGGGGATGGGGCCCAAACAGGCGGTAGATCCCGGCCAGGTAGAGGGTGTAGAGGTAGCTCCAGTGGGCCGTGGGCTCATCGGGCCGGGTGAGGGGCCACCACAGGCGGGGGAAGGTGAAGCCATGGCCTGCCACCAGGCGCAGGGCCAGGGTGTGGTAGGAAATCTGGTCGAAGGTTCCGGGCAGGATTTTGACAATATCGCCCAGATACAGGGCCGCGGCCAGGCGCAGGAGGATGGCAAGGGCCAGGACACCCCACAGGATTTTATTTACCGCGGAGAGCGCAGAGGGCGCGGAGGGATTTTTTTCTTTTCCCCCGATCTCAGCGCCCGTCGTGGCCATATTTTTCATCTGGAAGTGATGATGATAAAATATCGATGGAGGTAGGATTGCTCCCATCTCCCTGGTTGATCCAAATTCCCCGCAGAGGCAAGAATATGAATATCGATGAAAAAATAAAGCGCTACCCACTTGACGAAGAGACGACTATCGATACATTGACTGTTCCCATTTCTCTTCTGGAAAAAATGTCGGAAGCGGCGGAACTTGTTTCGGAAATTCAGGACGAGCTGGAGGATTATTTGCTTTCCCAGGATGCTGATTTTTTGAAGCGGATGCGTCAGGCCCGAGCACATCATCGACAGGGAGAAACTCGTTCCCTGGATGCTCTGAAACAAGAGCTATGTATCGAGTAGAAACCACGCCCGAATTCGATGAAGATATCCGAAATCTTGACCAGGACGTCGCTCTCCTATTATTTGCAAAGTGGAATGGTTGGCGGCACATCCTGAAGTGCTTCGGTTTCCCCTCCGTAATTTACCGGAAGATTTGAGGGGTCTGCACAAGTATCGGATAGGCGATTATCGGATATTGCTATGGGTAGACCATAAAGCGGGCATACTGACTTTGTATGGCGTTGGACACCGTCGCGATATTTACGACAAGTTGCGTTGAGCAAGTGTTATCCCGAAGGTGTGGCGGTGGGGGAATTTTTTACCGCAGAGGGGAGTTTTTTACCGCAGAGTGCGCAGAGGGCGCAGAGAGTTTTTTCTTTTTCTCAGCGTTCTCCGCGTCCTCCGCGGTGAGTTTTTTACGCAGAGAGCGCAGAGGATTTTTCTTGTTCAGTGTTTTTCGCTACCCCTGCGAGGGGATTGCTTGTTCCCACGGAAGGATGATAGAATGAGTTCATGAAGACTCAGGAGGACCCCAGGGTGGATATCGATGGCATGACGGCCTATCTGGCCGGGCAGCCTGATATCGACGCGGCGTATCTTTACGGATCGGTGGCTCGCGGTCAGGCCAATGCGTTGAGTGATGTGGATATCGCCGTGTTATTGCAACCAGGGCTAGACGCCGAAACCGCGGTGGAGCGTCAATTGGAGCTTACCGTGGCGCTGAGTCGTTTCTCGGATCGGGAGGTGCAGGTGACGTTGCTTAACCATGCCCCCCCGCAACTGGCTTATGAGGTGATCCGGGACGCTCGTCTTCTTTGTGAACGGGACGCATTGGCGCGAGTCCGCTTCGAGGTACGCACCATGAAGCTCTATTTCGACCTGTTGCCAGCGTTGCACGCGTATGACAGAGCGCTGGCTCAACGTATTCAGGAGGTGGGCCTTGGCGCCAGAAGAAGAGGTTATTCGGGCGCGATTGACGCTGCTCAACGATTACATCAGCGACTTGAGAAGCTTTCAGAGCGTTGATTACGTTACCTATCTTGAGAACAAGCTCCTTCGTCGCGCCGTAGAACGCACCCTCCATCTTGCCATCGAAGCCTGTCTCGATATCGGTCAGCATATCATTGCCGCCGAGGGGTTTCGCCGACCGGTCAACAATCGGGATGTGTTCATTGTGTTGGCTGAGGAAGGCATTCTCTCGACGGAATTACTTCCTCGCCTGGAAGCGATGGCGGGCTTCAGAAATCTCATCGTGCACGGATACGCACACATCGATGATAGCATTACTTTTGGCATCTTGAAGCGTCGGTTGGGTGATTTTGACGCTTATGCCAGGGCTATCCTCGCGTATCTCAGCACGTGATAAATTTTTTACTACAGAATCATTTCTTCCCTCTGCGTTCTCCGCGTCCTCCGCGGTGATATCATAGACAGCATCCCACGCCCGATAGACCTT
>JALWZT010000255.1 GCA_027002405.1 Anaerolineae bacterium | reverse complement strand
GAAAATAGCATGATCGTCGGTTGCGGAAGGATCGCCAGGCCTACGTTGAGCGAGGCGACAACGGGCGTGATGCGTGAAACGTAAAACGTGAGAGCCTTACGCATCACGCATTACGCATCACGTGCTCGGCTTCCCGCGCCAACGTGGCCGCGAGACGTTTTCCTCGGTATCGGCGAGCCGCCGCTCATGGTGACTGCTTTGAAAATAGAGTAATCAGTGATCAGTTATCAGTAATCAGTAGGAGTCTGCGTTCCCATTTTCGCCCGTGTCACCTGCTGTTTGCCACCTGCCACTTGCCACCTGCTACCCGCCACTTGTAAACCCACATGTTCCAACCTGACGACCTGGACCTTGCCATCCTGGAACATCTTCGTTCTGACGGTCGCAAGCCTTACACCGAAATCGCCCAGGCTCTTTCGGTTTCCGAAGGAACGGTACGCAATCGCGTCGCCCGCCTCATCGAGAAAGGGATCATACAAATTGTGGGGCTGATCGATCCCCTCCGGATGGGTTACGACGCGCCGGCCATGATCGGGGTGCATGTGCAAAACGCGGATATCGAGGAGGTGGCCCGGGCCATTGCCCGCTTCCCGGAAGTGAGTTATCTTATCATGGTGTCCGGGGGCTTTGACCTGATTGTCGAGGTGATCTGTAAAGACAGGGAGCACTTTACCCGGTTTCTCAATCAGAAACTGCGCAAAATTCCTGGTGTGGTGCAAACCCAGAGCTTTTTCATCCTGCGAACTATCAAAATGGCTTATGGAGCCGATCCCTATTTCCAACCCGCAGAGGAGGCTATATGAGCGAGCCATTCGCTGTCGAGCTTCGAGATGTCGTCAAACAATTCGGGGATGTCGTTGCGGTCAATCATGTCTCCCTTCGGATCCGAGATGGCGAATTTTTCTCCCTTCTTGGACCTAGTGGATGTGGCAAAACCACCACCCTGCGCATGATCGCTGGTTTCGAAATCCCCACTCACGGCGAAATCTACATCCATGGCGAGCGGCAAGGATACCGCCCACCCAACAAACGCCCGGTGAATACCGTCTTTCAGAATTACGCTCTCTTCCCTCACATGACTGTGGCGGAGAACATCGCGTTCGGCATGGAGATGCGCAAAATCCCCAAAGACGAGATCAAACGCCGGGTCGATGAAGCCCTGGCCATGGTGCGGCTTTCGGGCATGGCCAACCGTCGGCCCAAGCAGCTCTCCGGTGGCCAGCAACAGCGCGTCGCTCTGGCCCGGGCCCTGGTCAATCGCCCCGAAGTGCTGCTGCTGGACGAACCCCTGGGCGCGCTGGACCTGAAGCTGCGCAAAGCCATGCAGATCGAGCTCAAAGCCCTGCAGGAAGAGGTGGGCATCACCTTCATCTACGTTACCCACGACCAGGAAGAGGCCTTGACCATGTCGGACCGCATCGCGGTGATGAATGACGGCATCGTGCATCAGGTGGGCGACCCCGAAACCATCTATGAACATCCGGCCGACCGCTTTGTGGCCGATTTCATCGGCGAGACGAATTTCATCCCCGTGCGGGTGGTCAGCCTGGCGCCCGAGATCGTGGTGGAGCTGGGCACGGGCCAGAAGGTGCAGGCGGGCTGGGCAGAGGAAGGCCTGGCCCCGGGGGATAAGGCCGTGCTTTCCATCCGCCCGGAAAAAATGGACCTGCTGGAGCCCAAGAAAAAGCCCCAAAGCCCCTCCCAGGAGATGGCGTATGTGCCCGGGGTGGTGACGCATCTCGTTTACGTGGGCACCGACACCCGGCATACCGTCAGGCTTGGGGATGGATCCGAAGTCGTGGTGCGGCTGCAAAATATCTATGTGGGCGAAGAGCCCTGGGAGATCGGCGAACAAGCCGTCATTACCTGGAATGCAGCCCACGCCCGCATTCTCAAGGAGTAAGCCAGCATGGAACGATTGCGACGCAACCCCGAATTGCAGGCCTGGCTGCTGCTGGCCATCCCCGCTGCCTTTCTTCTTATTTTCTTCATGGCCCCCCTGGTCATCGTCTTTGTTTACAGTTTTCTGGAGCGGGGCAAATATGGCGGCGTGGAATGGGTCTTCACCCTGGAAAACATCCGTCGCGTGTTCGATCCCCTCTATTTCAAAACCTTCGTTCGTTCCTTTTATATCGCCATCGTCACCACCCTTATCACCCTCATTTTGGGTTACCCCCTGGCCTATTACATCGCCAACAGCCCCCCCAGCCGGCGCAACGCGCTGGTCTTCGCCCTGATGATCCCCTTCTGGACCAACTTCCTTATCCGCACTTATGCATGGCTGACGCTGCTGCGTACCCACACGGGGCTGATCAACGTCACCCTGCTGAACTGGGGGCTCATCCAAAAGCCTCTGCCCCTGTTCGGCAATGATTTTGCCATTATATTGGGGTTGGTGTATGGTTGGCTGCCCGTGATGGTTTTGCCTATCTACGCCGCGTTGGAACGTCTGGACAGGAGCTTGTTGGAAGCGGCCCGGGACCTCTATGCTTCCAGCTTTTATGCCTTTCGGCGAGTGACCTGGCCTCTTTCCATCCCGGGGGTGGTCGCGGGCTCCATGCTCGTGTTCATCCCCTCCTTGGGCGCGTTCGTCACGCCAGCCATCCTGGGTGGAGGCAAATCTCTTATGATAGGTAACATTATCAGCAATCAATTTCTAGGTGCTCATGATTGGCCCTTTGGCTCGGCCCTCTCCATGGTCATGATGATCGCCATGCTTATTGCCACGCTGATTTACTTCCGCTGGACCACCTCATCGGAGATTGCAACATGAGCATCGAGACCCCTGAACTGGCCTATCATGAACGGTGGGAGCGCATCAAAGCCCGATTTGGTAGCTGGGGCCTCACCACCTACGGCATCCTGGCTTTCGCCTTTCTCTATCTCCCCATCGTCATTCTAATTCTCTTCTCCTTCAACGAATCCCGTTCAGTGAGCAAGTGGACAGGATTTAGTCTGCGCTGGTATGGTGAGATGTTGAAGGATGACAAAATCATGATATCCATGTGGAATAGCATCTTCCTCGCGGTCGTCTCCACGGCCATTGCCACGGTATTGGGCACTTTGGCCGCGTTGGGGCTGGAGCGATACAGCTTCCGGGGCAAGACCGCGGTGGATTCCATGTTCTATCTGCCCGTGATCATCCCCGACATCGCCATGGCCATCATGCTGCTTTTGTTTTTCAACATGTCGGGTATCGGCTTCACACCCTGGAAGGTGAGCCTGTTTGGGGTGAAGCTGGCGGTGCCCTATTCTGTGATTATCGGGCATGTGGCTTTCAATATCTCCTTTGTCGCCATCGTGGTGCGGGCGCGGCTGGCTCAGATGGATCGCACGCTAGAGGAGGCTGCGCAAGATCTCTACGCGAACACATGGCAGACCTTCCGCCGCGTGACCCTGCCCATGCTCATGCCGGGCATTCTCGGTGGTGCGCTGCTGGCTTTTACCCTTTCTCTGGATGATTTCGTCATCACCTTCTTCACCAGCGGCGCCGGCTTCAATACCTTGCCCGTGCGCGTCTTCGGCATGATCAAAAAGGGGGTGACTCCCAAAATCAACGCCCTCTCCACTCTCATGCTCGCGGTCTCCCTCTCCCTGGTCGTCATCTCCATTCTGCTCCGCACCCGCTCCGGTGATGAAGAGTCGGTGCAAATGGGCTTCTAAACATCCATTGTGACCAACCCTTCCATCTTCACTCAATCCATAAGGAGGATTTTATGCAACGCAAACACCTTCTCGTCTTGATTGCCATCTTACTCATCGCGGCCATGGCCCTGGCCGCATGCGGCGGTCAAGCCACCGAAGCCCCCAAGCCCACGGAAGCGCCCCCCACGCCTACCGAGGCCCCTAAGTCCACCGAAGCTCCCAAACCTACGGAAGCCCCTAAACCTACAGAAGCACCGGCGCCTACGGAAGCGCCCGAAGTGAAACCCGCAGAAGAGATCGTGGTGTACAACTGGTCCGACTATGTGCATCCCGACATGTACAAGATCTTCACCGAACGGACGGGAATTAAAATCAGTGAGGACAACTTCTCCAGTAATGAAGATCTTCTGGCTAAATTGCAGGGTGGCGCCACTGGCTATTCCGTCATCGTGCCTTCCGACTACACCGTTTACATCATGATCGAAGAAGGGATGCTGGAGGAACTGAATCACGACAACATCCCCAACCTCAAGAACCTGGACCCTGAATTCACTAAACTCTACTACGATCCAGGCAACAAGTACTGTGTCCCTTACCTGTGGGGTACCACCGGCCTGGGCTACAATACCGAGCTGCTGGAGAATCCCCCCAAAAGCTGGGCGGGCGTGTTCAAAGCCAAGGAAAGCGATCCCTGGTATGGTCGCATGACCCTGCTGGATGACGTGCGTGAGGTCTTCTCCGCCGCGCTGATCTACCTGGGCTACGACAACAACACCAAGGACGAGGCTCAGCTGCAGGAGGCCAAGCAGCTCCTCATTGATGCCAAGAAGGGGATTGCCGGCTATGATACCGACAATTATGAGGATTTGGTCGGTTCAGGAGAAAATCTGCTGGCCCACGGCTGGAATGGCGACTTCTTGCAGGCCGCGGATGAGTATGGCAACATCAACTACTATATCCCCGAAGAAGGCGGCACCATCTGGATTGACAACATGTGCATCCCCAAAGGCGTGAGCCCGGAAGAGAAACTGGCCGCGGAGATGTACATCAACTTCGTGCTGGATCCCGAGATCGGCAAGATGCTGGGCGAATACAACTACTACGCCACCCCCAACAAGGAATCCCTGGCCATCGCCGATCCCGAGTACAAGAGCAATCCTTTGGTCTTCCCGCCCCCCGAAATCCGCGAAAAACTGCGCTTCATCAAGCCTTTGGGCGAGTTCGAAAGCGTCTATCAGCGCATGTGGGATGAAGTCAAGTCCGCACAATAGGAACCTGTGATGCGGAAACCACCCGGCCAGCAGATCTGCACCTCCCTGCCAGGTTTGCTGGCTTTTTTCTCTTGAACCCTGTTCCGAAAATAGAGCCTCGCGACGTCATTCCGAGGGAGCGAAGCGACCGAGGCATGTCCTGAGCGCAGTCGAAGGAAATCTAGCGAAGCGCAAAAACCACGGCATGGCGCTCGCTTCGCTCGCTAGATGCTTCGCTCCCTTCGGTCGCTCAGCATGACGAATATCTGCGTCAATCTGCGTCGCATCTGCGTCAATCTGTGTTCTATTTTCATCGTTATGTGGTGAGCTACTGCTCATGGTGACTGTTCCGTAAATAGGATCAGGATTAGGATTGAGGATTGTCAGGCCGAGGTTAGGCGCGAGCGGGAGTAATCAGTAATCAGTTATCAGTAATCAGTAATGGATCTACTGAAAAAACCCATTTTGCGAAGGTGGACACCACTACATATAGTGTCTTGGGTGCCATTTGGTACTACATGTAGGAGGTCGTCGAGCCTCATACTACCTTTTTTCAGTGGATCCAGTAATCAGTGTTCAGTGTTCAGTAGCACTCCCGTGGCCAGCCCGCAGGGCTTCGCATTCGTAGCTCGGAGGTTTAGCTCCGAGCAGAAGAAACAGCGCCGCGGGGCTAGCCGGATTCATCCGGCGCCGTTCTGTAGCCCGGCGACTTCATCGCCGGGCGGGTGGCGGCTAGCGCGCCCCCGACGGCATTCTGTATGCCACAGGCTCGCGTCGTCACCCAACACCGGGGGATAATTCCCCCGGCTAAAAAACAGCGCCCCTCCGGGGCTAGCCGGATTCATCCGGCGCCGTTTTATAGGCCGGCGACTTCATGAGGTTGTTGGCAAACCTCAAGCAGGTTGCCGAGCAATCCGGTAGGAGCGGTGATCCGGCCGTTCGGCCCCCACCCCTGCCCCTCCCCCGCAAGCGGGGGAGGGGTGATCGCCCGGAACGGAGGGGGCTACGTAAGACTCATCCCCCTGCAGAAGCGGTCGGGAGGGGGGATCCTCGGCGTACCGCAGTAAACCAACAGGTTCACTTCATCGCCGGGCGGGCGTGGCAGACGCCACTTCGCTCGGCTAAACCACGCCAAATGTCTGAGACGCACACCGTGACCACTTGCCACGTGCCACCTGCAAACCTGCAGACTGCGTCCCCATTTTCCTTGCCTATTTATCAAGCTCCAAAACGTCCATAGGAACCACGCCCTGAAAAAACCAGCTGAACATTCCCCATCCGACTATGACTCTACCCCCAACCTGCTACGCCTACGATCCCATTGAACAAACCCACAACATGCCAGGCCATGTGGAGAACAACCGTCGCACCGGGAAAACCATGGCCTTGTTGGAAAAGCGGGGCCTCCTGGATGCCATGCACCCCCTGCCCGTGGAGCCCATCGACCTGCCCGCGCTCCATCGCATCCACACGCCCGACTATGTCCAACACATCCGTCGCCTGGCCGCGGCCGGAGGCGGCATGCTCGATTTCGAAACCTATGCCACCGCCACCAGCTACGACGTGGCCCTCATGGCCGCGGGCGCGGCCATCGCGGTGACCCGGGCCGTGGTCAGCGGCCGTGCCCGCAACGGGATCAGCATCATGCGCCCGCCCGGTCATCACGCCCTGCCCGCCCAGGCCATGGGCTTCTGCATCTTTGCCAACGCGGCCCTGGCCGCGAAGGCCGCGCAGGCAGAGATGGGCCTGGAACGGATCCTCATCATCGATTGGGATGTCCACCATGGCAACGGCACCGAGGCCATCTTCTACGAGGACCCCACCGTGGCTTTCATCTCCTATCATCAGTATCCTCTCTGGCCCGGCACGGGCGCGTTGGAGGATATCGGCAGGGGGCTGGGCACGGGCTATACCATGAACATCCCCATGCCCATGGGCGCGGGGGACACGGCCTATCTGCGCGCGTTCGACCTCCTGGTCGTTCCCTTTGCCCGCCGTTTTCAGCCCCAGCTCATCCTGGTTTCTTCCGGATACGACGCGCATTGGCAGGATCCCCTTGCCCAAATGGCCCTCACCCTCAACGGGTACGCCCAACTGGCCCGTCGCGCCCGGCTCCTGGCCGAGGAGCTTTGCCAAGGACGGCTGGTCGTCCTGCTGGAAGGGGGATATCATCTCACCGCGGTCAGCTATGGCGTGCTGAATACGGTGCGGGCTCTTATGGGGCAGGAGGACGCGGTGGAAGATCCTCTTGGGCCCGCGCCGGGCCGCGAAACCGAAGTCGAGAACATGATCGCTCATCTCCAACGGATCCATCGATTGTAAGTCCCCTGGCATGTCCTTTCTGGCTCCCGGCAAGCTGCGGCCGCCATTGCTGGCGCGGCGGGGGTTCATCCCGCGCCAACGCTTGTTTCGGCGTTTGGACGAGACCCTGAATCGGCCCCTGACCCTGGTGATGGCGCCCGCGGGCTATGGCAAGACCACGTTGGTCCATAGCTGGCTGCTCGATGCAGGGATAAGGCTTTTGGACCCAAACGAAACCGCGGTCTCTGCACCCGATCACGCCGCGGCGACCTGGCTCACCCTGGATGAGGATGACAGGGACCCTGGTTA
The DNA here is from genome assembly GCA_027002405.1 of Anaerolineae bacterium. Lineage (GTDB taxonomy): Bacteria > Chloroflexota > Anaerolineae > J102 > J102 > M2005. Next base: position 38,919 of record JALWZT010000255.1, on the reverse strand, counting down.
CTTCCTCACCTACCTGGCCGCCGCGCTCAAACCAGCCATGCCCCACCACAGCGCCCACGCCTTGGATCTGCTCAAGGACGAACGCCCGGACTTGCGGGCCGCGCTGGGGTTGTTGCTGCAAGGCCTGGAACATCTGGACTTCCCTCTTGTACTCATCCTGGATGATGTGCATGCCTTATCCGAGGCTGCGAACACCCTGGACCTGCTGGACGCGCTGATCCCACACCTGCCCCCGCCATGCCATCTGCTGCTGGTGGGACGTCGGGAGCCGAACCTGGTTTCGATCTCCCGCCTGCGCGCGGCCGCCCTGGTGGACCGCATCGACGCGGAAGCCTTGCGCTTCACCCCTTCCGAGGCCGCGGCCCTATTCGAGGCCCTATTCGGACGACGGTTGCCCATGGAGGTGGCGCGACGGCAGGTGGCGCACACCGAAGGCTGGGTCACTGCCTTGCAACTGGCTTATCAGAGTCACGCCTGGGGGGATGGACATGCCGGGCAGGAGGAGCCCCTGGCCTTGGGGGGCGCCACATCCGATCTGTTCGATTATCTGGCGCGTGTGGTGATGAGGGAGCTGCCGGAGAGCCAACGGGTGTTTCTGCGGCGCACCGCCATCCTCACTTCCTTGCAGCCACCCCTATGCGACACACTTCTGGGACGGGAAGACGCGGCCGCGATGCTGGCCCAACTGGCACGCCAGGGGCTTTTCACTTTTGTGGTGGACGCAGAACGTCCCATCTATCGTTATCATGGCCTCTTTCGCACCTTCTTACAGCGGCGTTTGCTGGAATGCGAAGGGCGAGGGATCGCCCGGGACCTGCACCGTCGCGCGGCCGCCTGGTATTTGGGGCGAGGAGAGGATGAGCAGGCCGTGCATCATCTTCTGGAGGCCGAAGATTGGCCCGAGGCCGCGGATGTCATTCGTTCCTTGTGGCGACCGCTGGTTGCGAGCGGTCGGTTTGGACGCCTGGAGCGCTGGCTGAGTCGGTTCCCGCCCACATTCAAGGAGACTCAGCCCTGGTTACTGCTCATACGTGGGCGCCTGGAGGCCTTGAGCGGCAATCGACGGGGCGCGGAGCAGCTCTATCGCCAGGCCGAGCCGCTTCTGCTGGAAATCCAGGATGATGATGGTCTTTTTGCGCTCTATCATCATCTGGCCACGCTGACGGCTACGCGGCGAGGGGATTTTCCCAAGGCCGAAGCGCTCATGCGCCGCGCGCTCGAACATGCGCGTCGGGGCGAAGACCGGGCCGGGGCATTGGGATATATCGCCCGTTATCGCTATATGAGCCAGGGGGACGCGGAGGAAGTGCAGGCCCTCTTGCGTCAGGCCATCGCGCTGGCCGAAAAAGCGGACCAGCCTTTTTTGCTGGCCGAGCTATGGCAATTGCAAGGTGTCATTCAGTCCAGTCGAGGGTTGTTGCAGGCATCCCTGGCCTCCTTTCATCAGGCCCTGCGTATTCTCGAACATGCAGGCAACCGGCCTCGGATGTCGACCCCCTTGCACAATGCCATCTACATTCACTCTCTATTGGGTCAGTTCCACGCCGCGCAGACCCTCCTGGCCGAGGCGCGACGGGTGGCCACGGACTTCGGCCGAGAGGATTATCTGGCTTATCTGCTCAATCTGGAAGGCCTGCTCCACCAGGAGCAAGGCCATTGGGAGGAGGCGCGAGCCTGTCATGAACAGGCCCTGGCCTTGCAACAGGCTTTGGGCGAAACCTATGAAATCCCCGTCACCCTCAATTTTCTGGGGGTATGGCATCGCCGCCAGGGACATTTGCAGGAAGCGCTTCGCTATGGGGAGATGAGCTTGGAGAAGCGGGAAAAGATCGGGAACCCGTATGAGATCGGGCTTTCGCTCATCGATGTGGGCGCCACCTGCTTCGCTTTGGGGGAGCTCTCGCGCGCAGCGTCGCTTTGGCGTCGGGCGTGGGACATTTTTCAGGCATACGGGGCCCGATACGAATTCACTCAGCTTCATTTCTATCTGGCGCTGCTGGCCAAACGGCAGGGTGACGAATCCTCGCTGGTCGAACACGTGCAGGAGGCCATGGCTCGGGCCCATACATACGAGTACGGCCAACCCCCTCGCTGCCTGCACTTTTTCGTAACCGAAGCGAAGCACACCGCCGAATTGATGGTCGCGGCTTTGGAACGAGGTCTGACGCCCGATTGTGTGGATTGCCTGCTCCCGCGCCTGGGAAAGGCCGGCCGCGACGCATTGTTGCCTTTGCTGCAATCCCCTCGCGCGGAGGTGCGGGCGCGCGCGGCCATGCTTTTAGGTCGCCTCGGCGATCCCGCGGCCATCAGGCCCCTGGCCGCGCGGCGCCGGGACGAGGACCCCGCGGTGCAAGATGCGGTGGCGAACGCGCTCCATACCCTGCTCTCTCGACCGCCGCCACCCCTGTATATCCAATGTCTGGGCGGGTTCGTGCTTCGGCGCGGGGATGAACCCATCACGCGCTGGGAGCGTTCGGCCGCGCGAACCGTCTTTCTCCTTCTCTTGTTGCGCCGTGGCCGACCAGTGGCCATGGAGTGGCTGATGGAGACATTGTGGCCGGAGCATGCCCCCCGCAAGGCCCGCAAGAACCTGCATCAGGCTGTGGCTTCCCTGCGTCGCACCCTGGAGCCGGAGTTGGCCCCGGGCCTGCCCAGTCGGTATCTGCGCGTTGAAAACGAAACCTATCGCTTGCTTCTGCCGGCTGGTTCGAGGGTTGACTTCGAGACCTTTGAACAACAGCTCCACAGGCTCCTGGCCGAGCCCGAGCCCGATGCAGAGGCATTGGAGGACGTTCTGGCCTTGTATGGCGGCGAATTCCTGCCCGAAATCCCTTATGAAGATTGGGCCGTGAGCAAGCGAGAAAGCCTGGAGCGACTCTTCATTCAGGGTTTGTTGCGGCTGGCGCATATCCATTTGCATGAGGGGCGTTATGAGGCTGCCGAACGGGCCGCGCACCGGGTCCTGACCATGGAACCGTGGAATGAGCAAGGGGCCCTGGTGCAGATGAAAGCCTTCCTTGCCCGGGGCGACTTGGCGAGCGCGCGCCGCGTGTACGAGACCCTGGCCCGGCGCCTGCAAGAAGACCTCGCGGCCACGCCCTCCGCGCCATTGCGCGAACTCTATGAGAGGCTTCGTTGAGCTCCTTTTCCGACCCTGTCGCCCCCTCCCGGTGGTCGCCTGCGTCGCCAGTTATCTGGGGCGCACATCATGAAAGGCATGCCTCTTTTCCATCGGGCGAGAGGCTGTTATAATGATCCAAAAGCCACTTCGAATGTGATGGAGTCCCCCCATGATAATGCATATAACCTCAGAAAAAATTCGTTATCTTGTTGACGAGCAAGGACACCCAACGGATGTCCTGATCGACTATGAAATGTGGCAGACATTGCTTCATGCTCTGGAACAATTGGATGATTGGGCCACGGCGCAGTCCTATCTGGAGCGGCGTCGAAAAGCGCGGTCGCCGGAAGAGATAGGGCTGGAACCTTTGCCTGAAACTCTCAATAATAGGGATAAGGACGGAGGGACCTGATGATACAATCCTTTGGCTATGAACTGATCAAGCAGGAAGGCCTGGAAGAGGGCCTGGAGAAGGGCCTGAAGGAAGGCTTCAAACAAGGTTTCCAGGAAGGCCTGGAGGAAGGCCTCTCGAAGGGGATGGAGCGGGGGCGAGAACAAGGCTATCGCGAAGGCGTATTAGAAGCCATCGCCCTGGGCCTGGAGTTGAAATTCGGGGTGGAGGGGTTGAAGCTCATGCCCGAGATCGAAGCCATTACCGATCTGGGCATCCTGCGCATCCTGGAAAAAGCCATCCGCACGGTACAGACACCGGAAGAGTTGCGCCAGTTATACCAACGGTGAAATTTACGTAAAAACGCACAGGCACGATGACGCGAGGGGGCGCAGGGAGAAAAGACAAACACGCTGCCCTCCCCTGCGTCCTCTGCCTCTCCGCGTTAAAAATTATTGAACACAAAGCCACCGGGGCACAAGGGGAAAACAAAAGGGGTGAGGGGGTATCGTTCCTGTCGGTGAAGGGGGAAAAAGGATTGAACGGGCGTTTGTCACTCATTTGTCACCCTCCGGGGGTAAAATCAGAACCAGAGATGTCCCATCGAGGATGGGGAAATCCCTATCCATGACCCCGAACTTCGGGATTGGCGCCTCTGCCCATGAAATTTCGTGAAACCTTTATCCTCACCCTGTCTTTCGATCCCGAAAGGGATTTAGAGCCCACCGCGCGGCTGCGTCACATCGCCAGCAACCGAGAGTTCACAGGCCTCGCACTGGCCGATCTGGCCGCGATGTTGGCCGCGTTCCTGGAAGAAACCTTCGGGTTCCCTTCAAAACGCAGAGACGCCGAAACACCCAGGGAGTAATGTGGGGGCATGGTTCTTTGCCCGAATCTTTAATCCCCGGTCGCCCCAGGAGGAGCCGCACCATGAGCCGTCACCACCACGCGATCTTGCTGTTGTTCATTCTGATGCTGACGCTGGGCGTCGCGTTTGTTCGCCATTCTACTGCGTCGCCCGCGGCCATGCCCATCCGCCTGCGAAGCGGTGATTTCGATCCGTTGCAAACCGCGCTCGATGCCGAGGCCGCGCGGCCCAACGACGCGCTCTATCTGGTGCAATGCATCGGCCCCATTCGGCCGCAGTGGAAGCGCGCGTTGGAAGCGCAAGGCGTCCGGCTCTATGACTACATCCCCGAAAACGCGTTCATCGCCCGTTTAGACGCCACCGATCCGGACTCCATTCGCGGCCTGCCCTTCGTGCGCTGGGTGGGGCCGTTCCGTCCCGCATATCGTCTTGCGCCCGACCTTCTTTCGCCCCCAACCGACGAGATGGCGGCCTCGGAACCCATCACCCTCACCCTGCAAGCGCTGCCCGACGCGGATATGGCTGCCATCGAGGCGCAGATCGAGGCCCTGGATGGTCGGGTGTTGCTGAGCGGGAACGCGGGCCTGGCCCAATACGCGCGAGTCGTCGCGCCCCGCGGACAGGTCGCGGCCCTGGCCTCCATCCCCAACGTGGTCTGGCTCGAACCCTATTTCCCACCCCAATTGTACAATGATGTGGGGGGCGGTCAGATCATGCGCGCGAACCAGGTACGCGCGGATTTGGGGTTGTACGGCGCGGGCCAAATCGTGGCCGTGGCCGATACAGGGCTCGATGTGGGAACGACCACCGCGGCCATGAGCGATGATTTCGAAGGACGCATCGTGGAGGGACAGGCCATCTGTGCCTATTTCCAGGGCGGCCGCACCACCTGGAATGACTTCGAGGGGCATGGCACCCATGTGGCGGGCAGCGTGTTGGGCAATGGGGTGCTTTCGGGCAGCAATCCGGCCGCACACGACTACGCCAACTCCTTCGCGGGGGTGGCGCCCGAAGCGCGGCTTGTGTTCCAGTCCATCGACCACGCGCCGGGCGGCGGCCTGGAATGCGTGCCACCTGATTTGATCACCTATCTCTTCGGGCCGGCGTACCAGAAAGGCGCTCGCGTTCACACCAATTCGTGGGGCGGTCCCACAGGCGGGACCCCGCAGCATCCCCAATATGGCGGCTACACCGCCAACGCGCAGCAGGTCGATGCCATGATGTGGCAGCATCCCGACATGCTCATCCTCTATGCGGCCGGCAACTCGGGTGTAGACCATGATCGAGACGGCGTGGTCGATCTGGACGCCATCGGCAGCCCAGGCACGGCCAAAAACGCGATCACCGTGGGCGCGTCCGAAAGCGAGCGGCCCAACATCACCATGACCTGGGGCCGGGGATGGCCCGATAGCTACCCTGTCGCGCCCATCCGCGATGATAAGCTGGGGGACAACGCGAACGGCATGGCCGCGTTTTCCAGTCGCGGCCCCACAGATGACGGTCGCATCAAGCCGGACCTGGCCGCGCCGGGCACGCTCATCATCTCGGCCCGCTCCCACGATCCGGAAGCTGGAACGGGTTGGGGCGCGTACAATGAGCATTATATCTACGAGGGCGGCACGAGCATGGCCACGCCCCTCACCGCGGGCGCGGCCGCGGTGGTGCGAGAATGGCTCACCCGGCTGAAAGGCGTGGCCCATCCCAGCGCCGCGCTGATCAAAGCGCTGCTCATCGAGGGCGCGGCCGATATGGCTCCCGGCCAATATGGCAGGGGCGCGACGCAGGAAGTGCCCGACCTCCGACCCAACAATGTCTCGGGCTGGGGCCGCGTGGACCTGGCTGCCAGCCTGGAGCCGGCCGCACCGCAAAGACTGTGGTTCGATGATCACAGCGCGGGCCTGCGGACGGGCGACCAGGTCGAGTACACATTCACGGTGGGCGGAGCTGCGTCCTCGGCCAGTGCATCCCCACCTCCACCGCCACGGCTGAACTCGGACCTTTCCCCGGCCCAACCGTTTGTGGGTTCATCCCCCGCGTCACCTGCGGGCTGGGTGCAGATCCTGGAGAACCCCGGTTGGGAGAGTGGGGCGTGGTCACCCTGGGAGACCTATGGTCACCCCCAACTGACGAATCAATCCCACAGCGGTGCATGGGCCGTGCATTTCGGCGGCGGCAATGATGTCGATGATGAGGTCTGGCAGGCCCTCGACATTCCCAACCAGACCGGCGGCATCAATCTCCGTTTCTGGTATCGCATCCAGACCCAGGAAACCTATCGTCGTAGCGACTATTTTTGCTATGGCATCTGGAACGAGTCGGGTGAGGATGCCTATGTGTTGCGTTGCGCAGACCTGGGCAAGACCGGCAGTCAGGGATGGAAGCAGGAGAGTTACTCTCTGAGCTATCTGGAATTGATCAAAGTCCTGGGCAAGCGGGTGTTGTTCGGCTTTTTCGTGGTCACCGACAGTTCGTTACCCAGCACGGTGTGGCTGGACGATGCCGCGTTCGAGGTGGGTGTGTCGGGCGGGGCCACACCGACGCCCACGCCAACCGCTACGCCCGGCGGCGCCACCCCCACGCCAACGCCCACGCCCGCTCCTGGCGGCGGTGTCCTGCGCCTGACCCTGGCCTGGACCGACTATCCCGGCTCACCCAACGCGGGCAAAGCCCTGGTCAACGACCTGGATTTGGAGGTCATCGCGCCCAATGGAACCCATTATGTCGGCAATCAGGGCGTGTATGAGAGCGGGCAGTGCCTGCGGGCTGGGAAATGGGATGCCTGCAACAATGTGGAAGGGGTCATCCTGCCCCAAGCGCCCTATGGAACCTATCGGGTGATCGTGCACGCGCACAACATCCCCCACGGGCCGCAGCCCTTTGCCCTGGTCGCACGCGGGGATAACCTGCGCGAAGGGACCTCCCCGCCGCCCACTCCCCAAAATCCCGTATATCTTCCCCTCATCCAAGGGGAAAGGACTAAAGACTAAAGACTGAAGACTTATCTGCGGAAAAATCTGCGTTCCCATTTGAGGAGGACCCATGTTTAGACTGATGCTCATCGCGACGGCACTATTAGCGTTATGGCCGCTCTCCGCCCGGAGCGTTGCCGCGGGATCCCATGTACGCTGGGTAAAGGCCATCGGCGCCCAGGCGTATCTGGAAGTGTGCTACGGCGTCGACGTGGCCTCGGATCAGGGCTTCATCCTGGCTGGGCGGCGTAGTGCGGATACGCACGGCGCGAAGTCGAACGCCTATTTTGTCAGAACAGATGGGGAGGGGCAGGTGAGATGGACGGCCGAGGTCGACCCTTTCCCCAATTTCGCGAGCCATTCTCGCTTGCTGGACGTGGTCGCGGCCGATGATGGCGGGTTCGTGGCCGCGGGCTGGGCCGAAAGTCCTGATTATGGCGACGAGGGCTATCTGGTCAAAATCGACGCCGCGGGCCGGCTGCAATGGCATTACATCTACGGCAACGTGAACATGGGCGGGGGAGATGAGGACGACCGATTCGAGGCCATGGCAAAGACGAGGGATGGGGGCTATATTCTGGCCGGGACGACCGAGGCGCTGGCGCAACGGGGCTGGACCGACGCCTGGCTGGTCAAGGTGGACGCGAACGGTCGCATCGAATGGAGCCGAACCTATGGCGGCGACGGGCTGGAATACGCCTATGATGTGATCCAGGCTGCGGATGGCGGCTACGTTTTTGTGGGAAGCACGAATTCGTTCGGCGATGAGACCCGCACATATCTTCAAAAAACCCTGAGCAATGGGGATCAGGCGTGGCTGCAAGTGTACGACGCGAACGGCTCCGACGAGGACGGCGACCAGGAAGGGCGGGGAGTCCGGCAGAGCATGGATGGTGGCTATATGGTGGCCGGGTGGTATGCGGCCGGCGCGGACCCGGGCTTCCCCTTTCTTGCCAAATTCGACGCTGCGGGGAATTGGCAGCAGGCCACGGGCAGCGCGGCGGGCGACGGCAACGACGTGTTTTCGGCCCTGACATCGACCGCGGAAGGGGGATTTCTGGCCGTGGGGCGGACGAATTCGAGGGGGCAGGGCAGTTATGACGTGCTCACGGTGAAGACCGGGCGGTACGGGCTCATCCACTGGAGCGAGACCATCGGCGCCGCGGATTACGACGCGGCCTACGCGGTGCAGACCGTGGGAACCCGCGACGCGGTCGTCTGCGGCAAGACCGTGGGCAGACAATGGCCCGGAGGCACAGACATGCTCCTGATGCGGATGGAAGTCAATCCGCCTCCCAAGCTGAAATACAGACTCTATGTGCCGGTGATTCGATCATCGTGATTGTTCCGTAAATAGAACCTCGCGACGTCATTCCGAGGGAGCGAAGCGACCGAGGAATCTAGCGAAGCGCAAAAAACACGGCATGGCGCTCGCTTCGCTCGCTAGATGCTTCGCTCCCTCCGGTCGCTCAGCATGACGAACATCTGCGAAAAATCTGCGCTGCGTCGCATCTGCGCAAATCTGCATTCCTTCCACCTGCAACGTGCAACTTGCATACTTGCAAACTCGCCTAGCGGTCTTTGCGGCCCTTCGACGAGGTCCTTCACCTCGTTCCAGAGAGGCTCAGGGCAAGCTTTTTTCCTCGCGTCTCATGTAACCGTTTCGAAAACCCTGGCGTCCTATGGTAGCAACACACAATAGCCTTATCTATTCATTCCATAAAGCTACCAAACTTATTTCTGGAGGACGCTTTCATGAACGCGAAAACACAAGCTGGTATCTACCATCCCCTTTACTACCTCGCTTCCCTGGGCGCGGGTGGCATCACCGTGGCCTTCTGGAAACTGGGTAACGTGACATCGCAGAACGCCATCACCCACGCGGGACAAGCCATCTTTCTCACCCTGGCCTTTCTCCTCTTCGTTATCAACTTACCCTTCTGGCTGAAGGCGCTGCGGGCCCAGGGGTCTTTCTTCGGCATTCCCATTCCTGGAACGAATGCTATTTCCAAAGATGTGCGTGACGAACGGAATCCCGTCATCAGCACCGGATGGATGGCCATGCCTGTGTCGCTGGGCATGTTGCTGAATGCTTCCTTCGTGGCCGTGCCCGAACTGCTGGGGCTGAGCGCCAAAGCCATGGCTCCCTTTGGCTTCTGGCTGTGGCTGGTCACTTATTTCCTTGTCTTCATCCTGGGCTTCCAGATTCTGTTGAATACCTTCGCCACCCCCACTCACCTCAAAGAGATGCACTTTGGGCTCTTCCTGCAGCCTCTCACTTACGGGATGGTGGCGGTGCCCGGCCTCTCCCTGGCCATGATGTTAGGGAATTCTCCCCTGGCTCAGATCGGACTGCTATTGGGGTTGACCGCCTTCGTGGTGGGTGCCTTCCTGGCCTTGCTGGCACTGGTCTTCATCTTTCTTCGTTTCTCCACCTATGGCCTGCCCGATCCCAAAGTGGCTCCCACCACCCTCTTGCTCATGCCTTCGGTGACGGTATACACCATTTTCATCCTGCGTCTCTTCCATTATATGGGCAAACATGGCTTCGAAGTTCCTCATGTCATCTTCGAGCTGACCTCTCTGTCGGCCATTGGCCTGATGGGCGCCGCCGCCACCCTGGGCATCATCATCCTCATCGGCTACTTCCGCGGTCATGTGGCCTTTAGCCCCAGTTGGTGGTCCTTCGTTTGCCCCTTTGTCGCCCTCTCGGTGCTAAGCTCCATCACCTACGGCTTTACCGATGGCTCTCCCCTCTTCCTGGTCTCCTCTGTGACTGCGCTTGGCGTAGCACTCTCGGCCTACACGTATGTGGGAGTGAAAACTCTGCGCACCATCCACATCCGCCGACGGCAGGTTCTCACTGCCCGCACCGCCTGATTGCATTGCATACATATTTCCCATGGTGCCCCGGTGCCGGTTTCCCGGCCCGGGGCTTTTTCATGGGCATTCCACACTTAAGTTGGAATCCCTCTGCGGCTTACGCGGCCAGGGGCAAATCTTGCTCCCGCCCGTTGTCAGAGGGTTCGGGCGCTGTGATGCCCAAGGCGCGCAACAGGGGCGAAACGGGTAGGTTGCCCATCAGGCGCACGCTGGCGTCATCCTGTATCCGGCTTAGAGCCTCGGTCAGGGTGGCGTCGCCCGCGGCCACCTCGGCCATCCGGGCCAGGAGGTCGCCCACGGTCATGCCTGCCAACACCCGGGGGTTGATCTCGGCGATGGTTTTCTGGATGAACGGCTTGAGGGCTGCCAGGTCGAAACCGGCCAGGTCGAGGTCCTCGAAGTTTTCATCCGAGCCTACCAGCTTTCCCACCGCGGGGATCTCCTGTCCCACGACCTGCACGCCACGGGCGATGCTCATGATGTCGGTCATGATCTTGCTGACCTGACCGCCATTGCCGTAGAGGTGCACCCGCATGTTGGGGGCAAGCGCGGTGAACGCCTGCAGATACGCGTCCATCTGCATTTGCATCAGTCGTTCCTGATGGGCCATGTGCATCTTGAGCTTTTCCAGCTCCACCAGCACCGGTGCTTTTTCAAATAGCTTGACCTGTTCACGCTGAGCTTCCAGCTCTGCGGCCCGGATCTGGCGCAGCCGGTCGGCTTCCATCTTTGCCCGAGCTTCTTCCACCTTCACCCGGGCGGCCTCCACTTCGGCCTCGGCCAATCCCTGGGCCGCGGTTTCGGCCTGGACAGCTTCGGCCTTGCGCTTGGCTGCCTCGGCCAGCTTCACCGCGGCTTCGGCCTCTGCTTCGGCCTGGACCAGTTCGGCCTGGGCCTGGGCTTCCGCCTCCAGCAAAAGCACTTTTTTGGTACGTTCGGCCTCGGCCAGCTTCTCCTGCTCCAGCCGTCGGGCTTCGGCCTCGGTGAGCCGGGCCTTGCGTTCGATTTCCCGGGCCTGAGCCAGGGCCAGTTGCTCGGCCTCGGCCTGGACCACGGCCAGTCGCAATTGCGCTTCTTTCTGCTGTTTGATGGCCCGTAGTTCGGCTTCCCGCTCTGCGTCGATCCGTGCGGTCTTCTTGGCCAGCTCCAGCTCGATGACCTGGGCTTCGTGTGCGGCCTGGGCCGCGATTTTGCGGCGTTCGATCTCCTTCAAAGAGACCTCATGTTCCCGCACCTTGATAGCTTCCCGCTGGGCAAGGGTGGCTTCTTGCACCTCGCGTTCGGCTTCCAGCCGCTCCGCGGCCAGCTTCTTCTCGGTCAGAGCCTGGATTTCGGCCTCGGTGCGCTGGCGGGCCTGGTGATCCTGGAGCTCCGCAATCTGCTCCTGGTTGGTGGCAATAGCGGTTTCCTTGGAAATGCGAGCCTCGGCTTGCTCCACCATGCGGCGGTACGCCTCGCCGTCCAGCCGGGTGACCGTGAGCAGGGCCAGATCATAGCCCAACTCGCCCAGGATCTGGTTGACCTTGGGGAAGGCGATCTCGGCCAGTCGCTGGCGGTTGGCGATGATCTCCGAGAGCTCCATGGTTGCTGCCGCGGCCACCAATTCCGCGGTGCCTACCTTGGTGATGGTGTTCAGGAGGCTCACCGTGTCTTCGCCCACCCGCTGGGCCGCGATGTCGGCTTTGGCAGGATTGAGCTTGGCTACGGCATGAGCCCACAGGCGAAAGCTCACCTTGCTGCGATCCAGGGCTTCGACCCCCTCATCGTTGGCGCCTCGGATGGGCACGGTGAAGGAGATGGTCTTCAGTTTGATGACCTGGGTGAGGGGGTTCAGCCAATAGACCGAAGGTTGATCCGCGGTCTTGCCGAAGATCTTGATGTGTTTGGAGATGCGGCTGATGTGCATCCCATCGCCCACGACCGCGTGGATTTCGTCCGCGGGCACGAGGATGCGTTTGCCAAATCCCAGGAACCGGGAAAGGCCCGTGAGTTGATCCGCCTGGGTGCGCAGCATTTCGGCGGTGACAGCAACCTCATTGATGGACTTTTCCACCGGCGCCAGGGTCGAATCTTGCATGGGCATCTGGGTCGTCTTGCGCATGTTCATACTCCCTCGCGTGGAATCATCTGACCGACGGGGTCAGCACCGGCGTTTGCCCCATGTGGCTACGCATGCATCCATTATACCGGGTTGGGCGGGTCTGATCCTGTCCTCTATTTCCCACGAACCTGACTTCCCCGGGTCGGGATCGTCAGGATTAGGATCAGGATTAGGATTGAGGATTGTCAGGTCGAGGCCAGGCGCGAGCAGGAGTAATCAGTGATCAGTTATCAGTAATCAGTAGCGCCTCGCGACGTCATTCCGAGGGAGCGAAGCGACCGAGGAATCTAGCGAAGCGCAAAAACCACGGCATGGCGCTCGCTTCGCTCGCTAGATGCCCTTCGATTCCTCAGGGCAGGCTTCGCTCCCTCCGGTCGCTCAGCATGACGAACATCGGCGCAAATCTGCGTTCCCTTTTCGTCGTTATTTGGCGCTCAAGTTTTTAACGCAGAGGGGCAGAGGGCGCAGAGAGACGCAAAGGTTTTTATCTTTTCTCTGCGCCTCCTCGCGTCTTTGCGTCTCTGCGTTTCCATTTTCGTCATTATGCAAGAATGGCACAGATTACTATGATTCTAAGAAAAAAATGCATAATAACCTTGATTTTAGTGTAAAATTGTGATAGAATAGGAGTCATCACTCACTCCATCTTGAGCCTGTCACCCATGTATTTCCAGCATTCTGATTCCGATTCTCTGGTCCCTGTACGCCTTGATGCCATCGATCTGGAGATCATCCGCACTCTCAAGCGGGATGGTCGCACCCCCTTTTCTCAGATCGCCCAGCGTCTGGGGGTGTCCACGGGCATGATTCGCCAGCGTTACCAGCGCCTCCTGCGGGAAGGGGTGCTGCAAGTGGTGGCCGTGACGAACCCTCTGCTGCTGGGTTTTTCCACCATGGCCATGATCGGCATCAAGGTGGAGGGGGCGAAGTTGCAGGAGGTGGCCGAACGAATCGCGGCCCTGGAGGAGGTGATCTATCTTGTCTTGACCGCGGGCGCATACGACCTCTTCGCGGAGGTCGTTTTTCGTGACAACGCGCATTTGCTCGATTTCCTCACCACCCGCCTGCGCACCATCGAGGGCATTCGGGAAACGGAGACCTTCATGTATCTCAAGATCGTCAAAGAAATTTACTCCTGGCCCGATATCAGGGATAACGGGTAACGGCAAGGTTCAAGTCATTTTCTGCCCAAGATCAGATTTCCAATTTAATAAGCCAAGCCTTCTTCTCCCTTTCCCACCCACAAGGAGGATTTTATGAAACGGTTGCTTGTTGTCCTCGTCCTCGTGATTTCCATCTTCACCCTGGCCGCGTGCCAACAATCCCAACCGACACAGGCTCCTGCGGAGCAAAAACCCACTCCCAAGCCCGAAGCCACGCAAGTTCCCGCCGAAGAGAAACCCGCCGCTGGTAATCTTCAGGTGGAATCAGGAGATCTGGTCCTTTACAGCTACGAGGAAACGGTTACCGATTTCTTCCTGGACGGATTCCGCCAGGAATATCCCCAGGTTAATTTGCAAACCGCGGTGTACGGCGAGCTGGATGAGGCCATCGCCAAACTGCGTGGCGGCTACAAAGCCGACGTTATCAACTCGTGCGTGGACTACATCCCCACCCTGCGCAAGCTGGATATGATTCAGCCGGTGGATACCACCAAGATCGCGTACTGGCAAGATGTTTTCCCCTTCTTCCGGGATATGCCCGAAATCCAGGCAGGCGATAACCAGGTGTGGATGGTGCCTGTGGATGCTGGGTTGGAAGGGATGATGTATCGCACCGATAAAGTCGATCCGCCCCCTACCTCCTGGAATGACTTGTGGAACGAAAAGTACAAGGGCCATATCGTTATGCAGGACTACGCCCGCAATGCCATCGCGATCGCGGCCCTGGCCCTGGGGTATGAGGATCCCTTCCATTTGACCGATGAGCAATTGGAAGCAGCCAAACAAAAACTCATCGAGCAAAAACCCTTACTGCTCACCTACTTCGAAGCGGATGAAGAGGTGCAGCAACTCTTTAAATCAGGCGACGCCTGGATCTCCTTCGGTTGGACCGCGGACGCCAATGTCCTCAGTGAGGAAGAGGGTGTCCCTGTGGAATATGTCTCACCCAAAGAGGGCGCGTTCTCCTGGGTATGCGGCTATAGCATCCTGAAAGGCACCCAGATGCCGAATGCGGCTCACGCACTCATCAACCATTATCTTGATCCAGAGCTGCAACATTACGAGGCCACCGAATTCGAATACTTCGTGGCCAACAGCAAAGTCCTGGATATGCTGGAAGAGGATGAAAAAGCCCTGGTCGGCTTAGATCATCCTGAACAACTTCAGGAATCCCATGTGGAGATCATCCCCGACAACTACGACAAGTGGCTCCAGATTTGGGAGGAAGTCCAAGCTGCACAATAACAGGATCGGGATTAGGATTGCGGATTAGGGCCCTCTTGCTCTAAATCCTAATCCTGATCCTCATCCGATCCTCACGCTCTCCCCTCCATCCGTAACTGCTAACGTACTCGACTTTAGGCCACAAGAAGTCACGAAGTCTCGAAGTTTTTCGACGACACGAAGAAAAAATAAAGAAAAATACTTCGTGCCTCTATCTTCTTCGTGTCTTCGTGGCAAAAAGTGTGACGATATCTTAGTAGTTACCTCCATCCACTCCTTTCGCTCCCTGCCCCCCATGCCCGAATCCACCCCTGGCCTCGAAGTTCGTAACCTCACCAAACGTTTTGGCAACATCGTTGCTGTGAATGATGTCTCCTTCGAAATCGCGTCGGGGGAATTCTTTTCCCTGCTCGGCCCCAGTGGCAGCGGCAAAACCACCATGCTGCGTATGATTGGGGGCCTGGAAACCCCCGACGCAGGGGACATCTTTCTGGAAGGGAAAAAGATCACCTTCCTTCCCCCTGAAAAACGAGACGTGAACATCGTCTTTCAGAACTACGCGCTTTTTCCCCATCTCAATGTCTATGATAACGTAGCCTTTGGCCCTCGGCGGCGCAAATGGCCTGAGGACAAAATCCGCCGGGAGGTCACTGCCCTGCTGGAGATGGTGCACCTGAGTGGATATGAGGAAAAATACCCCCGTCAGCTTTCGGGCGGGGAAAAACAGCGGGTCGCGCTCATCCGTGCCCTCATCCTCAAGCCCAAACTGCTCCTTTTGGATGAACCTCTAGGCGCCTTGGATCTGAAAATCCGCCAGGCCTTGCAATTGGAGCTGGCCAACATCCAATACGAGGTCGGTATCACCTTTATTTACGTTACCCACGATCAATCGGAAGCCTTGACCATGGCTGACCGTATCGCGGTCATGAACAAGGGCCGCATCCTGCAGGTGGGGACGCCCAAAGAAATTTACGAGCACCCTGTTAATCGCTTTGTCGCCAATTTCATAGGGAACACTAATTTGTTTGAAGGTGTGGTCAAAGAGATCGCAGGTCAGGATGTGAAGGTTGATGTGCCTGGCCTGATGGAACTTTGGGGCATCGCTTCGGAAAACCACGTGGCGCAATTGCGTATCGGTCAACGCATCGCGGTTTCTGTGCGGCCCGAAAAGATGCGTCTTTCCCGCGTCAAGCCCCAAAAACCTGGCTACAACCTGGTCCAGGGCGTGGTGGATGACCTTATTTATCTGGGGGTAAGTACCGAGTTCTTGGTCAGGCTTCCGAATGACCAGGTGGTACGGGTGTTTGCCCAGAATATCAGCCGTGAAGATGAACTCTGGAGCATCACCTGGGACGAACCTGTGTGGGTCTATTGGCGGCCCGAACGGTCCCTGGTGCTGGCGGATGAGGCGCCTACATAACAGTCGCCACGAAGGATGATTCGCCGATACCGAAGAAAACGGCTCGCGGCCAGGCTGGCGAGCCGTGAAACGTCATGCGTGATGCGTAAGGTTCTCACATTTCACGTTATCCCTTTTCTGAGAGTACGATATCCATGAGTGTAAATTACGACTACTCCGATACCCCTCGCATCATCACCCCGCCCCCTGGCCCGAAAAGCCGGGAATACATGGAAAAAGAGAAAAAGCTCTTTTTCGCGGCCTGGTACACCAATAAGGATGTGCCCTTGATCATGCGGCGCAAGTATGGTTGGACCATCGAGGATGTCGATGGCAACACATACATCGACATGGTCACGGGCTGGGCCTCCACACCTTTGGGCGCGGGCTACGAGCCCGTTATCGAACGCGCCATCGAGGTCCTGCGCGAGAGTGGTGGCATTGAATGCACCGACTACGTGACCGACATCCATCTCTTCGAGCTGGCCGAAAAGCTAGTGGAGATCTCTCCCCCGCAGCTCACCCGGGTCGCGCCCGACACCACCGGCACCGAGGCGGTGGAAGCTGCGCTGCGCCTGGCCCGGGAGACCACCGGGCGCTACTTTATCATCACTTTCCACGGTTCCTTCCACGGCGGCAACTATGGCGCGGCAGGAGCAGGGCCTACGTCGCCCGACGTCACTCGGGGCATCAAAGAATACATTCATGGCTTCATCCATGTCCCTTACCCCACTTGCTATCGTTGTCCCTTGAAGCAAACCTATCCTCAGTGCAATCTGGCGTGCGTGGACTGGATTGAGGATGTGGTATTGCGCTACGAAACCGCGCCCGAAACCATCGCGGGCGTGCTCTACGAGCCCATTCAGGGCGAAAACGGCATCTTCATCCCCCCCGATGGCTGGATGGAGCGGCTGCACGCCATGGGCGAGAAGTATGGTTGGATGATGATCGATGATGAGGTGCAGACCGGATTCGGCCGCACGGGCAAGATGTTCGCTATTGAATGGTGGCCCGAGGTGGCGGAGAAGGTGGACCTCATGCCCCTGGCTAAAGCCATCACAGGCGGTGCACTGCCCATTGCCGCGGTGCTGGGTACCGACGAAGCCATGACTTCCTCCGATGAAATCTACCTGGGCGGGACCTTTGCCTGGCAACCCGCAGCCTGCGCGGCCGCGGCCGCAGGCATCGACGCGCTCTACCAGGAAGACGTCTTGGAGCATGTCCAGCGGCTGGAAAAAATCTCCCTGGAACGGATGAAGGCGTGGATAGACAAATATGAGATCGTAGGTGATGTGCGCATCAAAGGCCTATACAACGCCATCGAATTCGTGGAAGATAAGGAAACTAAAAAACCAGCACCTAAGATCACCCGTGAGATCCACTATGCCTGCATTCGCCGTGGGCTCATCCTCATCAATGAGGAGGACATTTGGTGGCTGCGTATGCTCCCCGCGCTGAACATGCCCGAAGACCTGTTCGTTCGAGCCCTGGATATCCTGGAAGAGGCGATTCTGGAAGTCTCGAGGAAATATGGGAAAGGCGTGAAGTAATGCGTCAAACTGATGACTGATCACTGATTACTCCTGCTCGCGCCTGGCCTCGGCCTACCAATCCTCAATCCTGATCCTAATCCTGATCCAGTATGACCACTGCCACCCTCTCCCACACCCATCGCCGCCATCGCTGGCGCTTGACATTCCAGCGCTATTTGGGGCTGACGCTGAACATCTTCCCCCCTTTCATCTATATCCTGCTGCTGTTCTATGTCCCTATGGGGATGATGTTCCTTATCAGCTTCTGGAAATCGGGCTACATGACCCTGGAGCCCATTTTTACCCTGGACAACTACATCACCTTCTTTACCAGCCCCATCTATCTTAAGACCCTTTATAATACCTTCATTATTGCCACAGGGGCCATGATCCTGCTGGTGATCATCGGGTATCCCATCGCCTATTATCTGGCCCGTATGGGTCCCAAATACACGTATCTTATCCTCTTCCTCCTTATCATTCCCGTGGAGATCAACTTCCTCATCCGCATTTTCGCGTGGAAGATCGCGCTGGGGGGGAATGGTGTCATCAACAGCTTCCTCATGCAGCTTGGGGTCATCCAAGAGCCTTTGAAGTTTCTCCTTTACAGCAAGACCGCGGTGATGATCGTGCTCATTCATGAATGGTTGCCCTATGTGGTCATTCCTATTTTCCTTTCCCTGCGCGGCATCCCGCAATCGGTCATCGAAGCGGCCCGGGACCTGGGTTCCAGCCGATACGACATCTTTCGCCACATCCTGCTCCCTCTCAGCGTCCCTGGCTTGTTTGCCAGCATGGTCCTGGTTTACATCCCGATGTTGGGCGAATTCGCAGTGCCCGCGCTGGTGGGTGGGCCTTCGGGCTACATGCTGGGGAATGTCATCGAAAGCCAGTTCCTTTCCGCGGGCAACTGGGGTTTGGGCTCCGCCATTGGCTTCATCCTGCTGGCCATTACCCTGGTCCTGGTAGCATTGGTCATTAAGATCGCGGGCGTGGAGGAATTGCTATGAAAGCATTACGGACTCCCAAATTTTGGTTCGCGTTTTACACCTATGCGGTGATGGCGATCTTGATCTACATGCCCATCGTCATCCTCATCACGTTTTCCTTCAACGACTCCACTATCATGAGCTTGCCTTGGAGTGGGTTCACCACCAAGTGGTACGCCAAAATCCTGGCACGCCCCGATCTGCTCAAGTCATTGTGGAATTCCCTGTGGGTGGCGCTCATCGTCACCGCGGTGAGTCTGGTATTGGGCGTATTGGCCGCTAATGCCATGGCCCGTTATCGTTATAAGGGGCGTATCTTTTTCACGGGCTATATTTCCATCCCTTTTGTCATGCCCTGGCTCATTCTGGGCATTGCCTTGCTGGTCTTTTTCACCCGGGTGGGTATCCAGCTCTCTCTGTTTACGGTCATTTTGGCCCATATCAGCTTCGACGTGCCCCTGGTGGCGGTGTTGGTCGCCTCGCGGTTGCATCAGTTTGATCCCAACCTGGAGGCTGCGGCCCGAGACTTGGGATGCGGGCCATTGGAAGCCTTCCGCCTGGTGACCTTCCCCATCATCGCGCCCGCGATCATTGCTGCGGGCATTCTGGCCTTCAACTGGTCTTTTGACGCTTTCGTGGTCACCCATTTTGTCATCGGACAACAGGTCACCTTCCCCATTTGGGTGTGGTCCGCGCTCCGTTTCCCCAAAAACCTGCCTATTATCAACGCGGTCTCTAGCATCATTGTGGTGGTGGAAATGGGCCTGATCTTCCTGGCGGAATGGATCCGTCGCCGCGGCGCGGGTGGCGAAGAGGAGAGTATTTTGTTCTGAAAAGAGAAACGCGGAGAAAGTAATCAGTGATCAGTGATCAGTAATCAGTGGAAATCTGCGTTGCATTTGCATCAATCTGCGTTCCCCCAATCCTCAATCCTAATCCCAATCCTAATCCTACCATGCTCTACCTCACCGAAAACGACGTCCAACAAACTCTGACCGTAGCCGAAGCCGTAGACCTGGCAGAAAAAGGCATCCTCGCCGATGCCCGGGGCCAGGTCGCGGGTGACAAATTCTATATGAACGTGGGCGATGCGGGTTTTCTCAAGCCTTTTGCCGGTTACATGGCGGGCGAGGCCTACGCGTACGTCAAGATCTTTAGTTATTTCCCAGAAAATCCCCAAAAGTATGGTCTTTCCACCACCGCGTCTCAGGTGCTACTCTACGACGCCCGCACCGGCTACCCCGTCTGTCTCATGGAGGCGGGCTGGGTGACGGGTCTGAAGACGGGCGCGTCCACAACGATTACCGCCCGCTGGCTGGCGCGAAAAGGCGCGTCCACCCTGGCCATCTTCGGTGCGGGCATGCAGGGCCGTATGCACCTGCGGGCTCTGGCCCAGCGATTCGATTTCGACCGGGCCTGGGTGCTGGATTTGTATCCAGAAGTCGCCCAGCGCATGGTGGCTGAAGTGAGCCCGGAGCTGGATTTCCCAGTAGAAGCCATTCCCTTGGAAGATCGGGAACAGGTTATCCGCCAGGCGGATGTCATTGTGCTGGTGACCACGGGGAATCAGCCGCTGGTCGAATACGATTGGCTGAAGCCGGGCGCGTTCATTGCCAAGATGGGCTCGTATCAGGAGGTCGATCTGGATGTGGTGCGGCGGGCGGATAAAGTGGTGGTGGATCGATGGAAGTATGTGGCCCCGCGCACGCCCGAGCTGAAGATGCTGGCGGAGGAGGGCTTTGGCGAAGAGGACATCTACGGCGCCTGGCCCGACATCGTCGCTGGCCGCCTCCCCGGCCGTGAGTCGGATGAGGAGATCATCCTTTACATCGCCCTGGGCATCTGGGGCGAATACGCGGCCATCCTGCCCGAGGTCTATCGCCGGGCCAAAGCCAAGGGCCTGGGGCGGGAGCTGGGGGAAGTTAAAGTAATCAGTAACCAGTAATCAGTGTTCAGTGTGCAGTGTTCTGTCCGCTTTCAGCGCCTCGACCGCCGCAAATTCTTCGTTGAGCTCCTCTTCATGATAATCGATCACGGGCGCATCATGCTCACTCAGAAATTCGACGAATTCCCAACGCGACATGCCAGCAAACCGCGCAGCCTGCCCCAAGGATAACAACCGATCCTGATAAAATTGCATCGCCAGCAGTCGCCGCGATTGTTCCGCCAGATTTTCTCTGGCAAAACCATGTGCGCGTAAGACGGCATAGATATCTTCGGGTATCACTGTTTCAAAGGTTATCGTTCGGTTAGCCATCTTTTCAAAAACCTCCGATCCATTCAAAGTCTACACCAACTTTCGATTCACTGCAATCCTTTCTCTCGGAGCCATTCATGGACAAACAGACCATCCTCGAAAAGCAGAAGCGCTATCTCTGGCCCAGCTATCTCCTCTACTACACCGAACCCCTGGCCCTGGATCACGGCGAGGGATTGTATGTGTGGGATGTGGAAGGCAACCGCTATCTCGATTTCTTCGGCGGCATCCTCACCACCAGCGTCGGTCACAAGCATCCCAAGGTCACCCAGCGGGCCAAGGAGCAGATTGACAAAATCATCCACACCTCCACCCTTTATCCCCATGAGAACGTGGTGAATCTGGCCGAAAAGCTGGCCCAGATCGCGCCCGGCGATCTCTCCACCTCTTTCTTCACCGGCTCGGGCACCGAGGCGGATGAGACCGCGGTCATGCTGGCCAAGGCCGCGACCGGGTACCAAGAGGTCGTTGCCCTACGCCACGCGTACAGCGGCCGCTCTTCGCTGGCCATGTCCCTGACGGGCATCTCGGCCTGGCGCATCGGCGGCACGCAGATCCCGGGCATTAAGCACGCTCTCAACCCCTACTGCTATCGTTGCCCCCTGAAGATGACCTATCCCACCTGCGGCGTGGCCTGTGCCGAAGACGTGGAGGAGGTGATCAAGACCACGACCTCGGGCCGCATCGCTGCGTTCATCGCGGAGCCCATCCAGGGCGTGGGGGGATTCATCACGCCGCCGCCCGAGTATTTCAAGATCGTGGTGGAGATCGTCCATCACTACGGCGGCCTGTTCATCGATGACGAGGTGCAGACCGGCTTTGGGCGTACGGGCACCTATTGGTTCGGCATCGAGCATTGGGATGTGGTCCCCGACATTATGACCATGGCCAAGGGCATTGCCAATGGCTTCCCCCTCTCCAACACCATGACCACGCCCGAGATCGCGGGCAAGCTCACGGGCTTGACCATCAGCACCTTTGGTGGCAACCCTGTCTCGGCCGCGGCGTCGCTGGCGACCCTGGAGGTGCTGGAGGAGGAAGCTTCGCCCGAGCATGTGGCGCAGGTGGGCGCGTTGCTGCGCTCGGGCCTGGAGAAGCTGCAGGAGAAATACCCCCTCATCGGCGACGTGCGGGGCAAGGGCCTGATGCAGGGCATCGAGGTGGTGGCCGACCGGGCGAGTAAGGAGCCTTCACCCCAGGCCGTGAACGAGCTTTTCGAGGCCACCAAAGCCCGGGGATTGCTCATCGGCAAGGGGGGCATGTACGGCAACGTCATCCGCATCGCCCCACCCCTCACCGCCACCGAGGACCACATCGCCGAGGCGTTGGATATCCTGGATCACGCCTTCGCGGAGGTGCAGGAACGCTATTAACGAACAACGGACAACGCAAAACGAACAACAGGAGAGTGCGATGGCAAAGGGTGATGATCTACAGGAGCGATTGATTCAGTTTGCTGCAAGAATCATCAAAGTCTGTAATGCGTTGCCACCGACGATTGCAGGACGCCATATCGCGGGCCAATTATTACGTTCTGGCACCGCACCAGCAGCGCATCACAGCGAAGCTCGCGCAGCGGAAAGTCCTTCGGATTTCATCCACAAAATGAAAATCGGCGTCAAAGAACTGAATGAAACTGAGATATGGCTTCGCATCATTGTCGCCAGCGAATTGCTGCCCGAAACCAAACTTGCCGACTTATTGAATGAATGTAATCAGCTACAACGAATCTTCTCAACCAGCATCAATACCGCTCGCAAATCCCGCCGCCGTTAGCCGTTGCCTGTTGTCCGTTGCTCGTTGCCCGTTATTCGTTGTCCGTTACTCATTATTCGTTAATCAGCAATCAACTTCACCTTTCCAACAAATCCCTCACTATAAAAAGGAGACTCACCTTCATGCGAGCACTTGTCCTGGGCGCCGCGGGCGCTGTCTGCAAAGAAACCACCAAAGACCTGGCTGCAACCAGCGACTTCGACGAAATCGTCGTGGCCGACTACAACCTGGATGCAGTCACCCGTCTGGTCGAGCAGATCGGCGACCCCCGCCTCAAGCCCATTTTCTTCGATGCCAATGACTACGAGGGCATGCTCGAACTCTTCCCCGGCTTCGACGTGGTGGTCAACGGCCTGCCTTTCAAATATGATCTGGCCGTGAACACCGCGTGTGTCGAAGTGGGCGTCAATGGCCTCGATCTTTCCAGCGATGACCCCCAGTTCGCATTGCATGAGAAGGCCCTGGCGAAAGACATGGTGTTCATCCCTGGCGTGGGCGCGACCCCCGGCCAGACCAACATGATGGTGCGCCGGGCGTCCGAGATCATGGATGAACTCCATGAGGTCGAGGTCTTTTTCGCGGCCTTCCGCAGCCTGGCCCCCGCGCCCGGCCTGCTGCGCACCACCCTGTGGGAATTCAATCCCGAAGAGGGGGATCGGGATGAGGTGTACTTCGAAAATGGCGAATGGCACCCCACCCCCCCTATGTCGGGCGGCATCAAGGTACGTTTCCATGAGCACATTGGTGAGCAAATGGTGTATTATGTACCCCATGACGAGGCCAACACCCTGCCCGAATCCTTCCCCACCCTGCGTCGAGCCGCGGTGCGGGGCTGCTTTCCGCCCCATGTCATGGAGCTGATGGGCGCGTTGATGAAAGGCGGTCTGCTTTCCAGCCGGCCGGTGACCATCGGCGATGAGACCATGCCCACCATTGACGTGGTAGCCAAATTGCTGTGGGAGAATCCCGCCAGTCGCGAGAACCCCGTTTGGGCCTACGGGCTGGTCGTGCAGGTCACGGGGGTGCGAAACGGGCGCAAGGTCGTAGCCACCTATCGGAACCATCACCCACCTCAGGAGGAATGGGGCGGGCCCGCGGCCTACTTCAAGAACGTGGGTATCCCCCTCAGCATCGGCGCGCAGCTCATCGCCCACGGCCAGACCACGGCCAAGGGCGTCGTCCCCCCTGAACAGGCCCTCCCCACCGATCTCTTCTTCCGCGAACTGGAAAAACGAGGCATCACCGTGGAAGAAACCATCGTGGAAGAGGGGTGGGTGTGAACAGGATGAAAGATTAATGGATTAAAGACTAAAGGATTAAAGGCACCATTCTGGAACCACTTAATCTTTAATCTTCAGTTTTTAATCTTTATCCATAATAAGCAACCCCAACCTATTCATTCCATATCTTTCAACATGAGGTAAAACCACCATGAGCTTACAAGGACCCAAAACCCGAGAATACTTCCAACGCGCATCGAAAGTCATCCCTTACGGCGTCAACTCCAACTTCCGCTACTGGGGAGATGAAGATACCCTGGTCGTCGCCCGAGGCGAGGGCGCATATGTGTGGGATATGGACGGCAAGCGGTACATCGATTATCGCCTGGGCTTCGGCCCCATCATCCTGGGACATGCTTTCCCCAAAGTGAACGAAAAGGTGAAGGAAGCCATCGACAACGGCACGGTCTTCGCCTGGACCACGCCTCTGGAGATCGAGGTAGCGGAACGCCTGACCCGCATGACGGGCAATGACAAGGTGCGTTTGACCAATACGGGGTCGGAAGCCACCATGCACGCGCTGCGCATCGCCCGAGCCCACACCAACCGCGAGAAGTTCATCAAGTTCGAAGGCTGCTACCATGGCCAGGCCGATTATTTCATGTTCAGCACGGCTTCCTCCAATAAACGGATGCTGGGGTCTCGTCGCAGCCCTATCCCTGCACCCACCACCAGCGGCATCCCCAAGGCGATTCATGAATATGTTATTTCTCTGCCTTTCAACGATTTCGAGCGGCTGGAGGAGACCATCGAAACCCGCTGGCACGAGATCGCGGCCGTGTTTGTGGAGCCGGTTTTGGGTAATGCTGCGGGCATCTTCCCCCTGCCCGGTTATCTGGAGAAGATCCGGGAGCTGACCGAAAAGTACGGCATTGTCCTGGTTTTTGACGAGGTGAAGACGGGCTTCCGTCTGGCCAATGGCGGTGCGCAGGAATACTTCGGCATTCGCGCGGACCTGGCCACCTATGCCAAGGCCATGGGTAACGGCTTCCCGGTGGCCGCCATCGCGGGCAAAGAAGAGGTGATGATGACCATTGAGCCCGGAGCCATGGCCCACGGTGGCACCTATTCGGGCAATGGGGTGGCTGTGGCCGCGGCCGCAGCGACCCTGCAAACTCTGGAGGAGGAGCCGGTCATCGAGACCATCAATCAGCGGGGCAAACGGCTCATGGATGGCATGGATCAGATTCTGACCGACGCGGGCATCCCGCACGTGGTGACCGGCGCGCCCGCGATGTTCAGTCTCTTCATCGGCGGCGACGAAATGCCCACCGACTTCCGCGGCTACCTGGAAGGAGACGGCGATCTGTACGAGGAAATCGCCATGGAGCTTATCAAGCGAGGCGTGCAGCCCGACGCGGACGGCCGCGAGCCCTGGTTCCTGTGCTACGCACTGAGCGAGGAGGATGTGGACTTCACGCTGAACGCGTTTGAGGACGCGGTGAAAGCAGCGTCGGCCTAAGTCTTCACCACTAAGACACAAAGTCACCAAGGCACAAAGGAAGAAAAAAGGATGAAACCCAAATCTTGGCGCAAACCAGGTTATGATCCCATTCCGGAAGCGGTTGAGCGTCTGGGCAAGCAGGTGCTGGATGCCGCTTTCCAGGTGCATAAAGCGCTGGGGCCAGGATTCGTGGAGAAAGTATACGAAGAGGCGCTATGTGTCGAGTTGGCCGCGCGCGGAATCCATTTCGAACGACAGAAGGCTGTTCAAATATTCTACCGCGAGCAGCTAATTGGCATCCATCGGTTGGATTTACTGATAGGCGAAGCTGTTATCGTGGAGGTCAAAGCCGTTGAACAGCTGTTGCCTGTACACGAAGCACAACTCCTTTCATATCTCAGCGCGACTGGTTTAAGATTGGGCTATCTGTTAAACTTTAATTCGTCATTGCTCAAGAACGGCATTCGTCGTATCGTTCGATAGCCATCCTTTTTTACCTTTTCTTTGTGCCCTTTGTGCCTTCGTGCCTTAGTGGTAAATGTCACTCTTTGGAGGTCTTTTATGTACGGATACGCTGGTAAAATCTTACACGTCTATCTCGACGACGGTCGGCTGGAAGTGGAAGAGCCGCCCGAGGAATTCTACCGCACCTACGGAGGTGGTACGGGCTTCGGGCTGTATTACCTGCTCAAGCATACGCCCGCGGGCGTCGATCCCCTGGCGCCCGAAAACACCCTGGTTTTCTCTATCAGCGGCCCTACGGGTGCGCCTATCTCGGGCCAGAGCCGCCTCACCGTCAACGCCAAATCCCCCCTCACCGGCGCGGTGGGCGATTCCCAGTCGGGCGGATTTTTCCCCGCGGAGATGAAATTCGCGGGCTTTGACGCGTTCGTCTTCCACGGCAAAGCGCCCAAGCCCGTCTACCTATGGGTGAAGGAAGGCCAGGCCGAACTGCGAGACGCGTCCCACCTGTGGGGCAAGACCACCGACGTGGTGGAAGACACCATCAAGGAGGAATTGGGGGACCGGCGGGTGCACATCGCCCAAGTGGGGCCCGCGGGCGAAAAGGGCGTGCGCTTTGCTGCCATCATCACCTACGGCAATCGGGCCAACGGCCGTACGGGCATGGGCGCGGTCATGGGTAGTAAAAACCTCAAGGCCGTGGTCGTGCGGGGCAGCAAGAAGAACGCCAAATTCGCGGACCCCAAAGGCCTGACCCAATTGACCAAATGGGGCGTTAAGGAGTTCCCCGACTCCGACATCTACGGTATGGGCCTGCTGGGCACCGCGGAGATCGTGCGGGGCCAGAACCGGGGCGGCGGCCTGCCCAGCCACAATTGGGATAGCGGCTATTTCGCCTGTGCCGAGAACATCTCCGGCCATCGCATGGCAGATACCATCCTCAAAGAGCGGGACACCTGCTATGCCTGCACCGTGCGCTGCAAACGCGTGGTCGAAGTGGAAAATCGCTACAAGGTGGAAGCCCGCTACGGCGGCCCGGAATACGAAACCATCTCCACCTTCGGCTCCTACTGCAACGTGGATGACCTGGAAGCCATCGCCTACGCCAACAAGATCTGCAACATGTACGGCATGGACACCATCTCCTGCGGGGCCACCATTGCCTGGGCCATGGACGCGTTTGAGCATGGCTATATCACCACCGAGGATACGGGCGGCGTGTGCCTGACCTTCGGCAACGCGGAGGCCATGGTGCAGATGGTGGAGCAGATCGCGAAACGGGAGGGCTTTGGCGATATCCTGGCCGAAGGCTCGGCCCGGGCCGCGGAGAAGTTCGGTGAAAAGGCCCAAGACCTGGTGGTCGCGGTGAAGAAGCAGGAGATGCCCGCACACATGCCCCAGGTCAAGCGCTCCCTGGGCCTTATCTACGCGGTGAATCCCTACGGTGCGGATCACCAGTCCAGCGAACACGATCCCTCCTGGAAGTGGTACCCCGAGCGGATGGCCATGCTGGGCCTGGGCGAGGCGCAGCCCACCAAAGTCCTGAACAAGGAGAAAGTGCACTTCGCCCTGACCACGGAAAAGCTCTACATGGCCTTGAACACCTTCAACATCTGCCAGTTCGTCTTTGGCCCGGCCTGGCATCTGTATGGTCCTGACCAACTGGCCGAGCTCATCAAGGTGACCATCGGCTGGGATATCGGCATCGAGGGCATCCAGGAGATCGGCGAGCGGGTGTTGAACATGCTGCGGGCCTTCAACGCCCGAGAGGGCTTCACCCGTGACGATGATTCCTTGCCCAAGAAACTCTACAAGCCCCTCAAGGGCGGCCGCAGCGAAGGCCTCCATCTCACACCCGAGGAACTGGAACAAGCCAAAGACTGGTATTACGAGATGGCCGGCTGGGATGAGAACGGCGTGCCCACGCGTGAGAAGTTACAGGCGCTGGGATTGGAGTGGATAGCCGAGCAACTTCAGTAATCAGTTATCAGTAATCAGTAAACAGTAATCAGTGAGGATGACCGTGTCGCGTTTGCCTTATGTACGCACGTTTCGGGATCTGATCGTGTATCAGAAAGCGCGTGCATTGGCAAAGCGCATCTTCGAGATCAGTAAAACCTTTCCCCCGGAGGAGCGGTACGCATTGACCGACCAGATTCGCCGCTCCTCCCGGGCCATTGGCGCACAGATCGCGGAAGCCTGGGCTAAGCGTCGTTATGAAAAACACTTCATTAGCAAATTGACGGATGCTGATGGTGAACAACAAGAAACGCAGCATTGGGTAGAAATGGCATGGGATGCCGGTTATCTCGACAAGAAGGTAAGGGATGAACTCATTGATGATTGCCTGGAAATTGGTCGCCTTCTCTCGGGCATGATCGCCAAATCGGATCGTTTTTGCGGCGTCCTTGATCAAACCCTACGCGAACCTGGCCCCATTTACCACACTGCCTCCGATCTCGACGAATTCTTCATCTCAACTGATTACTGATTACTGAACACTGATTACTCCCTTAACTTCCCCATACGATCCCCGAAACCAGATACCCACCTCAAAATATACCCAACTATGAAAATTACTGTCCTAGGCGGTGCTGGCAAAATGGGCGGCATCGCTGTACAAACACTAGCCAATGATCCCCGGGTCGATGAAGTCGTTATCGTGGACCTGAATCCCCAAGCCGCCCGCGAGGTGGCCGACTTCATCAGCAGCCCCAAAATCCGCATCGCGTCCATTGACCTGCGCGACCACGAGGTCCTGGTGGCCGCGCTGAAAGAAGCGGATGCGGTGGTCAATGCCACCGTCTATTACACCAACCTGCCCGTCATGCGGGCCTGCCTCGAAGCCCGCACGCCCTACGTGGACCTGGGCGGGCTCTTCCACACCACCCGCAAACAACTGGAACTCAACGATGCGTTTCAGGAAGCGGGCGTGGCCGCGGTGTTGGGCATGGGCTCCGCGCCCGGCGTACCCAACGTCCAGGCCCGTTACGCGGCCGACCGCCTCGACCGCATCACATCCATCCGCATTTACGACGGCATCAAGCCCCCGCCACCCGACGACACCTCCTTTACCTACGCGGTGGCCACCATCCTGGACGAACTCACCATGAAGCCCATGGTCTTTCGGGATGGCGCGTTCATCGAGATGGAGCCTTTGAGTGAATTCGAGGACTATCTGTTTGTCGAGCCTTTGGGGGTCCTGCCCATGCACCTTTCCCTTCACTCCGAGGTGGCCACCCTGCCCCTTTCCTTTGCGGACAAGGGCGTGCAGGAAGTCTTTTTCAAGATCAACTACTGGGGCATGGCCCCGGAGACCGTGGAAAAGGTGCGGGTGTTGGCCGAATATGGCCTGAACAGCACCGAGCCCGTGGAGGTGAAGGGCGTCAAGGTGGCCCCGCGCGACCTCATGGTGGCCCTGCTGCGCGAGCACGAACCCCCTGCCACCGCGTTCCTGGCCCCGCCCGCCAACGAGCCCCCCAACTGGACAAAAGAGATCGTGACCGAGGTGTGGGGCGAGCAGGATGGCCGGGAGACCATCTATCGCCTGGGCACCATGACAGTGAAGGGCGCGCTGCCCACGGGCGCGGCCCCGGCCATCACCGCCATCTGGCTGGCGCAAGGTCGCATCCCCCCGGGCGTCCATCCCCCCGAGCAGGTCATGGCTCCCGAACCCTTCTTCGCGGAGCTCAAGAAGCTGGGCATCGAAACCCGGGTGAGCGTGACCCGGCCGTTGGACTGACGGGTGTGTCCCAATTTCTTGGCAAGCATTTGCTGAGCCAGCGCCGGGGGATGAAGTTCCCCGGCTAGCCCCACAACTGATTACTGGTGACTGATCACTGATTACTTCTGCTCGCGCCTAACCTCGGCCTGACAATCCTCAATCCTAATCCTATTACGGAACAGGCGCCACGCGCGGCAGCGCGCCGATACGGACGAAAATGGGAACGCAGATTTTCGCAGATGCGACGCAGATTTTCGCAGATGTTCGTCATGCTGAGCGACCGGAGGGAGCGAAGCATCTAGCGAGTGAAGCGAGCGCCATGCCGTGGTTTTTGGCGCTTCGCTAGATTCCTCGGTCGCTTCGCTCCCTCGGAATGACGTGCCAGGCTCTACTGATTACTGATAACTGATCACTGATTACTATTTTCATAGCAGGGCTGTGACAGATCAAACAGTGGGGTCAATAAAAGAGTGACATGGACGCCCACGTACGCACTCTCCGTCGATTGCTGCTCCGTTCCGGCATGGAACAGGCCCAGGCGCTGGACTGGGACGCGCTCTTCCAGGATGAGCTCCCGCGCGTGTTCAACTTCTTCCGTTACCGCCTGGCCGACCGGGACGCGGCCCATGATCTGACCGCCGCCACCTTCGAGCGGGCCTGGCGTCAACGGCATCACTTCGACCCCCAACGGGCGCAGCCAGGAACTTGGCTACTGGGCATCGCCCGTAATGTCTGGCGGGAATATGTGCGGGGGCAGGAGCGAGAGGCCCGACGTCTGGCCCCTCTGGAGGCGGCATCCAACCAGGCCAACCCGCCCCACCTGGTCGAGCGCCTGGTCGCCGCGGAGGAGCAAGCCCGGCTGCGGGCCTTGTTGGCCCAACTGCCCGAACGGGAGCAGGAACTCATCGCCCTGAAGTATGGCGCGGGCCTGACCAATCGGCAGATCGCGGCCCTGACCGGGCTTTCGGAAAGCAACGTGGGCACCATCCTGCACCGCACGGTGCGCAAATTACGACGCCAATGGGAGGAAACCCATGAATGATCGGTTCTTGTATCAACTTCGAGAAGACCCCGACCCTGAATTCGTGCGGGCCTTGCGCGGTCGCTTTCCCTCTGTTTCGGACAAGGCGGCTCATCCCGTGGCCCCATGGATATCGGGATGGCGCCTGGCAGCCGCTTCTCTGGTCGCCCTGCTTGCTTTGTCCCTGATCCTGTTCGCCCTTTCCCCTGGTGCCCGCGCGTTGCTGCAATCGACCACCGTGGAGATCGCGGGCCGCGTCTACACCATCCTGGACGCCTATCCCCAGGGGCCGAACCTGGAAACCCGCGAAACAGAGCCCGAGATCGTCACTGTGGAAGACGTTCTGGCCCACAGCCCCTATCCCATCCACCTGCCCACCTACGCGCCCCCGGGGTACGAGCTCAGGCATGACCATGTGCTGAAACACGCGCCCCTGCCCCATCAGCCCCAGAGCCATGTGTATGTCTTCGTCTGGCGCGGGCCGGAGAACAACCTCTCCCTGATGACCTGTGGCGCCTGCCCGTGGGAACAGGGCGAAGCCGTCGCACCGTGCGCGGTGGAGGAAGTGACCCTGGCCAACGGCCAACCCGCGGTCCTGGTGCGTGGCGGTTGGTACCTGAATGAGCATCGCTGGCGCCCCGACATCGTGACCACCCTGACATGGCGGCGAGACAACGTCCTCTATCAACTGCTGGCTCCGAGCGACTTCCCCGTGGATGAGCTGATTCGGATGGCCTCATCGACCTTTGAGGCCGGAGCGCGTCAAACCGACTAATGGCGTGGAGTCTGGCGAAAAGGATTTTGGCCCGTCGAGACGGTATTTTTAGCCACGGATTACACGGATTGCACGGATTTTTAGTCTAGCCGACCGAAGTGGCGACTGCCATGCCCGCCTGGCGATGAAGTGAACCTGTTGGCAAACCTCAATCAAGCTGCTGGGCAATCCGGCAGGGGGTGGCGATCCGGCCGATGGGCCCCCACCCCTGCCCCTCCCCCGCAAGCGGGGGAGGGGTGATCGCCCGGAACGGAGGGGCTACGTAAACCCCATCCCCTCTTGGGAAAACGGTCGGGAGGGAGTATCCTCAGCGTATCAATAGTAAATCAACAGGTTCGTTCAGCCTCGGGCGCTAAGGAACCGCGCCGGATGATGCACGTTGTCGAATTAAATCGGTCATAGCGGCATCCACCACGCCCGCCCGGCGATGAAGTCGCCGGGCTATAGAACGGCGCCGGATAATTCCGGCTGGCTCGCCCGCACCGATACCAAGGAAAATGGGGACGCTGATTTGCGCCGATGCGCCGCAGATTTTCACTGATTACTGATAACTGATCACTGATTACTGATTTACGGAACAGTCACCATGAGCAATAGCTCACCGCATAACGACGAAAATCAGACATTTGGCGTCGTTTAGCTGAACGAAGTAGCGTCCACCTCGCCCGCGCGGCGATGAAGTCGCCGGGCTATAAAACGGCACCGGATGAATCCGGCTAGCCCCGCAACTGATTACTGATGACTGATCACTGATTACTCGTGCTCGCGCCTAACTTCGGCCTAACAATCCTCAATCCTAATCCTGATCCTATTTACGGAACAGTCACGGCAGGAAGAAAAAGGCTATGCCCAAAATCAGGTAGACCGAAAGCAACATGGCCCCCTCCAGCCAGTTCGATTTGCCATCGATGGCCACCAACGCGGCGATAACCGAGGCGGAGATGAGGGCGATGAGTTCAAAGGAACTGAATTCCAGAGCAAAAGGATGCCCTAGCCAAGGGGAAATCAGCACCAGCAATGGCGCCACAAACAAGGCGATTTGCAAGCTGGAGCCCAACGCGATGTTGAGACTGAGCTCCATTTGATCTTTCATGGCCATTTCCACGGCCACCACATGCTCCGCCACATTTCCGATGATGGGGATTAGGATAATCCCCACGAAAAAGGGGCTGAAACCCCATTGCTCTGTGACGGGCTCGACCGCGCCTACTAAAAATTCACTGAGCAAGGCAATGGCAGCCACGGAACCGGCCAGCACCCCTACCGAGACGGGTAAGCTCCAATGCGGCCCGTCATGGGGCGGCGGGGCGACGGGCGTGATCACCTCTGGCTGGAGTTGTCGGCCAAAGAGGGTGTAGCCCATGGCCAGCACGTAAATGAGCAACATCACCAGGGCCGTGGCCATGCTTAGTTTTTCGACCCGCACCAAATTCGGCTCAATGGCTGCGTTGAACAGGGAGGGCACCGCGATGGCAATGGCTGCCAGAAAGAGCAATGTGGCGTCCATGCCCGCCTGTTCACGATTGAAACGCTGGATACCCAGTTTGAGCCCTCCCAATAAGATGGCCGCGCCCAGCACCAGCAAAACATTCCCCAGAATGGAACCGATAATCGAAGCCGAGACCAAAGCCAATTGGCCCGCGCGTAGAGCGATGAGGGTGATGATGAGCTCGGCCGCATTCCCCAGGGTGGCGTTGAGCAAGCCGCCAACGCGGGGGCCGGTTTTTGCGGCCAGGGCTTCTGTGGCATCTCCCAACAGACCGGCCAGGGGGATGATGGCCAGAGCCGAGGCGACAAAGACCACCAGGGGTGACCCGTGCCGCAGCTCGAACACAAACGCCACGGGCGCACATAGCAATAAGAGCCATATCACACGTTTGAGCATGAGAATCTCCCGTACATAACAATGAAAATGAGGATGCAGTTTGTGAGTTTGTAAATGGCAGGTAGCAGGTGAAGGGAACGTAGATTTGCGCCGATGCTTCGCAACGCAGATTTTCGCAGATGTTCGTCATGCTGAGCGACCGGAGGGAGCGAAAGCCTGCCCTGAGGAATCGAAGGGCATCTAGCGAGCGAAGTGAGCGCCATGCCGTGGTCTTTTGCGCTTCGCTAGATTCCTCGGTCGCTTCGCTCCCTCGGAATGACGTCGCGGGGCTCTACTGATTACTGATAACTGATCACTGATTACTCTATTTACAAAGCAGTCCGACGGCGGGCCACCCCGCGCCGATACCGACGAAAATGCCTCGCGGCCAGGGCCGGGCGGGAAGCCAGTCACGTGATGCGTAATGCGTGATGCGTAAGGCTCTCACGTTTCACGTTTCACGCATCACGCCCGTTGTCGCCTCGCTCAACGTTGTCCTGACGATCCTTAATCCTAATCCTGATCCGAATCCTATTTACAAAGCAGTCCGACGGCGGGCCACCCCGCGCCGATACCGACGAAAATGCCTCGCGGCCAGGGCGGCGTGACTCGTATTCCGTATTGCGTATTGCGTAACGACTGGACGGAATACGGAATACGCAATACGAACCTTTGCCGACTCGCCCAACGTCGGCCTGGCGATTCCTCAGCAACCAGCGATCATTCTATTTTCATAGCAGTTCCTCCAGAATCTCCCGATAAGCCGCGATCTGTTCCTGAAGCTGCTGGGGGTCCCCCCGGCCCGCGGCCAGGGCTGCCTGAGCCTGGTCCAGGCGTTGCCTCATGGCCCGGGCGATGAGCCAACGTTCGGCCCGTTGTTTCCAGGCAGGGTGATGTTTTTGGTAGTACCGAAGCCGGGAACGCCAGAGGGCCACGGTCATGGCCCGGCGGAACTGGCGCGCGCTTTGGCCTTCGTAATGGATCACGCGGGCTGTAGGGACACAATAAATGGGCCAACCGGCCTGTTGCATCCGTTTCTGCCAATCCATCTCTTCGGCATACATGAAGTAAGCCTCGTCCAGAATCCCCACCGCGTCAATGGCTTCGGCCCGGACCATGAGCGCCGCGCCCAGGGCAAAGTCCACAGGAAAGGGCCTATCCCCTTCGTACTTGCGGCGAGGGTAGCGGCCGTTGAGCCGGGTTTCCATGAGCCGAGGGATGGGATGGAGGTCCAGGTAGAGTTGCACCAGGCCTGGGAAGTGGAAGGCGCTGTGCTGCAAATGGCCGTCCCCGTAATTCAGACGAGGGCAGCAGCCTCCCGCGTGAGGATGCTTGCGCAGGAAGTCGCTGAGGGTAGCCAACGCGCCTGGCTGGAGTTCGGTGTCGGGATTCAGCAGCAAGACCGCGTCGGGTTTGAGAGGGGATGATGGCGAGGAGGTCGTGCCAAAGCCTAGCCAACGCAAGCCCACATTGTTGCCCCGGGCAAAGCCCAGGTTTTCGGAGCTGGCGATGAGATGAACCAGGGGGAATTCTTCGGCCACCATGGCCGCGCTGCCATCCGCGGAGGCATTATCCACCACCACCACCTGAGCGGTGAGGCCGGGCGAGCGGGCCAGGTCCTCGTAGATGGATTGCAGGCAGGCCCGTAGCAGGTCCCGCACCTGGTAGCTGACAATGAGAATGGCGAGTCGCATGGCATCCAGTATCCCTTACCAGGGATGTTTCTTTCCTTCCCAGGTGAAAAATTCGCCGGAATCGCGGAGGCGCAGACGTTGGGCCAGGTCCAGGATGCCGCGGGCTGAGGTGGCAGGGGCCAGGGGCGCGGCTGGCCCGCCCATATCGGTGCGTACCCAGCCAGGATGCACGGCCACGGCTATGATCCTCACGGAACGGAGTTCCTGAGCCAAAATGCGGGTGAGCATATTCAAGGCGGCTTTGCTGCTGTTGTAACTGTAGGAAGTGCCCCCGGCTCGGGTGAGGGAGCCCAGTTGGGAGGAGATGTTGAGGATTTTGGCGCCGTGATGAAGCAAAGGGCGGAAGTGCTGGATCACCATCATAGGGCCCACGCTGTTGACGTGAAAGGTGTGGAGCATGGTCTGGGCGTCGAGGGTCGTGAGTCGTTCCCCTCGCGGGAAAACGCCCGCGTTGTTGATGAGGATATCCAGCCGTGGGGTTTGGGCCGCGACCGCTTGGG
This sequence comes from Anaerolineae bacterium, assembly GCA_027002405.1. GTDB lineage: Bacteria > Chloroflexota > Anaerolineae > J102 > J102 > M2005. Next base: position 3,482 of record JALWZT010000255.1, on the reverse strand, counting down.
CCGCGGCCGCGATGCTGGCATTGTCGGTGACGTCAATGGCGATGAGGTCCAGATGCTGAGGGTGGGTCTGAGCCAGGGCCTGCAGCTCGCTGGCCCGGTCTGGATGACGGGCGCCCGCGAAGACGCGGTAACCTCGGGCCAGGGCCTCTCGCACCAGGGCCAGGCCAATGCCCCGATTGGCACCGGTGAGAAAGAGTTGTGGAGTCATGGGATGTTTTGGAGGGGATATTTGGTGTTGGGTATTGGATATTGGGTATTTGAGTCGTCCTGAAACAAGGAATATCCAATATTGTGAACTGCGCCGAAGATGGGAACGCAGATTTGCGCCGATGCTTCGCAACGCAGATTTCCACTGATTACTGATGACTGATCACGGATTACTTTATTTTCGGACCAGTCACCACGGACGACTGTCCGCCGATACAGGTGAAAACGCCTCGCAGCTAGGCTGGCGGGCCGTGAAACGTGATGCGTGATGCGTAAGGTTCTCACGTTTCATGTTTCACGCATCACGCCCGTTGCCGCCTCGCTCAACGTTGTCCTGAGGATCCTCAATCCTAATCCTGATCCGAATCCTATTTACAAAGCAGTGGCGTCTCAAAGTCGCCCAGGATGTGTCCATCATCGGGCTGGTAGACGCGGACACGCAGCCGGGCTCCAGCGGGCAGGTTGGTGAAGGGGAACCATATGGGGTAGGTGTCGCCAGGGTTCCAATGGGTGGTGGGGAAATCATACCCGACAGGCCGTTGATCCACAACGTCAAGCAAGGCCTGATCGGGCTGCTCCACGGCCACGACCGTGTGCAGGTCCGGGAGATGGGGTTTGAGGGAACGCCAGTAGAGCCAGAAGCCATCCGGTCTGGTTTCGATGCCCACCAGTTCCAGGGCGTCTTCGAAGCGGGTTCCCGGCTGGGTGATAGGGGGCTGTTCGGGGATGTGGAAGTCGGGCGGAAGTCGGTAGTGCGCGAGTTTCAGGAACGCGAAGTCGGGCGTGGGTTGGGGCCGGGCATAGCGGTCCAGTTGAATGGTTACCACATGGGCCGGGTCGACCACGTCATCCTGCCAGAGGAAGAGCCACACCCCGCCGTGGGGGGCCAGATCCTGGTTCAAGGCCCGCGCGCTTTCCTCCCATCCCAAAACCTGATTCACATCCAGGATGTCGATCTGGGGGAGACGGTAGCGGGGCACGCGCCAGGCGGGCGGCGCATCCGGGGGAAGATAGGTGTCGAAGATGGGGTAAGCATGGCCCGAAACCAGCAGCGCGGCTTCATCGGGTTGGCGGTGCTGAAACATGTAGGTGATGGCTTCCCGCCAGGCTGTTTTGGCAAAGTTGGGGTCGTAATACCAGTTGTCCAGGCCCAGGGCACTGGCGGTTATCACCAGCAGGAGGGTGAGGAGGGCCAGGACCCGGGCCAGGAGACGCAGCCACCATGGGCCGCGAGGGGGAAGCCAGGCCCGGGGTTGCCAAAGCGCGGTCGTGCCCCCGGCCATGAGCAAGGCCCACGCGGGCCAACTGATGAGCAGGTAGCGGGGATTGAATTTGGGCGTGCGGTAGGCCAGGAGAAGGATGAGGGCAGGGGGGAGAAGGAGCCAGTGGAGCACCAGGGCCAAGGGCCGCTGGGAGCCTCGGACGCGCATCAGGATCAGGGCCAGAAGCCAGATCAATCCGGCCAAACCGAACCAGGGCAACCAGCGCTGCGCGTCTTCCAGACGGAAAACCTCGGTCGCTCCCATGGTGAAATTGGCCAGGGTCTTCAACAACGCCTCATCCAGCTTAAGCCGCCCGGACCAATAGCTGGCATCCACCTGGAAGCGTTGCCACATGGCAGGCAGCCAGGGCAGGTAGCCCAGCAGGATGATCAGGTTGGCCAGGGCAAAGCCGCCTAACGCCCGCATTTTTTTGCTTTCTCGCACCCACACGTGGGCCCAATACAACGCCAGGGCCAGCAGGGCGAATCCCGCGAAATAATGGGTGTACATGGCGGCCAGCCCGGCCAGCGCGTACAAGGCCAGAAACCCCAACCTGGTCTTTTCTTTCCCGGCTATGGCTAGGCCTGGGCGGGAGGAGGCATCCAGCAGCCTTACCACGCCATACGCGGCCAGGGCCACCAGGAAGAGGAGTTGCGCGTACATGCGGGCTTCCTGGCTGTAGTAGACCATCAAGGGCGAGATGGCGGTTATCAGCCCCGCGAGCAAGCCCGCGCAGCGTCCCCACAGTCGCCGGGCCAACGCGGCCAAAAGGGCCACCAGCAACACGCCAAAGCCCGTGGAAAAAAAGCGCATGAGATACGCGATGTTGCCGGGCCAGGGATGGAAGAGACGCAGCCACCCGCCCAGCAGCAGATAATAGAGGGGCGGTTGAATGTCGTCTGCGGTCCAGCGGGCCAGTTCCCCCGCGCCCATCTGCGCCACGCGCGCGGTCACCCCCTCATCGTACCATAGGCTCTGCACGTCGAGCTGATGGACGCGCAGGCCAAAGGCGAGGAGAAGGATGAGTAGAAATGCCAGGCGATGGCGGGCGGTGTGCATGGTGACTGCTATGTAAATAGGATTCGGATCAGGATTAGGATTGAGATCATCAGGACAACGTTGAGCGAGGCACCAACGAACGTCAAACGTAAAACGTGAAACGTCAGATCATGACGCATGACGTTTGACGCTTGACGAAATCGGCTTCCCGCGCCAACGTGGCAGCGAGGCGTTTTCATCGGTATCGACGAATAGTCGTTCGTGGCGCCTGCTATGTAAATAGGATTCGGATCAGGATTAGGATTAGGATTGAGATCGTCAGGCCGACGTTGAGCGAGGCGACAACGGGCGTGATGCGTGAAACGTAAAACGTGAGGTCATTACGCATCACGCATTACGCATTACGTTTAACCTGGCCGCGAGGCGTTTCCGTCCGTATCAGTGACTCGTTGTTCGTGGCGCCTAGTCACTGCTCACTACGATTTCGGGAGCGTTCTTCGGAGAAGCCTTGGGGATAACGGCGGGCCAGTTTTTCGATGTTGTGGCGGGCGATCTCTTCCAGGGGTAGGTCCAGGGTGTGGGCCATGACCGCGAGATACCAAAGGACATCGCCCAGTTCTTTTTTGAGCACTTCCCGGTCCAGGTCGTGGCCGTGGAAGAAAGCTTTTTTGATGTGTTCCGCGACTTCGCCCGCTTCGCCGTTGAGGCCCAGCGCGGTGTACATCATGGTTTTGTCGAAGTCGCCGTGGTTGCCCGCGGTGCGCAGGGCAAGTTTCTGGTACGTGTTGAAGTCAAAGGATGGAGGGATCATGGGAAGTGCCATGTAGGATTAGGATTAGGATCAGGATTAGGATTAGGATTAGGATTGGGATTGATTTCTGGATATTGGACTTCTGATTCGCTGAAATTTTATCGAACTAAGGCGGAAGAGGCGCAGGATGAGCTAAACTGGTAGCTAAACTGGTATAAATGGAGGGAGAGAACTTTAACAACTGAAGAATACGGTTTTGTAGA
>JALWZT010000254.1 GCA_027002405.1 Anaerolineae bacterium | reverse complement strand
GAGGCTGAGCATCGCCTCTTGCCATCATGCCTACCCTTGACAAACGAGTCGAGCCCCTCGGGCCGACCCTCCATAGCGCTTGCCGTACCTTCTCTCCCCTTTTTTGTCGATTTTTTAAGCACCCTCCGTCCCGGGTGAGTGGGGGAGGAATCAAAGGAGGGGGCCTGCGCCTCCATAGGCACGAGTTTACTCGGCAAGGGTTGCGGCAAAAAAGGGACGTTATTTCTGGACGCTCACATAGGGCCCGAGGCTGAACGATACTGTTGGTTTACTATTGGTACGCTGGGGATACCTCCTCTCGACCGCTTCTGCAGGAGGGGATGAGTCTTACGTAGCCCCTCCGATCCGGGCGATCACCCCTCCCCCGCTGGCGGGGGAGGGGCAGGGGTGGGGGCCAATCGGCCGGATCACCGCTCCTACCGGATTGCTCAGCAGCCTGCTCGAGGTTTGCCAACAGCATCACTTCATCGCCGGGCGGGCGTGGTGGTCCCAGACCTCGGAGGTCTGCGCAGACCCTCCGAGGTCTCATGCTCACCCGCCACCTGCGTCCTATTTTCGTCGTTATGCGGTGAGCAGTTGCTCATGGTGACTGTTCCGTAAATAGAGCCTTGCAACGTCATTCCGAGGGAGCGAAGCGACCGAGGAATCTAGCGAAGCGCAAAAACCACGGCATGGCGCTCGCTTCGCTCGCTAGATGCTTCGCTCCCTTCGGTCGCTCAGCATGACGAACATCTGCGTCCCCATTTTCGTCGTTATGTGGTGAGCCATTGCTCATGGTGACTGTTCCGTAAATAGCGTTGCGTTCGTTTGCAAAAGCAACTCGAAGCCCACGTTGGACGAGGCACCAACGGGCGTGATGCGTGAAACGTGAGCATCTTACGCATCACGCATCACGTTTCACGGCCCGCCAGCCTGGCTGCGAGGCGTTTTCATTCGTATTGGCGAGCCGCCGCTCGTGTCGCCTATTCCGACAATTCATACCGCTTGAACTGCCCCAAAGGCTGGTTCAGCATTCCATCCAAGGCCTTTTGGAACCCCTCCTGAATCGCGGCTTCGTCCAGGGTGAGCAATTGGCGATGACGCATCAGCCAGCGCCCAGCCACCATCACATCCTCCACATCGCCCGGTTCCGTGTTCCACACCAAAGCTGGAGCCACATGATGGATGGGTTGGTAGTGAGTTTGGGTTGCGTCAATCACGATGAGGTCGGCCTGGAGCCCGGGCACCAGCATCCCGCTGCGTTCGAACCCCAAGGCCAGGGCGCCATGACGGGTAGCCATGCGCAAAGGCGTCAGCCCACCCAAAACCTGAGGGTCTTGCCGGGCCTGACGCTGCATAACCACGGCCAGGCGCATCTCGCGCCAAAGATTCAAGGCCACGCTGCTTCCCGCGCCATCGGTCCCCAGGGCCACATTCACCCCCGCGGCCAACATCTCGGGCACCGGGGTGACCCCCATGGCATAGCGCAGATGGGTGCTGGGACAATGGGCCACATGCACCCTCGACTGGGCCAATAACGCGATATCCACCGGGGTGACGTGAATCGCATGCGCGACCAGGGTATGGGTTTCGAATAGCCCTCGGTCGTGCAAAAACTCAATAGGGGTCATATCGTACGTGGCCAACGAGGCTTCCACCTGGGCTGCTGTTTCCGCGGCATGGATATGGATGCCGATCCCTTCTCGCACAGCCACGGCCGCGGTCCGGGCCAGGAAGGGATCGCTGCATAGATAGGGCGAATGGGGCCCGAACACCGCGCGTAACCGTCCTTGTGCGGCACCGTTCCAGCGTTTCACAAACGCCACGGTCTCGGGCACGGTAATCCCCACCTCCCCTTCTTCATGGCCAAACACAGCCCAGGCCAGATTAGCCCGCATGCCGCTTTCCACCACGGCCGCGGCCACCTCATCCATATAAAAATAATGGTCCGCGAACCCCACCACGCCCCCGCGCAGCATCTCCACCATGGCCAGGCGGGTCCCCCAAAAAACCATCTCCCGGGTCAGCGCGGACTCCAACTTCCAGATCCCTTCATTGAACCAACGGTCCAGGGGTCTATCTTCGGCATAACCTCGGGCAAACACCATGGCCGCGTGAGTGTGGGCGTTATACAGCCCGGGCATGATGATCTTCCCTTCCAGATCGACCACCTCCTCCGCGGGGAAATCATCCAGGTCCGGGCCCAGGGCTACGATGCGGTCCCCTTGAATCGCCACATCCGCGCGGGGGAAAATGGTGCCCTGGTCATCCAGGGTGACAACGGTGGCATTTCTGAGTAGGATAGAGGACATGGGCCCATTATACCTGTGGAGCCCCACGGAAAGCAAAGGCGTGACGGCCCGCCTTTCGAACCCGGACCTGGCACCACGCGACCTTGGCTTTCCCGGGCTTTTGGGTGTAAGATGGGGAAACGATAAGAAATCCGTGTTAATCCATCGCACCTGCATTATCATCCTCTATGAACAATCCCAAACGTCTCAAAACCGCCCTTTTTGTCGATTTCGACAACATCTACCTGGGCCTGCGTCAATTGGACGAAGACGCGGCCGAACAATTCGCGTCCAACCCCGCATCCTGGCTCACTTGGCTGATCCAAGGCATGCCCGGCATGCCCGAAGGACATGCCCAGGTCAACATTCAACGAGATATCCTGATCCGCAAATGTTACCTCAACCCCCGGGATTTTCAGCGCTACCGCCCCTTCTTCACCCGCACCGCGTTTTCGGTGGTGGACTGCCCTTCCCTAACTTCCCAGGGAAAAAACAGCGCGGACATCTACATGGTCATGGATATCCTGGATACCCTGAATCACCCCACCCACTTCGATGAATTCATCATCCTTTCGGGGGATTCCGATTTCATGCCCGTGTTGCTGCGGCTGCGGGCCCATGACCGGCGCACGGTCATTCTTTCCGCGGGGCCAGCCTCGGCCGCATTCATCGCCGCCGCCGACCTGGTGATCAGCGAAGATATCTTCATCGAACACGCGTTGGGGGTGGGGGGCGAAGAGGGGCGCAAAGTCAACGGCACCCCTCCCATCACGGCCACGCCCGAGCTGCTGGATGCTATGGCCGAAAAGCTCTATGCCGAAGCCAGCGCCAATGGGGAGATCCTGGCCACAGACCTGCCCAAACTCTACCGGGAATTCCCGGAATTCCGTCGGGATAGCAACTGGCTGGGCTTCTATTCCTTGCGGGCCCTGACCACCCATCTGGTACGGCGCCATCCCAACCTGCGCATCACCGAAGGGGACCCCTGGCGGGTGACGGTGGAACTGCCTCGCAAAGTCGCCCGCAGCAAGCGCCCATCGGTCGAGCGCACGTCCCAGCCATCCAGCGAAGACCGGTTGCGCAAGCGCATCCTGGACCTGGTCCGCAAGCTGGTGGCCCGCTCCGAAGAACCCATCTTGATGGGCTGGGCTGCCCAGGAGGTCATCGATCAGGTAGGGCAGCAAGTGCTGGAAAGCCATTGGGCCGGCGCGGGCACTTTCAAAAACCTGTTGCAGAGCGAAGAGGGTCTGGAATTCGAGATCGCGACCAGCCCTTCCCCGGGCTACCTCTACGACCCCAAACGCCACACCCTGCCTCGGGAAGAAAGCACCAAACCACGCGACGAAATGCCCCCCAAACTGGCGGAGTTCGCCAAACGTATCAGCCAGATCACCGGCGCCCCTTATCTAACCCCACGCCAATATGCCTTGATTTTCACAGCCCTGGCAGAAGACTTGAAAGAACATCGCTATCATTTGACATCCACCTCCAAATCCGTGCGGGATCGCCTCATCGAACAGGGAGAAGCCATCTCTCGAGCCAACATCAACAATGTCCTCAAAGGTATTGCGTACGCGAAACATCGCTTCACCAAGCGCGACACCCCCCAAAGCCTGGCCCGCATCTACCGTTCCTACATCCTCTCCCGCTGCGAAGACGCGGAAATGGAGCTTTCAAGAGAGGAAAAACGCATGCTGCGGGAATGGATTGAGGGTGGACTGCGGGAGATAGGTGCCAAAAAGAAAACAGAAAAGAAACAGGAAAAGAAGGCCAGTGCCAGCAAAGACAACAAATCCACCGCATTAGCCAAAACCAATCCATAGCGTTTCCTTGTGCCCCATGTCCGACATCCTTATCATCTTCAATCCCTTTTCCAATCGTGGCGACAGTCGCCACACCATGGATGCCGTGCTGCAAACCCTTTCCCAAAGCGGATTGGACTTTACCGTGAAGCTCACCGAAGGGCGACGGCATGCAACCCAGCTCGCGCAAGAGGCCGCGGAAGCCGGGGTGCCTTTGGTGGTGGCCGCGGGGGGCGATGGTACGGTCAACGAAGTCGCGAATGGAATTTTGCTTGCGGCCCAGGGGCAGGAGGGCGTCGCCCCCACGACCTTGGGCGTGCTCCCCATGGGCAGCGGCAATGATTTCGCCTGGGGCCTGGGCATTCGTGATGGCGCGGCCGAAGCCGTGGACCGGCTGAAGCGGGGCCATACCCGGGTCATTGATGTGGCCTGGGCCGAATTCGATAACGCCCCCCCACGGTATTTTGTGAACATGTTGGGGTGCGGCTTCGATGCCCGTGTCAACATCGAAGCCCATAAAATCAAGCGCCTGCGCGGTTTTGCCATCTACCTGGCCGCGGTGCTCAAAACCCTGTGGGTCTATTTTGAAACGCCCTGGGTGACAATCCAAATGGATGAACGGGAGCTGCGCACCCCTTCCTTCATCACCTTCATTGCCAACGGCCCCAGGCTGGGTGGGGGATTTTTAGCCACGCCTCAGGCCCGGCACGATGATGGCATCATGGACCTGTGCATCGCCACCGATGTCACCCGGGCCGAAGTGCTCCCCCTCATCCCCAAAATCATGAAAGGCAAGCACACCGATCATCCCAAAGTCATCATGGATCAAGCCCAACAGGTCGCGATTCAGAGCGATTATCCTTTGCCCTGCCAGGCCGATGGCGAGACCGTGGGCGAAAACCTGCATCTCATCCACGTCACCACCATCCCCCAACGTCTACGAGTCATTATCTGATGTGGACGTTTCTTGGTCTTTCCCCTTGGGCGGCACTTTTTGCCATCCTGGCTGGGTATCTCATCGGCTCCATCCCGGCCGGCGTCATCCTGGCCCGGCTTTTCCGTGGTCCTGACCCGCGCACGGTGGGGTCTACCCACACCGGTGCCACCAATGTCTTCCGCAACGTGCATCCTGTGGCGGGAGTGCTCACCGGTGTTTTCGATTTCCTCAAAGGCTTGCTGGCGGTATGGCTGGTGCAAGCCCTTTTCCCCAGTCCCTGGGTTATCCCATTGACCGGTGTGGCTGCGGTCGCGGGCCACTGTTGGCCTGTGTACCTCAACTTTCGTGGAGGCATGGGCATTGCCACCTCGGGCGCCCTGGCCTTGTGGCAATTCCCCCAGGTCCTCCCCATCTTTGCCCTCATTTATCTGGTCCTCCACTATCTTCTCAAACATCAGGCCCGCGCGGTCATGGTGACCGTGGCCTTCCTGCCTTTGATGCTTTTGCCCTTTCACCCTTCGCTGCCCAAGATGGCCCTGGCCGTGGGGCTCTCCCTGGTCCTGATCATCCGTTGGGCCTCCGATTTCAACCGCGTGTACGAGTAGTCATGTGGCGAACCTCCCTCCTGGCCGCGATCCTGCCTACCTTGTTCCTGGTTTGGACCATCTGGTGGGCCGACCGTTATGAACGGGAACCGGGCAAGTTATTGCTCTCCGCGTTCCTGTGGGGCGCGGTGCCCGCGATCCTGCTGGCCGCTTTCGCGGAAGTCCTCCTCACCCTTCCCTTTCGGGGCGGTTCCCTGGGGAATCAGATCGTAGGCACGGCCTTCATTGCGCCTTTCGTCGAAGAGGGCCTCAAGGGCCTGGCTTTGGCCCTGCTGTGGCGCCGGTATCGGGCCGAGATCGATGGCATGTTGGATGGCATCATCTATGGCGCCATGGTGGGCGCGGGCTTTGCCATGACCGAAAACTTTTTCTACTTCTTGGGGGAATCCGACCCTCAGTCCTTGCATACGCTGATTTTCCTGCGTTCGGGGGTCTTTGGATGGAATCACATCTTTTTTACCGGGGTCTTCGGGGCCAGTGTGGGATGGGCCGCGCAGCAGCGATCCAAAATGGGGCAGTTCCTGGGTTTATGGATGGGATTTGGCGTCGCGGTGGCTTTGCACATGATGCATAACCTCAGCGCCGTCCTCTCCCAGGTCTCCCCTCTTTTCATCCTTTTCAGTACCTTTCTCTTATGGAGCGGCCTGTTCCTCTTCCTGGGGATCGTCATCCTGCTGCTGGCCCGAGAACGTCGGGCCATCCGTGCCTACCTGGCCGGTCCCGAAGCTCCCGACCTGACTCCCCAAGAGCGAGCGCATCTGCTTTCCACCCTTCCCCCTTGGGAACGCTTCGTTCCTGCCCGTCTGCTCCCCCGCGCGGCCAGACAACGGGCTGCTATGTACCAGCAAGTGGCCGAAGCCGCACTGCTCCAACGCCGCCTCCAATCCCGATCCTGATCCGCCATGGCCTCGGGCGATGGCTCGCCACATCACGACGAAAATGGGAACGCAGATTTGCGCAGATGCTTCGCAACGCAGATTGACGCAGATATTCGTCATGCTGAGCGACCGGAGGGAGCGAAGCATCTAGCGAGCGAAGCGAGCGCCATGCCGTGGTTTTTGCGCTTCGCTAGATTCCTCGGTCGCTTCGCTCCCTCGGAATGACGTCGCAAGGCTCTACTGATTACTGATAACTGGATCTACTGAAAAAACCCATTTTGCGAAGGTGGACACCACTACATATAGTGCCTTGGGTGCCATTTGGTACTACATGTAGGGGGTCGTCGAGCCTCATACTACCTTTTTTCAGTGGATCCATAACTGATCACTGATTACTCTCAAACTGGACACTGGCGTTTTTTGATCTTGACACGAATGAACGCGAATTTCACGAAAAAGAATAAGTTTCGCCAGACTCCAGTCTCAAAGCAGCCGACCGAAGTCGCGTTTGCCACGCCCGCCCGGCGATGAAGTGAACCTGTTGGTTTACTGCGCGAGTACGCCGAATAAATTCAGGTCTGAGGGCGTTCCGCCGCATGTCCCCCTTCGGGGACATGTTTTCCGCCCGGTTGGACCTGTCTGCGCAGGCAGACAGGCGGCCAAAGGCCCCCAGCCCCGACTTCGAGTCGGCGGGGCCAAGGCGCCCAGCAGCCTGCATGGAGTTTGCCAACAGGTTCATGAAGTCGCCGGGCTACAGAACGGCGCCGGATAATTCCGGCTAGGCACGCAGGGGCGTTGTTTCTAACCTCGGCGCTACTGAACACTGAACACTGAATGACTGATCCCTGATTACTCCATTTACAAAGCAGCTTACTCACCGCGGCGAACGCAGAAGACGCAGAGTCAACTGATTACTGATTACTGATTACTGATAACTGATTACTGATTACTGCTCCCCACCCCACCAATCCCCTCCCGGAGTTCTTCTCATGAGTACTGGCATCGAACTTCTTTCTCCTGTCTGGACCCATCTCACCACCATGCAACCGGTTCGAGCCGAGGGCGTCTATTTCTACGACGCGGAAGGTCAACGCTGGTTGGACTTCACCTCGGGCATTGGTGTCATCAACACCGGGCACCGGCATCCTCGGGTCGTGGCCGCGATCCAGGAAGCTCTGGAGAACCTGCTCTTCGCCCAGATGAACATCGTCATCAACCCCTGGGCGGTCAGGCTGGCGGAGAAACTCAACCAGGTCACTCCATCCCGCATCAATCGCTTTTTCTTTTCCAACAGCGGGGCCGAGGCGGTGGAAGCCGCGGTCAAGCTCGCCCGGCATGCCACAGGCCGCCGGAACATCGTGGTCTTCCAGGGCAGTTTCCATGGCCGCACGGCCCAGACCATGGCCATGACCACCTCGAAATTCATTTACCGTTTCGATTACCAGCCCCTGCCCGGTGGCATCTTTGTCAGCCCCTTCCCCTACGCCTACCACTATGGTTGGGACGAGGCTACCACCACCCAGTTTTGTCTGCGAGAATTGGACCGGGTACTTCATGGTCAAAGCGCGCCGGAAGAAACCGCGGCCTTTGTCATCGAGCCTGTGTTGGGCGAAGGGGGCTATGTGCCCGCGCCCCCTGCGTTTCTGCAGGGCCTGCGTCGGATAGCCGATGAGCATGGCATCTTGTTGGTGCTCGACGAAGTGCAGGCGGGGTTTGGGCGCACGGGCCGGTTCTTCGGCTATGAGCATAGTGATATCGAGCCGGATATCATCATCATGGCCAAGGGGCTGGGCAGTGGCATGCCCATTTCGGGGATAGCGGCGCCGGCCGAGATCATGGACACCTGGCGGCCCGGCACCCATGGGGGCACGTATGGGGGCGGCAACGCGCTGGCGCTGGCCGCAGCCGCGGCCACCGTGGATGTGCTGCAGGAGGAAAATCTGGTGGCCAACGCCGCGCAACAGGGCGAGTATCTGATGAGCCGCTTGCGAGAACTGCAAAAGGACTTCCCGGTCATGGGAGATGTGCGAGGCCTGGGCCTGATGGTGGCCACGGAATTCACCGATGCCCAGGGCCGGCCGGACCCTGCCACAGCCAAAGCCGTGGCCCGGGCCGCGTTGGAACGTCGGCTTATGCTGCTCACCTGCGGCACCTACGGCAACGTCATCCGCTGGATCCCGCCCCTGGTGGTCACCCGCGAGCAACTGGACGAGGCCCTGGCCATCTTCGCGGATGCCCTACGGGCTGTTTAAGGCCTAGACGCCGAGAGCCACGGTTCATCGATACGAATGAAAACGCCTCGCGGCCAGGCTGGCGGGCCGTGAAACGTGATGCGTGATGCGTAAGATGCTCACGTTTCACGTTTCACGCATCACGCCCGCTGTCGCCTCGCTCAACGTTGTCCTTACGACCTCAATCCTAATCCTGATCCGAATCCTGAACACGGATCACTGATTACTCCATCTACCTCATGGCTCACGTTTTCCTTGGCTTAGGTACGAACCTGGGGGATCGGGCCCGCAACCTGGCCCGGGCCCGGTCCTTGCTCCCTCCTCAAGTCGTGATCCGGGCTGCTTCTCCCATCTACGAAACCGAACCCTGGGGCCTGAAGGAACAACCTCGATTCCTGAACCAGGTCCTACAGGTGCACACCGAGCTTGCCCCGCAGGCCTTGTTGGCATACCTCAAAGCCATCGAGCGCCGCATGGGGCGGGATTTTCAGCAGGTGCGCTACGGACCTCGGGTCATCGACCTGGACATCCTGGCCTACGAGGACCTGGTTCTCATGACCCCCCAATTGGTGATCCCCCATCCGCGCCTGGCCCAGCGGGCCTTTGTATTGGTCCCCTGGGCCGATATAGCCCCTCAATGGCGTCATCCCCTCACAGGGCAAACCCTCGCGGCCATGCTGGCCCAGGTGGATACCACGGCCGTGCGGCCTTATCTTCTGTTGTCCTCAGCGTGAACCCGCTTCAATCTACGTTCCCGATTTTTGACCCGATTTTTTGATATGATGAGAAATACGACCCCAGAACACATCGCAGACTTCCTGCGTCACGCACTGTTGCATGTCCGTCAGCCCGCCCGTTATATCGGCGGCGAATGGAATAGCGTCCGCAAGGATTGGCACACGGTCCGTAGTCGGGTGGCTTTGGCTTTTCCGGATATCTACGATCTGGGCATGAGCAACCTGGGCCTGGCTATTTTGTACGATACGCTGAATAAGCGGGAGGATGTGCTGGCAGAACGGGTTTTTCTGCCCTGGGTGGATATGGAAACCCTCATGCGGGAGGAGCGGGTCCCTCTGTTCAGCCTGGAAACGCGTCATCCCGTCGCCCAGTTCGACATCCTGGGGGTGACCATCCCTTACGAACAGCTCTATACCAACGTGCTGAACATGCTGGACCTGGCCGGGATCCCCTTGCATAGTGCGGATCGAAGGCCGGAAGACCCCCTGGTCCTGGCCGGGGGCTCGGGGGTTACGAATCCCGAGCCCATGTGGGCCTTTCTGGATGCCGTGTTCCTGGGCGAAGGGGAGGAGGCCATCCATGAGATTGTGGATGTGCACACAGCCTGGCGCGAGGCAGGGCGCCCGGGCGGCCGGGTGGAATTGCTGCGCGGTTTGGCCCGCATTGCCGGGGTGTACATCCCCAGCTTCTACGAAAGCCATTATCATCCTGATGGCACCCTGGCCGCGACCACGCCCAGGCCCGCCTTTGCCCAGGATGCGCCTCCGGTGGTGCGCAAGCGCATTGTGCCGGTGCTACCTCCGCCGGTGACCGATTTTGTGGTGCCTTACATCGACACCATCCACAACCGCGCGGCCATTGAAATCCAGCGGGGCTGCACCCGAGGGTGCCGTTTTTGCCATGCCGGGTACGCGTTCCGTCCGGTGCGAGAACGCCCTCTGGCCGAAGTGCTGGACGCGGTGGAAAAGATTATTGCCAGCACTGGCTTTGAAGAGGTGTCTTTCCTTTCCCTCAGCTCATCGGATTACACCCACATCGCGGCCCTGGTAGACGAGGTGACCCGGCGATATGGAGAACAGCATCTTTCCATCGGGCTGCCTTCGCTGCGCATCGAAAGCTTCAGCGTGGAACTCTTGGAAAAGCTGGAAAAAGGGCGCCGTCGTTCCGGCTTCACCTTTGCGCCCGAAGCCGCCACCGATCGTCTGCGCCACGTGATCAACAAACCCATCCCCACGGAGCTGATGCTACAAACCGCGCATGAAGTGTATCAGCGAGGCTGGACCACCATCAAAATGTATTTCATGATCGGGCATCCCACCCAAACCATGGAGGATGTCGCGGCCATCGCGGACCTGGCTTTGCAGGTGCGGGCCATTGGCCGCCGGTATGTGGGGAACAAGGCCAAGGTGCGGGTAGGGGTTTCCATTCTGGTCCCCAAGCCTCATACCGCATTTCAGTGGGCCGCAATGGAAGAAGAAGAGACCCTGGAGGCCCAATTGGCTTACCTGAAGCGGCGTTTGCGGGTTCCGGGCGTGCATTTTACCTGGAGCAAGCCCAAGGAATCCCTGATGGAAGCTTTCCTCAGCCGGGGCGACCGCCGCCTGGCCCCTGTGATCCAGCGAGCCTGGGAGCTGGGCGCGAAGTTCGACGCGTGGGGTGATCAATTCAACTGGGAGGCCTGGGTTCAGGCCTTTGCCGAAGCGGGGCTGGCGATGGATTGGTACGCACGGCGCCCGCGATCGGTGGAAGAAACCCTACCCTGGGATCATCTCAGCATGGGGGTGGAGAAGGAGTTCCTGATTCGAGAATGGCAATTAAGCCAGGAGGGTGGGGTGATCGATGACTGCCGGGAGCATTGTTTTTCCTGTGGTATCCTCACGGTGTTCAAGCAGGAGCGCCGGGAAGCGCAGCAGGCAGGCGCGCATTGGGGATGCCCGGCCTTTGGCCGCGGGGTGCAACGGCAACCTGTTTCCAGACATCAGGTGCCCCTTTTCTTTGACCCTATCATGAGCCCGGAGAAGGTGACCGAAGGCCAGTTCGATCATCCTGTGATCCAGCGCCGGCAGGTGTATGAGGCCCGGCACGGGGAGAATTAGATGGCCTTGTACACCTTGGCCAGGCTTTCGCCGTAGACATCCAATTGCCAGGCACAGAAGTAGCCAAAGGGCGTCATGGCCACCTGATAGCCTGTCTGTTCCAGCCGTTGGGCCATCTCCAACAGGAACTGGTGGGCGAAATCGGGGTCCGCGTTGTCGCCGCCCAGGTGGGTGAAGGAATGCAGCACGATGTGACGGAAGCCTTTTTTGTTGGCCAACCATTTCAGGTGCTTGAGGAGATGACGAAAGGCCCGGGCCCGGTTCTCCTGGTCCCGGGCTTCTATCTGGATAAAGGCCACCACCGCGTCTTGGGCCTGGCCGGGATGGGCTGGCGGGGCATCGGGCAGGGTCTGGCTATAGGGCTGCCAGGCAAAGGAACGGGCGAGGAAAGTGAGTACGCGCATGGCTCTGCAACCAAGGTTGACATAGATGAATTGGGTATTCGAATCACCCCGGAGCAGGGGAAATATCTACCCTATCCATTTTCCCACAGCCACACGCCCGGGACCAACCCGGGCGTTGTGCTATCCCCACTGACGCAGCATAAACCAGAGCAGCGTGAAGGCGGCAAGGGCGAAGAAGGGGAGAGATTTCAGAAACTCCACGTTCTCCATGTCCCGCGTATCCGTGTGGGCGCATCGAATTGGGATGAGCAGACTGTTGATATAATGATAGAAGGCCAAGCCTAGAGAGGCGAGAGCCACAGTCAGAAGGAATTTATCCAGCGGCGACATGGGGGCACCTCCAGAATGAGATGAGACGGCTTTGAGTATGACATGCAAACTCAAAAGCGTTTTCTTACTCCCATCCTCGCGAAACAGCCCCCAACTTGCTGGACTCCAGGCTGGCAGAACGATTTCTATTTTCTAGCAAATCTATCAAACCTATCAACAACGCCCGTTCGGCGGCGTATTTTTATCCGCAGATTACGCAGATTGCGAGATTTTTTGTTTGTTTCTTCTCTTTTTGTCCAGTTTGTGAGGAAGAAGGGCGTATATTACAATGGTAGTCACGGTATAGGTTGGCTCTCCTGAAAAACATTTCACCGCGGAGTTCGCCGAGAACGCTGAGAACGTGATTCGGACACAGATTTACGAATGATCCGTGTCATCTGTATGCATCCGTGAGCCATTTTGCATAACGGCGAAAAGGAGAACGCAGATTTACGCAGATGCAATACTGATTCCCACTGATTACTGATAACTGATTACTGATTACTTTCTTCGTGCCTTTGCCTCTCCCCTCCCCGCACGCGAGGAAGTCGGAGAGGGGCCTTCGTGGCTTATTTTCAAGGCGGCCCATGTTGTTAGAAATCTGAAAGTTTTTTGTCAAGCAATCCGGTTGAGGAGATGTTAGGATAGATGCATCCAAAAGCCCCCACACCCCGACAGCTTAGCCCTTTTTCTCGGGTTTTCCCCGCCGCGGTGCAACACCCGGACGATTTCTTCGACCGGGAACAGCCCCTGGAGGAGGTCCTCCATACCCTACACATCCGCGCCCGCCAGCCCATCGTGTTGCAGGGAGAGCGAGGCATTGGTAAAACCTCGCTGCTGCTGCGGGTGGAGCGGGCCCTGGCCCAGGATCAATGGGGCGAGTGGCGCTGGCTGGCCTTTTACATCCCGCCCGGACGGCTGGACCGGTGGGAGCACTTCGCCTGGGAGTTGTTGGACGGTCTGGATATGGTCCTCAGCGTCTTACCCGATCTCCCCACCCCTGGCGCCCTCGACACGCAAGGAAGGCCCCTGACGTTCAACCACCTGGTGCGGCTGGTCAATCGCCTTATGGCCCCAGCCCTGAATAAAAACGCGAATCTGGGCGTCGTGGTCATGATGGACGAGATCGACAAAGGGGGCGTGCATCCCGATGTCTTGGAGAAGATCCTGGCCAGCATTCATTACCTGGTGGAAAAGACCGACCTGCCATTGTTTTTCATGATGACCATCATCGCCCGCAACCTGCCCGAGCCGGCCTGGGGCAGCCCTCTCCCGGCCAAGCTCATCCGCCTGACGCCCCTGGATGCCACATCCCAGGCGGAGTTGGTAACCACCCTTGCCCGGCATGAGGGATGGCGCTTTCCCGAGGAGGCGTTGTGCCGGTGGGTGGATGACTGGAGTGGCGGGCATCCCTATCTGATGAAACTGCTCCTGGCCGCCATGCTTCGGGTTCAGAAGGCGCTCCCTGCGGCTGAGGAGCTGCGCTGGCAGCCAGACCTGTTTTTGCAACGTGCCCTGGAGATGGAAGAGGCGGGCCAGTTGTTGGAAGATGTGTATACCCGCTTTTTCAGCGATGAGGAGAAAGCCGTGATGCTGGCATTGGCTGAGCGATGGCCCCAGGGCATCGAGGGACGCGAGCTGGACCCCTGGCAAGAGCCATTCATCCGCGCTTTGTGGGGCCTGGTGGAGCGAGGCTATGTGAGCCAGGAGCGAGGTGTTTTCAGCTTGCGCATGGGGTTTTGGGCCAAATGGCTGCGGGCGTGGCGATTATGGCCCCTGGAACGCGCGGCCCACCCCCTTCCCGGGCTGCATGGCCCCGAGCTTCCCCAGGGCCTGTGCGTGGTGCGCTCCACGCAGCGGGTGTATGTGGATGGTCGGGAAGTGGAAGGATTGGGGGGATACCCCATGCGAGCGCTGCTTTATTTGGCCGAACACGCGGGCCAGGTGGTGAGTCGAGATGAGCTCGTGCGCGCCATCTATCCTGACGAATTCCACGCCGCCACCGAGCAACAGATTGATGTCATTATCTCGCGCATCCGCAAAGCCCTGGGCGACAAACGCCCTTACCGTTTTCTCATCACCCTGCGTGGCCGTGGCTTCCGTCTGGAAAAAGTCACGGTCCTGGACGTTTTGCCATCTTCGGACCAGTCACCATGAGCCACAGCTCGCTGATACGAATGAAAATGGAACGCAGATTTACGCAGATGCAACGCTGATTCCCACTGATTACTGATAACTGATTACTGATAACTCGGCGTTCGCCCAAATTAGCGAACAAAAGTGAAATTTGGTATAGTTGAGATTATGTTAAACCTATCAGGCATTCGCACCCAAGTAGAACGAGTCGATGATTTGCCCTTGTTGTATGGCATG
>JALWZT010000253.1 GCA_027002405.1 Anaerolineae bacterium | reverse complement strand
GGGCAGGGGGTGGGGGCCGAACGGCCGGATCATCGCCCCTGCCGGATTGCTCAGCAGCCTGCTCGAGGTTTGCCAACAGCATCACTTCATCGCCGGGCGGGCGTGGCAGACGCCACTTCACTTGGCTAAACCACGCCAAATGTCTGAGACTCACACCGTGACCCCCGCGACTTGCCACTTGTAAACCTGCCTGGCGCTCTTTGCGCCTTGGCTATTGCTCATGGTAATTGTTTCTTGGCGTCTTTGTGCGCTTGCTGTCCTTTGTGGTTCAAAGATTAAACATGAGCCAGGACCCAACGGTGATGGGCCCATATGCCCTTGAGCCACGTGGGCAAAGGGGCCCGATCCAGCCAGGCATATTTGATAACCCGGTCGTAGAGGTCGGGCTGCTGGCCCAGGTAGTAGGCCATGGTGTTCCATTCCCAGCTTTCGCCGGTGAATTGCGCCTCCAACTTGGCGCTGCGAATGCCCAACCGCTGCAGAACCTGGTTGGCGGGCATCACCGTGTCGGGCCAGGGAGGGGTGTCGAGCACGCCCGTAGCCAGAATGGTCGCCCCTTCGTTGCGCAGATGCCAGCGAATGCGTTCCATATCCACCCAACGTTCATCCACCGTGGCAAAAAAGGCTTTATCCAACACATACTTGCGCATCCAATAGCCCGCCTGCCGAGGGTTGGGCATGGCCACAAAGATGAGCTGGCGACTGGTGCGCACCAGCTCCCGCAACAAAGCTGCAGGGTCGGGCAGGTACCAGAGCGCGGCCCAGTTCCATGTCAGATCAAAGCTGGCATCGGCAAAGGGAAGCCGCCCCCAAGCCTGGGGATCAATAACATGCATCTCGGGCTCCAGCCCCAGTTCTCGCCAGATGCGCCGAACCGCCTGCGCCCGGTCCGGGATATCATCCACCAGGGTGACGCGGGCGCCTTCCCGGGCCAGCATGATGCTGTTGATCCCGGTGACGCCCGCCATGCCATAAATAGGGGCCTCCAAAACGGTTTCCAGATGAAACCTGGCTTTCAGGTCCAGTAAAAAGTCATTGAGCACAAACCGCTCATAGACCAGGCCCAGGCCTTCGTTGTAATCCGTCAGGTACTTTTCCCAAATGGGACGCTGTGCCGCGCCGGTACCGGCAAATGGGTGGATCATGACTTCTCCGATGACGAGTTAGGGGTTTGAGATAAACCGCAGTATAATGGCAGACGACTTTTTCATCCAAACTGCATTATCCCCAAATAGTACAGATTGCACCGATTATCCTCATGTCTATGTCTCATATTCATCCCCATGTGATTCATAACGGCCAGCTCATCCCCAAAGAGCGGGCCTGTTTCCCTGTGTATACCCCCGCGTTGGTGGGTGCGTTGGGCGTGTATGAAACGATTTTGGTAAAAGGTGGGCACTACGTGGCCTTGCAGGAGCATCTTGAACGCTTGCTGCAATCGGTCGCGGGCGCGCAGTTGAATCTCCGGTTCGAACTGGAGGAGTTGGAAGCCTGGGCCCATCAGGTCGTGGCTGCCAACGCGGCCGATGGTCTGGTCCGAGTGTTGGTCATGGACCTGGGCAACGGGAAGGCGGATGTCTTTTTGTATGAGATGGCTTACCAGGCGATCCCGGCCGAGGCCTATGCCCAGGGGGTGCCCGTGATTTTGTATTACGGGGAACGGGCCATGCCCTTGATCAAGTCCTTCAACACCCTGGTGCCAGGTCTGGCCCGCAAAGCCGCCCGGGCCGCGGGGGTGCACGACGCGCTGTTGGTGGACCGGGATGGCCTGGTCACCGAAGGTTCGAATTGCAATGTGTTCGTGGTCCAGGCTGGCGTGTTGTCTGTGCCCCCCCTGGGGACTGTCCTGGAAGGCACGGTGATGCGCCGGGTCATCGCCCTGGCCCGGGCGTTGAACATCCCCTTCCAACGCCGCCCCTTGCCCGCGTCGGAAATCCCTTTCTGGAATGAAATCTTCATCACCTCCACCCGACGAGGGGTATTGCCCGTGCGTCGGGTGGGGGATGTGGTCATCGGCCCGCCCGGCCCCATCACCCGGCAGCTTATGGAAGCGTACCGGGCATGGGAGGCGGAGGAATTGGCCCGTCAGGCCTCGAGGTGACGATACCAGCTCGGGTTGAATACCGTGGCTCGCAAGAGTTTTTCCAGGCGCGGGTCAGCCACATTCAAAGCCCGCCGGTCAACCAGATACCAGGCGATCCCCTCGGCCAGATAATCGAGGGGGCTGCTCTGCGCGGCCTGGCTGCGACCGTAGCCCGCGTCGAATCCCCTCCGTACCCCCTGCACCAGGTCCCGCCAGGCCTGGGTCTGCGGTTGAGGGGAGGACGCCCACCCCAGGATATGCGCGAGGAGCTTTCCCACAGGATGGAGATAGGTGATGGGGTCCGCCACCAACAGATCGATACGCGTCCAGGCCACCTGAACTAACTCGCGGCCCCGAAAGGTACATGGTCCTTGCTCAAAACCGTGTCGGGCGTCATCGATGACGATGTGGCCCCCCTTCTGGGCCAGCCAGCGGGCGATCAGGGCCGGAGGCAAAGGGTGGAGATAGGCGAGGGTCCCTTGCATGACCTGGCCGGGGGTGGCAAAGCGCGAGCGCACCGCCTCGGGGGCACGGGCCAACACATGGGCGCCTATGTGCACGCGAGGGGTGAGCAGGGAACTTTGTATCTTGTCGGCCATCACACCCCGGCCCCAAGAAGAGCGGTTATTCCCGGTGGTGCAGGGCAATCCCGTCGAAGATCAGATCCACCACCCGGTCCAACTGATCGGGCAGGGACGTTTGGAAGTCCTGGCTGCACCAAAGGACAATCTGTTGGAAATAAAGGGTGTAAAGGGCATCCGCCACAAAGGCCGCGTCCACATCCTGGCGGATCTCCTCCTTCCGCTTGCCCTGTTCGATGAGCAGGATAAGCATGGCCCGGAAATCGAGCTGGGCCCGGCTGTTGTCCACCAGGTCGGGCAGACGCAGGCCCCGATACACCATCTCTTTGACCAACGCCCGGTCCGTATCCAGGCCCGCGGCCAGGGCGTGGAACATGGCTTTGACTTTACCCCGAGTGCTCCTCTGTTGAAAAATCTCGTTAGAGTCCACCCGGCCCAGTCGCCCCAGCATCTGCTCCCCCAGAGCCAATAGGACCCGTTCCTTGGTGGGGAAGTAATTAAAGAAGGTGCCTTTGGCCACCCCCGCGGCCCGGGTGATATCCGCCACACGGGTTTGTTCGTAGCCCTTTTCTCGGAAGAGGGCCAAAGACGCGTTGAGCAATCGTTCCCGTTTCTCCCGTTTTTTCAATTCTCGCGCGGGAAGTGGATTCTGGAAGGAAAGAGATTGAGCCATAAGTCCAGATGATGAAAGGGGGTGAAAAAAGGATGTCGCGGGGAGACATGGGGGAATGATTGGGGACGTAGATTGTCCATGGGGGTCGGGGGACTTTGGCAATCTGCTTTTAGTAGACGAAATGTCAGGGAAAAAGTTACGGGCGCGTCGCATCAATTTTTCGATCTGGAGTCTGGCGAAAATAATTTCCTTTTTCGGAATAAGGTTGTGATCTGTATCATACCTTCGTAGCCGGAGGAGGCGTAAGATGAAGTAGAAAACAGACTTCCATCTGACTTTTCGCTACGGAGGCATCCATGGCCCTGGATCCTGGTATCGTCCCGGAAGGGCGGCGTACTTTTATGCAGGAGGTCATCGCAGCCACGCCCGGCGGTGACCCCCATCTGGAACTCTGCCTGCAATGCGGCACGTGTGGGGGCTCGTGTCCGTCGGGCCCGGACATGGATCACACCCCCCGGCAGCTCTTCGCCATGATCGCAGCCGGGATGCGGGAGGACGTGTTGAAGAGCAATACCCCCTGGTTCTGCGTTTCCTGCTATTACTGTGTCGTGCGCTGCCCGCAGGAGATTCACATCACCGACATCATGTATACGCTCAAGCGCATGGCCATCGAGGAAGGCTATTATCGGGAATCCAGCGCGGCGGAAGCGCCCGATTTCTCTGAGACCTTCATCGATTTCGTGGAGCACTACGGGCGCAGCTTCGAGCTGGGCCTGGCCACCCGCTATCACCTCAAGCATCATCCCCTGGGCATGCTCAAGATGGCAGGCATGGGCCTGAACATGCTCATCAAAGGCCGCATGGATTTGAAACCCACCCGCATTGAGCACCTCGACCAGCTCCAGGCCATCCTGCAGAAGGCAAAGGAGCTGGAGGGGAAGGATTGAGGAATGAGGATTAGGATTGAGGATTAGGATTGCGCTGATCCCGTTTCAATTTTCAATCCTGATCCTAATCCCGATCCTAGCCTTGATTTCCCAAGGAGCATTCGTATGCCAAACCGCTATGCTTACTACCCCGGCTGTTCCCTGGAGAAAAACGCCCGGGCGTATCACATTTCCACCCTGTATGTGGCCGAAAAACTGGGGGTTGCTCTGGAGGAAGTGCCCGACTGGAATTGCTGTGGCGCCACCGAATACTTTGCCATCGCCGCGCTGCCCGCGTATGCCCTGGTGGCCCGCAACCTGGCCCTGGCCCAGGGCATGGATTGGAACGGGGGGCAGCGGCATCTGGTGGCCCCGTGCAGCGCCTGCTTTCTCAATCTCAGCAAGACCGACCACTACATGGCGGACTCGCCCCAACTGGCCGCCCAGGTGAACGAAGCCCTGGCTGCGGGCGGGCTGCACTACGATCCGGGCGCGGTATTCGTTCATCATCTGTTGGATGTCATTGTGGACGACGTGGGGTATGAGAAGGTGCAAGAGATGGTCACGAAGCCCCTGTTCGGCCTGCGGGTCGCGCCCTATTACGGCTGCCTGGTCACCCGGCCCGACTACAAACACATCCACAACGAGCCCGAGCATCCTTTCTGTCTGGACGACTTGCTCGCGGCTCTGGGGGCCACGGTCATCGACTATCCGGTCAAGACCGCGTGTTGCGGCGGGCACATGACTCAGATCAGCGAGGATACGGCGCTAGAACTCATTCGTCGTCTGCTCAAAGCCGCGGCCGATTATCGGGCCGATGCCATTGTGGCGCTGTGCCCCATGTGTCAGCTCAATCTGGACGGCTATCAGGCCCAGGTGAACAAACATTTCGGCACAGATTACCATATCCCCATCCTTTACTTTACCCAGGTCATGGGTCTGGCCTTTGGCGCCACGCCTGAGGAGATAGGCATCGGCAAGGAATTCGTGGACGCCCGCCCGGTGCTGAACAAGATCCAGGAAAAGCCACCGGAGGAGGGCAAGAAGCGCCGCAAGAAGCGGCGAGACAAACAGGCCCTGCCCATGCCCGAGCTGCTGCGCACACACACGGGCAGGAAGTGATCAGTCATCAGTCATCAGTCATCAGTCATCAGTCATCAGTCATCAGTCATCAGTCAAAATCATAAACAACACAAGCTCCACTGATTACTGATCACTGATTACTGATTACTAAAACGAATCCCCCTCACGCAATCCCTGTTCATTTCTCACAGAGAGACATGATGCAACACAAACCGCAAGAAAAACCCCGCATCGGCGTGTACATCTGCCACTGTGGCACGAACATCGCGGGCACGGTGGACGTGGAGGAGGTCGCGCGCTGGGCGGGCGAGCTGGAAGGCGTGGTCGTGGCCCGAGATTACAAATTCATGTGTTCCAGTCTGGGCCAGGACCTCATCGAAAATGACATCAAGGAAAAGAAGCTCAACCGCATCGTGGTCGCGGCCTGCTCGCCCCTGATGCATGAGAAAACCTTCCGCGGGGCTTGCCAGAAAGCGGGGTTGAATCCCTACTTCTTCGAAATGGCCAACATCCGGGAGCATGACGCCTGGGCTACCGATGATAAGACCGCGGCCACCTTCAAGGCCAAGGCGCTGGTGGAGGGCGCGGTCAATCGGGTGAAGTTTCACATGCCCCTGGAGCCCATCCCCGTGGACATCAATCCCAACACCCTGGTGGTGGGCGGGGGCATCGCCGGCATCACCGCGGCGCTGGAGCTGGCCAACGCCGGGTATCATGTCTATCTGGTGGAACGCTCGCCCTCCATCGGCGGGCACATGGCCCAACTGGATAAAACCTTCCCCACCCTGGACTGCTCCGCCTGCATCCTCACGCCCAAGATGGTGGACGTGGGTCAGCACGAGAACATCACCCTGCTGGCGTACAGTGAAGTGGAGGCAGTGGAGGGCTATCTGGGCAATTTCACCATCACCGTGCGCAAGAAGGCCCGTCATGTGAATGAAGACCTGTGCACAGGCTGCGGCATCTGCATCGAAAAATGCCCGCGCAAGGTCATTGATACGGAGTTCGAAGCGGGCCTGGGCTACCGTAAGGTCATCTATCGCCCCTTCCCCCAGGCCGTGCCCAAATATCCGGTCATCGACACGGAAAATTGCACCTTTTTCCAGCGGGGCAAGTGCAGGGCCTGCCAGATCTTCTGTCCCACCAAAGCCATCGATTTCGATCAAGAGGATGAGCTCATCACCTTCCAGGTGGGCAACATCATCATCGCCACGGGCTACGACCTGTTCGACGCCCGACGCATCCCCCAATACGGCTATGGCCGGCTGGCCAACGTCTTCACCAGCCTGGAATTCGAGCGCATGGTCAATGCGGCCGGGCCCACCGGCGGCCGCATCGTGCTGCGAGATGGCGTCACCGAGCCCAGAAGCGTGGCCATCATCCATTGCGTGGGCTCCCGCGATAAGAACTATCACGAGTACTGCTCCAAGATCTGCTGCATGTATTCGCTGAAGTTCGCCCATCTCGTGCGAGAGCGCCTGCCCGATGCAGAAGTGTACAACTTCTACATCGATATCCGGGCGCCGGGCAAGGGGTATGAGGAGTTCTACCACCGGGTGTTACACGAAGGCGCGCATCTCATCCGGGGCCGGGTGGCCGAAGTCACGGATGCAGCGCGGGAGCCGGGCGAGGAGGGCAAACTCATCGTTCAGGTGGAAGACACCCTCATCGGCAAGCAGCGGCGCATCCCCGTGGATATGGTCATCCTCAGCGCGGGCATCGAGGCTCGCAAGGATTCGAAGGAGGTGGCCCAACTGTTCAAGATGGGCTGCGACTTCGACGGTTTCTTTGTGGAACGGCATCCCAAGCTGGACCCGGTGGCCACCATGACCGAGGGGGTGTTCATTGCCGGTTGCGCCCAGGGTCCAAAGGATATCCCCGACACGGTGGCCCAAGGCGCGGCCGCGGCCGCGCGCGTGGCCGGGCTCATCCATCAGGGCACGGTGCTGATGGAGCCGGTGCGGGCCTACATCCACGAAGACCTTTGCTCCGGCTGCCGCATCTGCAACAATCTCTGTCCCTATAACGCCATTGTCTTCCACGAAGACCGGCAGAAATCGGAAGTCATCACGGCCCTGTGCCAGGGTTGCGGCACCTGTGTGGCCGCGTGCCCCAGCGGCGTCATCTCGGGCGCCCACTTCACCAACGACCAGATCTTCGCCCAGATCGAGGGTGTGTTGTGGGACGTGCGAGCCAAAGCGACCGCTCCGTCATGATTTTTATGGCCATATTGCGTATTCCGTATTCCGTCAACACATCACGTTGACCGGAATCTTGATAAATACGCAATACTGAACACGGAATACGAGCCTACGATAATCACATTCCATCACTTTACCCAACTAAGCCGATGCCGAAAAATACCGACTTTGAACCCGTCATCCTCGGATTTCTCTGCAACTGGTGCTCCTACCGGGCTGCGGACCTGGCGGGCACGGCCCGCATCCACTACGCGCCCAATATGCGGCCCATCCGCGTCATGTGCAGCGGCCGGGTGGACCCCCAGTTCGTGCTCAAGGCCCTGCGCGAGGGCGCGGATGGCGTCCTGATTGCGGGCTGCCATCCGGGCGAATGTCATTATGTCAACGGCAACATCAAAACCCTGCGCCGCTTTCTACTGCTGCGCAAGATGCTGGAGCAATTGGGCCTCGAGCCGCAGCGGGTGCAGCTTGTGTGGGCCTCCGCGTCCGAAGGCAAGCAACTGGCCGAGGCCGTGAATCGTATGACCGAGGAGATCCGGGCGTTAGGACCTCTCCGCTGGCCAGAGTTCCTGGCTCGAGAAACTACCTCCGAGGCGACAATGGAGGCGGCGTAACGATCAAGATTTCGCAGCGGCTTTGGCCTTTTCCAAGGCGCGAAGAACGGCCTCAGGTTCTTCACTCACGACCTGAAGCAACACGCGGGCGGGGCCGCGTGGTGTCCTGTCACCCCTTTCCCAATGACGCAATGTCCCCAAACTAATACCGAAGGTCGCGGCGAACCGATTTTGCGTCATGCCGAGTCGTTTCCGGATGGCTTTCACATCGATTTCGGAAAACTCATGGGCGATAGCCCCTTCCTTCTTGCCTTCGCTGTATTCGATGGCCTCCACGAGTCCTTGTTTGATACTTTCAAATGCTTCTGTCATGACTTTCTCCTGTAATGGTCTTTCAAGATGCGAGTGAGTTGTGCCAATTCGTTTCGTTCCGCCTGATGCAAACTGACCTTTTGCGCTTTGCTGAAAACGGTCAGCAGAAATAGCGGAATCTGGTCGTTGTGATAGAAGTAGATGACGCGAACGCCGCCACTTTTGCCTGAACCTTGACGTTTCCATCGAAGCTTTCTGACGCCGCCTGTTCCCGGAATGATCACGCCGGCCGTAGGATGAGCGGATAGGTAAGCGATTAGGCTTTCCCGTTCATCCTCAGATAACAGCTTTTCCGCCCGGCGGATGAATTCCGGCAATTCGACGACGGTGATCACATCGAAATTGTAATCCAATGGCTTACTTTTTGTCAATCATCGTGAGGATCGCATGAGCGCGACCAACGCCAAACCCAAGCTCGCCATGTACTGGGCCGCATCCTGCGGCGGCTGCGAAATCTCCGTGCTCAACATCGGAGACAAGCTGCTGGTCGTGGATGAGGTCTTCGACATCGTCTTCTTCCCCGCCATCGCGGATTTCAAATACGATGACCTGCGGGGCTATCCCGACGGCTACATCGATCTCTGCCTGTTCAACGGCGCCATTCGCAACTCGGAAAATGAGGAAATGGCCCGCTTGCTGCGTCGGAAATCCAAGGTGCTGGTGGCCTACGGGAGCTGCGCGTACGAGGGCTGCATCCCGGCCCTGGCCAACCTGGGCTCCCGCGACGCCTTGCTGAACATGGTCTACATGCACCACCCCACCAACGACAATCCGGACGGTGTGCTGCCGCAAACCCAGGTACAGGTGGAAGAAGGTGAATTGGAGTTGCCCGTGTTCTACGACAGCGTCAAGGCTCTGGATCAGGTGGTGGAGGTGGACTACATCATCCCCGGCTGCCCGCCCGAGCCCCACCAGGTGTGGGCTGTGATGCAGGTGGTCATCAACGCGTTCCAGCATGGCGCGCCTCTGCCGCCCAAGGGCAGCATCGTGGGCGCGGGCGACGTGGCCGTGTGCGAAGAATGCCCGCTGGAGAAGAGCGAAAAGAGCATCGCTCGCTTCTATCGCCCTTACGAGATCACCCCCGAGCCGGGGGTGTGCCTGCTGGAGCAAGGGCTGATCTGCATGGGGCCGGCCACCCGCTCGGGATGCGGCGCACTCTGCCCACAGGTGGGCATGGGCTGCCGCGGTTGCTACGGGCCCCTGCCCGGCGTCTATGACCAGGGCGCCAAGATGCTCTCGGCCATCGCCTCGGTCATCGCCGCGGGCGAGCCGAGCCAGCCGGAAGAGGAGATCGAACGGGACATCCAGGCCGTCATCGATACCATCCCCGACCCCGCGGGCACCTTCTACCGCTTCAGTATGGCCCATTCCTTGCTCCATCGTGCGCGCACTCGCGACGCATACGGATAATGCTCCCCAGCCATGTTGGCGCGGGAAGCCGAGTTCGTAATGCGTATTGCGTATTGCGTAACGCTTTGACGGAATACGGAATACGCAATACGTCCGCTGTCGCCTCGCCCAACGTCGGCCTGGCGATCCTTCCGCAACCGACGATCTTTCTATTTTCATAGCAGTCACCACGAACGGCAGTTCGCCGATACGAATGAAAACGCCTCGCGGCCAGGTTGGCGCGGGAAGCCAAGTACGTGATGCGTAATGCGTGATGCGTAAGGTTCTCACGTTTCACGTTTCACGCATCACGCCCGTTGCCGCCTCGCCCAACGTCGGCCTGGCGAGCCTTCCGCAACCGACGATCACGCTATTTTCATAGCAGGTCTTACATTATGACCACGAAACGGATTACGATAGACCCCATCACCCGCCTGGAAGGCCACGGCAAGATCGAAATCTTCCTGGACGACCAGGGCAACGTGGCCAATGCTTACTTCCAGATCCCCGAACTGCGCGGGTTCGAGGCCTTTTGCGTGGGCCGTCCCGCGGAGGAGATGCCTCGCATCACCAACCGCATCTGCGGTGTTTGTCCCGAAGCCCACCACATGGCCGCGACCAAGGCCCTGGACGCGCTCTATCACGTGGAGCCCTCGTCCGCGGTGAAAAAGCTGCGGGAAATGTTCTACATGGCCTTCTACGTCACCGACCACACCACCCACTTCTACGCCCTGGGCGGACCCGATTTCATCGTAGGTCCCGACGCGCCCAAGGCCGAGCGTAACATCCTGGGCGTCATCCACAAGGTGGGGCTGGAGATCGGGCGTCAGGTCATCGAAACCCGCATGAGGAATCACCACATCATCCAAATGCTGGGTGGACGGGGGATTCACCCGGTGGCGGGCCTGCCCGGCGGCTGGGCCAAAGCCATCAGCGAGGAGGAGCGTGGGGAGATCGAGGCCGCGGCCCGCAAAAACGTGGACTTCGCCCTCTTCAGCCTGCAAGCCTTCGACGACATCGTCCTGGGAAATCCCGAATTCGTGGACATGATCCTCTCCGACGCCTACACCCATCGCACCTACTACATGGGCACCGTGGACGCCAACGACCAGGTCAATTTCTACGACGGCGTCATTCGCGTGGTCGGGCCCGACGGCCAGGAGCTGGTGCGTTATCCGGCCAAAGACTACGCCAATCATATCGCGGAGCGGGTTGTGCCCTGGACCTATCTCAAATTCCCCTATCTGCGGGCCGTGGGGTGGAAGGGCTTCGAGGATGGCCCGGATAGCGGCGTGTATTGCGCCACGCCCCTGGCCCGCCTCAACGTGAGCGAGGGCATGCCCACCCCGCGCGCCCAGGAGGCCTACGAGAAATTCTACGAAACCCTGGGCAGCAAGAAAATCACCGACCGGCGCTACGCGCCCGTGCACCACCGCCTGGCCACCCATTGGGCCCGGCTCATCGAGCTGCTTTTCGCGGCCGAGCGTATGTTGGAACTAAGCCAGGACCCGGAGATCACCGAACCCAACACCCGGGCCGAGGTCCACACAACGCCCGATGAAGGCGTGGGCAGCGTCGAAGCCCCGCGCGGCACCCTCATCCATCACTACAAGACCGATCCCAATGGCATCCTCACCCATGTCAACCTCATCGTGGGCACCACCAACAACTACGCGCCCATCGCCATGAGCGTGAAGAAAGCCGCGCAAAGCCTCATCCGCCAGGGCGTGATCATCACCGAGGGCCTGCTCAACCGGGTGGAGATGGCCTTCCGGCTCTACGACCCCTGCATGTCCTGCGCCACCCATTCCCTACCGGGCCAGATGCCCCTGGAAGTGGTGGTAAGGGACGCGCGCGGGGACGTTGTCGCCCGATTTTCCCAGCATCTGAACTGAACACTGACAGGCGCCACGCGCGGCAACGCGTCGATACGGATGACACTGTCTCGCGGCCAGGTGGGCGCGGAAGGCCAGTCACGTAATGCGTAATGCGTGATGCGTAAGGACCTCACGGATTACGCATTACGCATCACGCCCGTTGCAACCTCGCCCAACGTGGGTGTCGAGATGCCTTTACAAACAGAATGAACGTGATGAACGCAACCATCATCATCGGCCTGGGCAACCCCATCCTCACCGACGACGGCGTGGGCGTGCTCGTGGCCCGGGAACTGGCCCGACGCCTGGCCCATCGCCCCGACATCACCGTCACCGAAGCCAGCGTGGGCGGCCTGCGCCTGATGGAGCTCATGGCCGGCTATGACCGGGCCATCCTCATCGACGCCATCCTGGACGACCAACCGCCCGGGACCCTTACCCGCCTAACCCTGGCCGACCTGAACGCCCGCGCGGCCCCTCAGCACACTGCCTCGGCCCACGACGTCAACCTGCCCACCGCACTGGCCGCGGGCCGTCGCATGGGCCTGCAACTTCCCGACGACATCATCATCTTCGCTATCAGTGTCGTGAATGTACTGGATTTCGGCGACCACCCCACGGATGCCGTGTCCAAAGCGATTCCCGCCGCAGTGCAGGCGGTCCTTGACTCAGTGTTCAGTCCATACGCGGCATCTCTCTCATTACCACTGAACACTGAAAACTGAACCACTCGCCATCCGCGAAGCGGAAGTGTTCAGTGTTCAGTCCACAAGCAGCGCCTCCCCCATTACCACTGAGCACTGAAAACTAAACCACCCGCCATCCGCGAAGCAGAAGTGTTCAGTCCATAAACAAAAGGAGCACACCATGATTTCACCCGAGCGCCTTCGCTTCTACCCCTTCTTCGGCAATTTCCCCCACAAAAACCTGGTGCAACTGGCGGACATGGCCGAAGAGCGCATCGTCCAACCGGGCGAGATCATCTTTCGCGAGGGGGATGAGATCGATCACATCTTCCTGATCGAATCGGGCGCGGTGGGCCTGTCCATGGCCATTCCTGCCCGCGGCAAGGAACACAGCCTTTCCGACCAACTCACCGGCGAGCTGGAGACCGAAGAGATTGTGATCAGCGCCCTGGATCGGGGGGACGTGTTCGGCTGGTCGGGGCTCATTCCCCCCCACATCAGCACGGCCACGGCCCGGGCCCTGACCGAATGCCGCCTGCTCGCCTTCGATTGCGACGCGCTGCGCGACGCCTTTCGCGAGGACTGCCGCTTTGGCTATATCATGCTGCTGAAGATCAGTCAGGTCATCCGCCAGCGCTTCGAAGACCTGCACATGGAACTGTTGGCCGACAAGGTGGCTGCCATGCCCCAACCTGCTGCCCGGTGAACCATGCATGAACTCCCCGTCGTCCAAAGCCTGCTGGAGATCACCCTGGAGCATGCGGCCCGGCATCACGCCCGCCGCGTGGTCGCGCTCAACCTGGTCATCGGCCAGCTCTCCAGCATCGTGGACGACTGCGTCCAGTTCTATTGGGATATTCTGGCCCGCGACACCATGGCCCAGGGCGCCCGCCTCCACTTCCGCCGCGTCCCCGCCCGCTTTCGCTGCCGCGACTGCGGCGCCGACTTCGCCCTGGACGAAAGCCGTCTTCTCTGCCCCGGCTGCGGCGGTTTCCATCTCCAGCTCCTCCAGGGCGATGAATTCCGGTTGGAAAGCATTGATATCGAAGAGGAGACGACGTCTTCGCTGCAGGCGATGGCGAAAACAGAATCGCGCTTTCAGAAAAATCTGTGATGCGTGATGCGTAATGCGTAATGCGTAAGGAAGCCATTGATCACGCATCACGCATTACGTCACTGATAAGACGCCAAACCACGCCATCCTGAAAAATATTATTCTGATAACGAGGTTCCCCATGTCACCCACCAAAACCGTCCCCGTCGTCGAAAACATCCTCAAAGCCAATGACCATCTAGCCCGGGCCAACCGGGAGCTGTTGGACCACACCCACACCGTGGCCGTCAACTTCATGGCCTCGCCCGGCGCGGGCAAGACCAGCGTCATCCTCCGCACCATCGAGGCTCTGAAAGACCGCTACCGCATCGCGGGCATCGATGGCGACATCGCCACCACCATCGACGCGGACCGCATGGCCGCGGCCGGCGTCCACGCGGTGCAGATCAACACCGGCGGCGCCTGCCATCTCGACGCGGTCATGGTCCAGAACGCGCTGGCGCAGGTGGACCTGGAACGCACCGACCTGCTCATCATCGAAAACGTGGGCAACCTCATCTGCCCCGCCAGCTTCCCCTTGGGCGCACACCTGAACATCCTCATCGCCAGCGTGCCCGAAGGCGACGACAAGCCCTACAAATACCCCACCATGTACCGCGGCGTTCAGGCCGTCATCCTCAACAAAACCGACATCCTGCCCCACTTCGATTTCGACATCGACTACTTTCGCCGCGGGGTCGAGGCCCTGAACCCCGGCCTGGCCTTCTTCCCCCTCTCCGCCAAAACGGGTGAGGGGCTGGACGCGTGGATCCAGTGGCTTACGGGCCAGGTGGACGACTTCCTCGACCACCGCACGCCATGGTTTTGACAACTGCCTTCGGACTCGAAATCTGCCTCGAAGGTACGTCGGTGCGGGTAACCAATGTCCTTATTGCGTATTTCGTATTGCGTAGCGAGTTGACGGAATACGCAGTACGCAATACGCCCGATGCACATGCAGCTTTGTTCACTTAACACGTACATGCTTCGCGGCGATTGATCCAGATGAACGGCGAACACATCCACATCGACGGCATCGTGCAGGGCGTGGGCTTCCGGCCCTTTGTCTATCGCCTGGCCCGGGCCCACGCGCTCAGCGGTTGGGTGCGCAACAGCAGCCAGGGCGTGGACATCGAAGTGTGGGGACCCGACGACGCCCGGGACGCGTTCGCCCGCGCGCTTCAGGCCCAGGCCCCGCCCCTGGCCCGCATCACCGCCATCCGCCG
>JALWZT010000252.1 GCA_027002405.1 Anaerolineae bacterium | reverse complement strand
GCAATGGCATGAACCCTGGCCTGCGATCGCTTGGGGAGTGTGGCCCTATCAGGGCCCGCCGAAACCCGCGTATGAGCAGGTGAGCCGTTCCTACGCGCCCCTGGCGCCCCTGGCCCGATTCACGCCCCATGGGATCGAGTTATGGGTAGTCCATGATGGTTTGGAATCGCCGGGGGTATGTCGGCTGGAAGCCTGGCTGGGGGAGCAACCCTGGTGGGAGGGGGATGTTTCCCCCGCGCCCCTCGGTCGGGTCCATGTGCACACCCTGCCTTTGCCGCCATCGCCTCCGGGCATGCTGAGACTACGCCTGCACAGGCCCAATGGAGAGGTGCTGGAGAACACCTACCCTCTGCCCTGGCCCTTCCCTCGGGCCCGACGCCTGCCCTGGCGGGCCAGGTTGGCGCGGCTGGCCCTGCGCTGGCTGCTGCGGTGGTAAGGTGGCTGTTCTGTAAATAGGATCAGGATTAGGATTGAGGATTATCAGGTCGAGGTTAGGCGCGAGCAGGAGAAATCAGTTATCAGTTATCAGTTATCAGTAATCAGTGTTCAGTGTTCAGTAGCGCCGAGGCGACTTCATCGCCGGGCGGGCGTGGCGGCTAGCGCACCCCTGACGGCATTCCGTATGCCACAGGCTCGCGTCGTCACCCAACACCGGGGGATAATTCCCCCGGCTGAAAAACAGCGCCCCTCCGGGGCTTAGCCGGATTCATCCGGCGCCGTTCTATAGCCCGGCGACTTCATCGCCGGGCGGGCGTGGTGGCCCCAGACCTCGGAGGTCTGCGCAGACCCTCCGAGGTCTCATGCTCACCTGCCACCTGCGCCCCATTTTCCTCGGTATCGGCAAGCCGTGGCTCGTGGCACCTGATTACTGATGCCACCGCAAGGAAGCGATGAGCGCGTCCAATCGGGCGAGATCAGGGCTCCAGGCCTCCGCAGGCAAGGCGTCCAGGGCCCGGGCCCGACTTTCCAGATACCCCAGTCCGTTCTCATTCAAACGGGCCTGCTCTTCTGCCGAGACCCCTTCCAGATCATCGGGGAGCTCATCGGTGCGCACGGGATAGAAAAACGCAATCAGGTAACGCCCATCCTGGCTGAGGCCCTGATACACATAACGCAACCCCGCGTTGGTCACGGGCAGGGCCTGGAAGGCAAACCGCCCCACATAACGAAAACCCCGGTGCTGTTTCCCCGCCACCGGCCGCACCTGCGTGGCCAGATCATTCACCCCCTGAGCCTCGCGCACAGGCAACGCGGGCAACCCACGAACGGGCGCAGGTTGAGGCAGCGATTGATTCCATTGCGCGATCCGGTCCAACATGGTGGGCGCGATTCCGCTTTCGTGGGCTTCCCACAAGGCCCGATAGGGCTGCACGGGGATGAGATAAATCACCGGCGCGCCCGACGGGCGGGCTTGAGGGGCCTGCACATCATTGAAAAGGACCTGAAGATGCGCGGGGAGGCCGCCCGGCCCCTCCATGCCAAAGGGGATGGGCTCCACAGCCACCGCACGCCAAGAGGATGCCAGGCCCTGGGTGTCCAGCGCGATGGCGTTGGGGTCCAGACCTGCCTCCCTGGCAGCTTGAGCCGAGGCAGGCGTGGGGGCTCCTGGCGGCTGTGCGGGCGACGTGGCCGCGGGCTCGGGCAGGGCCGTGGGGGAGGGGGTTTGCTTCTGAGCACATCCTGCGGCTCCCAAGGCCAGGAAGAAAACGAAAAGAAGCCATGAGATATATCGCGAGGAATCGATCATAAGAGATTTCCTTTGTTGGCGTGGTTCACACGGACGTTCCGAGGTTAGGCGCGAGCAGGAGTAACAGGAGTAATCAGTGTTCAGTGTTCAGTGTTCAGTGAGTGGGTTGGCTGTTTCTTGGGGCTTTGTCGGCGAATCCTCGCCTCAAATTACCTCTTGACAAAATTTAGAATATCTTTGTGCTCTTTGTGTCCTTTGTGGTGAAAGATTATCTGCGTCAATCTGCGTTGCGGAGCATCTGCGCAAATCTGCGTTCTATTTTCGTCGTTATGCGGTGAGCTATTGCTCATGGTGACTGTTTCAGGACAATTCAAATACCCAATACCTAATACCAAACATTAGATGCGAGAAATACGCACCCGAGCGATCTTGGGACCTTCCAATTCCGCCACCTCCAGGCGATAGGGTCCTATATCCACCCTTTCCCCCACTTCGGGGATGCGGCGCAAGCGGTAAAGGATCAATCCTGCCAGTGTTTCGTACGCGTCATCTTCGGGGAGGTCGATATCCAACAGTTCGTTCACCTCATCCACACGCATGAGGCCATCCACCTCCACCGTAGAGGGGCCCACACGCTTATAGGGGGCAGCTTGGGCCCATTCATCAGACATGGCCCCCACAATCTCCTCCACCAGTTCCTCTCGGGTCACCAGGCCCGCGGTGCCCCCGTATTCATCGATCACCACGGCCAGCCCGATCCCTTTCGAACGCATCTCTTCGAAAAGATCATCGATATGACGGGATTCGGGCACCATCAAAGGCTCACGCACAATGGGCAGATCCCCTACCGCGACATCCATCCATTCGGGTTCTTCCACCAACAAAGCCACCAGATCTTTGATGGGGATAATCCCCACAATATGGTCCAAATCTTTTTCATAGATGGGGAATCGGGAATGCCGGTGGTCCTTGAAAAGCTCCAACAATTCCCGGACTTTCTGGTGTCGTTCCACGCCGATAATGTGTGTCCGAGGCACCATAACCTCGCGCACCAGGCGCTCGCCAAAGTCAAAAACCCGCTCCAGCATCTCCCGCGCGTCCTCTTCGATGATGCCTTCCTCCCCGCTTTGGGCCAGAACCATCTTGAGTTCCTCGATGGAGGCGATGGTGCCATGCCCGCCCGTGGTTCCCTGCACTCCCACCAGGCGCAGGACAAGGTTGGTGCTGGCATCAACCATCCACACAAAAGGCCAGGTGATGCGGGCAAACAGCCACATAGGATACGCCACCCACAGGGCTACTCGTTCGGGCTCGCGAATAGTCATAATCTTGGGAGCTTGCTCCCCAAAAACCATGTGGAAATAAGAAAGCAACAACAGGACCAGGGTGCCCGCGATCCCCGCGGCCACGGCTGGCCCAAAGAAGGTTCCCAAGACGGGCGCCAGATAAGGGGAGAGCAACCGGGTTAAGGGCTCTTCGGCCACAATACCCAACAGAATGCTGGCCGCGGTAATCCCAAGCTGAGAGGCTGCAATGGCCCTATCCGGGTCTTCCAGCATCTTCAGGACGATTTGGGCAGGACGGCTGCCTGCCTCGGCCCGTTGCTTCAGCCGCAATTGATTGATGGTGACCAGGGCAAACTCCACGGCCACGAAAAAACCATTGGCCGCGACAATGAGTAAGCCTGCGATAAGGGGAAGCCAAAGGGAGGATTCGTGCATGAGAAATAGAAAGGAGATAGTAACTATACACCTACCCTTCCATAGCAAGGTAAAAACCACGAAGACACGAAGGCACAAAGGCACGAAGGAGAAAATAAAAGGTTCTCTTCGTGTCTTCGCCTCTCCCCCCGTGTGCGGGGGGAGCCGGAGGGGGGCTTTCGAGCCTTCGTGGCAAAGCGTTGGGTGGGATACCTGTATAGTTACAGGAGATAAAAGATAAAGGGATCAGGCGTTATCAAACTGGCTCAAGGCCCGGCGTACATTGCCTGGGACCTGATTCTGGCTGGCCCGTTCCAAAAAGGCCAGGATGCGCTGCGCCGAAACCCCGCGTTTCTGGGCTCGCCGCAGCCCGCGCTGGGTGATGAGATATTGGTAACGGGGTTCACTGGCCTGCCAAAAGGCAAACAGCGCCACTCGGAGATGATCCCATACAGAGATGTGAGGCGCCAGGGTGATCCGAAATGTTCGATCCACGTGCAAGATCGGCTCTGAGGCTGCAGGGGGTTCTTCCTGGCTGGCAGGCGAGGGTTCGAGAAAGCCGCGGCCCTGGGATGTGAGGCGCCATCGTTCCTTGCGGGGCCCCAACGCCACCGCGCCTAACCAGAACAAAGGCCCGCGCCAGATGTAGCGGATCAGCGCGCCCTCCACCACGGGCCAATGTTCGAACCCCCGCAAAAAGTCTCCCACAGAGTTTTGCAGATACCAGGTATCATAATTCGCGTCCGGTCGCTGGAAATCAGGGAAATGTTCATACATCATGGCCACCAGATCATCCAAGTCATACCAGACCCCTTCCTCAGCTCGGGCCAACTGCTGGAGCAGAGCCTTACGAGCCAAGATGGGATCATTGGCCCAATCCCCTTCCTGGCAGCGGATTTCAGGCATCAGACAGAGATCATTCCAATCCTCAGGCCCGGCCTCTTGCCACACACGGAACAGGGTAGCCATCTGCGCAGCCCGGGTTTGTTCCAGCCAGGGCCGCAATGCTTTCCCCAATCGATGATATCCCCGCCGGGTGACCAACAGCCCTTGCTTTTTCGCAACCAGAAACAGCAAATGCAAAGGCCCGCCCGCTTCCAAAGGCTGTTTGCGCACGCGGCTCAGGCGTAAGCGCGGAACCAACCGGGTCAAATCTTGCTTTCGCCAGCGACCATCTTTCCGCAGGGGGACAGGATGATTCTGGACATACGCCAATAAAAGCGTCAGATCATCCAAAAGCATCTCGCCCAGGTTCTCCTCCACCTGGGGCTCGGGCGCAGGTCCGGGAAATGGAGGTTGAGGACGTTGGCCGGAAACAGGCAATAAGGGAGATAAGTCGGAAGGCAGGGTGATATATTCCACCATCTCCCCCTCGGTCTCTCGAAAAACCCGCACCAGCCATCCCAACCACCATAACGCCTCGGCCGGGCCTGTGGGCGTCTTCCAGGGCTGCTCCACCTGCAATCGGCCTATGCCCAAACGACGGATCTCACCAAACCGCCGTTGAAAAGCCAGGGCCGGCATGCCCACCTCGGTTTGCGCCAGGGCAAACAACGCCTCTCGCGCGTCGGGGGAAAGATCCGCCCACACTTCTTGCACGTGCTCAGGTGCCAACATGGCCTGGGCCAAAACCACGGCCAAGGGCTCATCGCTATCTACCTCATCCAAGACCAGGCCTTGATTCTGGGCAAAAATACGCAACTCGGCAGGGTCTCGCTGCATCAAATGCTGTTTCAAATTCATGATCCTTACTCTTCGTTCTTTAATCTTTGATACTGAGAAAGTTCCAAGACATCCCCAGGCGCCAAAAAGTGCACTTGGGTATTGGGGGCCTTCTGCTGCACGTAATAAAGAAACTTGGGGCCAGGGGTGTGCAGATAGGCAAGCATCTCCCAGATGGGTCCCAGCGGTCGGAAGTCGCCCCAGTGAATAGGGACCACATGCCGGGGTTGCAACAAAGCGACAGCCTCGGCCGCGGAACAGGGATCGAGATGCCCTGCCCCCAGCGTGGGACCCCACCCCCAGATGGGGATCAGGGCCAGATCAATCTCGGCCTGGGCCAGCTCAGCCATTTGGGGAAAGACATCGGTATCCCCAGGAAAGTATATCACCTTTTCCCCTTTGAGCAGATACCCTTGGGCCAGCCCCAAGATAGGGAGACTGCCCCCATGTTCCGCGTGGGTGACAACGATGGTCACATCCCCCAGGGCCAGCTCCTCGCCCGGGGCCATTTCGATGACCGGCCGACACAACACCCGGCGCAGCCATCGCCCCGAACCGCGAGGTGCAACCAGGGGCACATCTCGGGGTAATTGTCGCAAAGAAGGGATATGCAAATGATCCAGATGCAAATGGGAAAGCAGGATGAGATCAGGTGGCGGTTGGCGGGTAAGCCAGGTCCGCGCGGAAAAACGACGCCGGCGTAGATAAAGCACCCGATCCGTCAACACCGGGTCCGTCAGGATATGTTGGCCTGACAAATGGAACATCATGGTGGCATGGCCTAAAAAACTCAGCGAAGCGGTCATGCCCTACATTTTACAATCTTTTTACGATTTGCAAACATTTCTCAAGCGCGGAAAAGGTAAAGTATCAGAGCAGACACTTGAAAATCTCACTCATATCCGTTACAATGCGATCCTATAATCAAGCCCCTCCTGGCTCCACATCATCCCACGGCCCGACCGAGGCCATGCCCAAAATCCTGATCATCGAAGACGAACCCTCCATTGTCGAATTCGTTACCCTCTATTTGCGCAAGGAAGGATTCGACGTGGTTGCCGCGCGCGATGGGGTAGAAGGGCTGATCATGGTCAAAAACCAACGTCCTGATCTGGTGCTTTTGGACCTGATGCTGCCCGAATTGGATGGCTGGGAAGTCTGCAAGCGGCTGAGGGAGGACAGCGACATCCCCATCATCATGCTCACAGCCCGAGGAGATGATGTGGATAAAATTGTCGGCCTGGAACTGGGAGCCGATGATTATGTGGCCAAACCTTTCAATCCCCGGGAATTGGTGGCTCGGATAAAAGCCGTGTTGCGTCGGGCCCAAACCCCGGTAGGGCAACACCTCAAGGGGATCTTGCGCTTGGGGGACTTGCACATTGACATCGCCCGCCGGGAAGTCCGAGTTCAGGGCCAGATAATCCCCCTTCGGACCAAAGAATTTGATCTCTTGCACACCCTGGCCCAATATCCGGGCATGGTCTTCACCCGAGAGCAATTACTGAGCCGGGTTTGGGGCTATGATTACGCGGGGAACACCCGCACCGTGGATGTGCATATCGCGCAGTTACGCCAAAAACTGCCCACCACGCAAGTCCACATCGAAACAGTATGGGGCGTTGGTTATAAGCTGATGGTCGACACATGAAGAAAACCCTGCGCACCCGCTTATTCCTTTCCTATGTGCTGTTAACTGCATTGATCCTGGTGGTGGCCGGGCTGACTCTGACCGTGACATGGCGCGGGTTGCAAGATAGGCTGATCCTCGCTCGCTTACGCGCGGCCACCCCCTTGAGCGCTCGCCTGGTGCGGGAGCTGATGCGTCGGGAAAGTTCCCTGGACGTGGTCGCGCAAGAACTCAGCGCCCCCCTGGCCCCCCGCAAAGGACGGATCCTCCTGGTCCAGCAGGGCCGCGTGGTGGGAGATTCAGCCCAGGGGAAACTGGTAGGCACTTCTCTGCCTTTGAACATCCCTCCAACCCAAATTCGTCGAGCCGCGCGCGAACCCCTTGTCGGACACTTTACAGCCCCGGATGGTCGAACCTACCTCTACGCCCTCACCGTGATCCTCCCGCCCAAAAACGCGCCGCCTCGTCCCCCCCTTTTTGTCCTCCAAATCAGCCCGCGGCGCTTCCCCAACGTGATCTCTGAAATCGGTCAGCAATTGCTATGGGCCGCACTCATGGCCGTGCTTGCGGGCCTGGGTTTTTCCTGGTTCATCAGTCGCTGGATCACCCGGCCCCTGGTGCAGATCGCCCAGGCCGCGGACCAGATCGCGCAAGGGAATCTGGATTTCCAATTGCAGGTCACGGGTCCGGCCGAAGTGGAACATGTAGCCCGCCAATTCAACCACATGGCCCAGGAAGTCCGGGCCGCGCGTCAGGCCCAGCAGGAATTCTTCGCCAATGTGTCCCATGATCTAAAAACCCCGCTCACCGTGATTCAGGGCTTTGCTCAGGCCCTGAACGAAGGCGTCATCGACGATCTCGAAAGCGCCCGCCGCGCGGCCGCGATCATTCAGCGAGAGACCCAACACATGACCCACCTGGTCAACCAGGTGTTGGACCTAGCCCGTCTGGAATCGGGAAGAGCTCCCCTCCGCCGGGAACCCCTGGACCTGAAAGCCCTGGTCCAGGAATGCGTCCAACGCTTTCAGACCGCGGCAGAACAAAAGGAAATCACCCTCACCTTCCAGGGCGAGCCCGTCATCGTGCGGGGGGATTGGGACCGGCTCATGCAACTATGTTCCAACCTGCTGGAGAATGCCTTACGCCACACCCCGGCCGGAGGGGAGGTGCATTGCCGGGTAGGGCCCGCGGCCGACGCGGCCGAGATGGCCGAGCTGGTAGTCCAAGATACCGGCCCTGGGATCCCTCCTGCCATGCAGAAGCGCATCTTCGACCGCTTTTATCAGGGGGATCAGGCTCGACGCAAGGGCAGCGCGGGCCTGGGCCTGGCCATCGTCCAGGAAATCGCGCGGGCCCATAGTGGCGAGGTCCAGGTGCATTCTCGGCCGGGCCAGGGCGCGAGCTTTCGGGTCCTGCTCCGTAAGTAGAGTAATCAGTGATCAGTAATCAGTTATCAGTGTTCAGTGTTCAGTAGAGCTGTGCGACGTCATTCCGAGGGAACGAAGCGACCGAGGCATGTCCTGAGCTTGTCCTGAACGAAGTGAAGGACCTCGTCGAAGGAAATCTAGCGAAGCGCAAAAACCACGGCATGGCGCTCGCTTCGCTCGCTAGATGCCCTTCGATTCCTCAGGGTAGGCTTTCGCTCCCTCCGGTCGCTCAGCATGACGAATATCTGCGAAAATCTGCGTTGCATCTGCGTCAATCTGCGTCCCTGCCACTTGCCACCTGCCACTTGCCCCCTGCCACTTGCAAACCCGCTTAGCGGCCTTTGCGCCTTTGCGTAAGCTTTTCCTCGGTATCGACGCGCTGCTGCTCGTGGCGCCTGCGTTCCATCATCATGCCGCCGGGGTTTCGATCAGGGCCTGCACCTCGGGATCATCCCAGGAGATAAAACGCCCGGACCAGCGCAACGGCGCCTTCAGAGCCAAAGCTGCCAAGGCCCGAGCGGGTACCTCGGCCGGCAACAACTGCCCCTGGCGATGATAATCGATAAAGCGTTGGTACACTTGGGACTCCATGGCTTCCCGTCCCGCCCGACGCAACACGGCCTGCATCGCGGTATCCACCACCCCGGGCCGGACAGCCAGAGCCACAATGCCCGGCTCCTCCCTGGCCAGCACCTGGGTCAGCATATTCAGTGCGGCCTTACTGCTGCAATACGCCGACCACCCTACCATGGCCCGCACCGCGGCGCCGCTAGAGACATTGATCACCCGCCCCGGTTGGGCCTTGCGCAGGTAGGGTAGGGCCGCCTGGATCATCAGATAGGGCCCCAGGACATTGATGGCCAGATTCCGCTGCCAGGCCACGGGATCGCTGTCTGCGATGCGGGCCAAAGGTTCCAACACGGCCGCGTTGTTGATCACCGCGTCCACCCGGCCAAAAGCCAACACCGCGGCCGCGACCAAACGCTCCACCACATCGGGTTGGCTCACATCCCCGGCCAGAACCACCGCCTGCCCGCCCAAGGATTCCACCTCGGCCTTGACCTGGGCCAAGGCCTGGGCGGAACGGGCATTGAGGGTGAGGTGAGCGCCCGCGCGGGCCAGTTCCAGGGCGATGGCCCGGCCCAGACCACGCGACGCACCGGTAAGAAGGATGGATGATGTCATGAGGATTGCTTTGAAAATAGGATTAGGATTAGGATTAGGATTAAGGATTGTTAGGTCGAGGTTAGGCGCGAGTAGAAGTAATCAGTCATCAGTCATCAGTAATCAGTGGAAATCTGCGTCGCATCGGCGCAAATCTGCGTCCCTGCCACCTGCCACCTGCCACCTGCGACTTGCCACTTGCAAACCTGCTTGGCGCTCTTTGCGACTTGGCGTGAGCTTTTCCTCGGTATCGACGCGCTGCTGCACGTGGCGACTGTTCTTCAATCTCTATTTAACCATGCTTGCACTTGTCCTTCAAAATCAACAACTTACCCTTCGTCATGATTACCCCCGCCCCCTGCCCGGCCCTGGTGAAGCCCTATTGCGGGTTCGCTACGCGGGGATTTGCGGCACAGACCTGGCCTTGACCGCTGGATACAAAGGCGGTTTTCAGGGCGTTTTGGGCCATGAGTACGTGGCCGAGGTCGTCGAAGCCCCAGGCCATGAAGATTGGATAGGCCGCCGCGTGGTGGGCGAGATCAACACCTATTGCGGCGAATGTGACCACTGTCGCCGAGGCCTGCTTACCCACTGCCAACGCCGCAAAGTCTTGGGCATCCTCGATTGGGATGGCGCGTTTGCCACCTACCTGGTCAGCCCTCTCTACCTCCTCCACCCCGTTCCCGATTCCGTGCCCGACGACATGGCCGTGTTCGTCGAACCCCTGGCCGCGGCCTATGCCGCGTTGCGCGATGTGCCCCCCGACGTAGGAGATCGGGTCCTGATCCTGGGCGACGGTCGCCTGGGGCAACTCATCGCCCGGGTCTTCCGGGCCGAAGGCTACGATCCCCTGCTGGTAGGGCGCCATGCTCACAAACTGGCCCTGGCCCGGCAGGCGGGGATCCGCACCGCCCGGGCCTTGCCCCAAGACCAGGAATTCGACATCGCAGTCGAAGTCACCGGCCGGCCCGAATCTCTGGCCCAACTTTACTCAGTGCTGCGCCCTCGCGGGGCCTTGATCCTCAAAACCACCAGCGCTTTCCCCGCGGAACTCGATCTGAGCCCCATCGTGGTGCAGGAATTCCGGATCATCGGCTCCCGTTGCGGCCCCTTCCCCCAGGCCATCCGGGCTCTGGCCCAGGGCCGCGTCGATCCCCGCCCCTTGATCACCGCGGTCTATCCCCTGGCACAAGGGCTGGAAGCCTTTGCCCACGCCCGAAAACGGGAAAGCCTGAAAATCCTTCTCGCCCCATGAGCATTGTCGCCAGCCCTGAAATGGAGTAAAATAAGTCATCGACATCTTCATCCTTTCTTTCACGAGGTATCCCATGTTCAGTCAACGGCTGCAAGACGCCATCAACGACCAAATCAATGCCGAATACTACTCCGCCTACCTTTATCTGTCCATGGCGGCTTATCTGGAATACAAAGACTTACCTGGTATGGCCCATTGGATGCGCATGCAGTATGAAGAGGAAGTCTTCCACGCCCTCAAGTTTTTCGATTTCATGAACGACCGCGGGGGCCGAGTCATTCTCAAAGCCATCGAGGCACCGCCAGCCGACTTCGGCTCGGTGGAAGCCATCTTCGCCCAGGTCTTGGAACATGAACAGCATGTCACGGCCCGCATTCACGACCTCTACAAGCTGGCCGTAGAAGAAGGTGACTACCCTACCCAAACCCTGCTCCAATGGTTCATTGATGAGCAGGTGGAAGAGGAAAAAAGCGCCAGCGACGTCCTGGCCCGAGTGCGCATGGTCAAAGATTATCCCCCGGGCATTTTGCTCATCGATCAGGAACTGGCTCAGCGTCCCGCGCCCACCCCTCCCGCGGCCGAAGCCGCCTAACGTGTTGCCATCCCCCCGTGGAACCCCCCTTCGCGCCATGA
Organism: Anaerolineae bacterium; assembly: GCA_027002405.1. Taxonomy (GTDB): domain Bacteria; phylum Chloroflexota; class Anaerolineae; order J102; family J102; genus M2005. The sequence goes on along the minus strand of JALWZT010000252.1, from coordinate 35,863 downwards.
TCTCCCTCATCGCCACCGTATACAACGAAGGTCGTGCTGTGCGCGACCTGCTGGATAGCATCCTGGAACAAACCCTCCCTCCGGACGAAATCGTCATTGTGGATGGGGGCTCCAGCGACGATACCCTGGAGCACCTGCGCGCGTACCAGGATCGTCTGCCCCTGCGCGTCATGGTACAGCCGGGCGCGAACATCTCCCAGGGGCGTAACCGGGCCGTAGCCGAAGCCCGGGGAGACATCATCGCGGTCACCGACGCGGGGGTGACTCTGGTCCCCACCTGGCTGGAAGCCATCACCCGCCCCTTGCGGGAAAACCCCGACGTGGCCGTGGTCTCGGGCTTTTTTGTCCCTGAACCCTGGAACGCGTTTGAAATGGCCCTGGGCGCGACCACCCTGCCCGATCTCAGCGAGATCGATCCCCAAACCTTTCTGCCTTCCAGCCGTTCCCTGGCTTTTCGCAAAACCGCGTGGGAAGCCGTGGGCGGGTACCCCGAATGGCTGGACTATTGCGAAGACCTGATCTTCGATTTCGAACTGCGCAAGCGCTATGGGTTCTTCGCCTGGGCTCCCACAGCCATCGCCCGCTTTCGGCCTCGCCGCAGTTTACGGGAATTCTTCTGGCAATACTACCGCTACGCCCGGGGGGATGGCAAAGCCGACCTGTGGCGGCACCGCCACGCGATCCGCTACGGCACCTATCTGGTAGCGGTCCCCACCCTGGCCATCCTGGGACGCAAAAAGACCCGGGCATTTTGGCTTTGGGGGCTTTTTGGCTTCTTCGTTTATGTCAAACGTCCTTACACCCGCCTGATGCGGGCGTGGGAACGCCCCCTGCCCGGCGGCATCCCCCTTTACACCTTCGAAAAGCTCTACACCCTGGGCCTCATTCCCATCATCCGGGTGGTGGGGGATGTGGCCAAGATGCTGGGGTATCCGGTGGGCCTGTGGTGGCGCTGGCAGCACCGGCATGAGATCCCACCCCATGCCAGCGATAGAGTAATCAGTAATCAGTGATCAGTAATCAGTGGAAATCTGCGTTGCATCTGCGCAAATCTGCGTTCTCATTCTCGTCGTTATGCGGTGAGCCATCACTCATATCGCCCAACCCCAATCCTAATCCTGATCCTAATCCTAATCCTGATCCTAACCCGGAAGCCGTTGCCCAACCCGCCGCTCTGTGCTACAATCCCCCTACAATCTCCTTGCTCCTCTCATAGTTCATGAAGTACGACGCCGCGCTCAAGGAACTTCTCCGCCATTGTCACGCCGCCATCCTGCGCGACCTGCTGGACATCCCTGTGACCAGCAGTACCCTCATGGAGGAACGGCCCTGGGAAACCACCAGCGTGCGCACCAGCGATTTCCTGTTGCGCGTCGTGCAAGAGGATGGGGAAGAATTCCTCGTCCTCATCGAGTTCCAGACCTACTGGCAGCGGAACATGCCCCAGCGCCTGCTGGAGTATCGGGCCCGGCATGTGCTACGGGAGGAGCTGGATGCCATCACCGTGGTCATGCTCCTCCGGCCCTCCCCCTCGGCCACGGACCACTACCACGACCGGGAAGTGGACTACCGCTTCCGCCTGGTGAAACCGTATGAGCTGGATGCGGCCGAGGTCCTCCGCGAAAACAAGGTGTGTCTCATGCCCCTGACGCCGCTGATGCAAGGGGGCGTGGATGTGGCCGTAGAGGCGGAGCGGGCCATCGTGGACAGCGATCTGACGGAGGAGGCCAAGGCGGACATGTTGACGAATATGACCTTGATGGCAGGGCTGGTGTCCAAGGACCTGGCCCGGCATCTCTTGAATCGACGGAGGGACCTGATGATACAATCCTTTGGCTATGAACTGATCAAACAGGAAGGCCTGGAAGAGGGCCTGAAAGAAGGGTTCAAGCAAGGTTTCCAGGAGGGCCTGGAAGAAGGCCTGGCGCGCGGGCGAGAAGAAGGCCGCGGAGAAGGCCTTATGGAGGGCCTGATGCGCGGGCGGGAAGAGGGCCTGGAACGGGGACGTGAGCAAGGCTATCGCGAGGGCGTATTGGAAGCCATCGCCCTGGGCCTGGAGTTGAAGTTCGGGATGGAAGGGCTGAAGCTCATGCCCGAGATAGAAGCCATTACCGATCTGGGCATCCTGCGTATCCTGGAGAAAGCCATCCGCACGGCGCAAAGTCCGGAGGAGTTTCGTGAGTTGTATCGCAAGTGACTGCTATGAAAATAGAATGATCGCTGGTTGCTGAGGAATCGCCAGGCCGACGTTGGGCGAGTCGGCAAAGGTTCGTATTGCGTATTCCGTATTCCGTCCAGTCGTTACGCAATACGCAATACGGAATACGAGTCACGCCGCCCTGGCCGCAAGGCATTTTCGTCGGTATCGGCGCGGGGTGGCCCGCCGTCGGACTGCTTTAAAAATAGCATGGTCGTCGGTTGCGGAAGGATCGCCAGGCCTACGTTGAGCGAGACGGCAACGGGCGTGATGCGTGAAACGTAAAACGTGAGAGCCTTACGCGTCACGCCTTACGCATCACGTGCGTGGCTTCCCGCGCCAGCCTGGCCGCGAGGCGTTTTCCTCGGTATCGGCGAGCCGCCGCTCGTGGCGACTGCGTTCCCTCCACCTGGTACCTGACACTCCCTTCCAACCATGATCCTGGTAGGTTTGATAGGCTGGCCCGTCGGCCATTCCCGATCCCCTCTCATGCACAACGCCGCGTTTCGGGCCGCGGGGCTGGATGGTTACTATGCCCTCCTGCCCGTCCCCCCGCAGCGGGTGGGCGAAGCCGTGCTGGGCCTGCGGGCTTTGGGGTTCCGGGGCGCCAATGTCACCGTGCCCCATAAACAGGCCGTGATCCCTTACCTGGATAGCCTCACGGCCGAAGCCCGGGCCATCGGCGCGGTGAATACCATGGTGGTGGACGAACAGGGCACCCTGTGGGGCACCAATACCGACGCGCCGGGGTTTATGCGAGACCTGGAAACAAAAGGGCTTTCCTTTCGGCCATTGCGCGAGAGGGGAGCTTTGATCCTGGGCGCGGGGGGGTCGGCCCGGGCCGTGGCCTATGCCCTGGCCATGCGCCAAGTCCCCATCCATATCCTGGCCCGTCGCGTCGAGCAAGCCCAAACATTGGTCGCGTCCCTCGCACCTCATATCCCCCAACCGGGGCTTCTCCAGCCCCACCCGTGGGATGAGCTCCCTCGCTGGGGACCTCGGGTCCAGCTTATCGTCCATTGCACCCCGGTGGGCATGCATCCCCACGAAGAAGCTTCTCCCTGGCCTCAGGACCTTCCCATCCTGCCCCACCAATGGGTTTACGATCTGATCTATAATCCCCCGCGTACCCGCCTTATGGCCCAGGCCCAGGAAGCAGGCGCGCGGGCATGGAATGGTCTGGGAATGTTGGTGTATCAGGGCGCCCTGGCCTGGGAACAATGGACCGGCCAGCCCGCGCCCGTGGAGGCCATGTGGGCCGCGCTTAATCCTCCAAATGATTCTCCAGAATCCCCTCAGGGGTGAGGTTATCCAACTGGAGATACCACTGGGCCGCGTCGATAAGGGCTTGCTGCGGGATCAGGCCAATGAGTTCCGCGCTCTGAATCCCCACGCCATAGCGGGCAGCCTCCCGACGAATCAATTCCGTCACCCGATACACCGGGGTTTTGGTGTAATCCAATAAATTCATCGAAACCTGAGCCTTGCCTTCCACCAGCACCCCCATGGCCTGGACGTAGCGCAATCCGCCGGAGGAATGGCGCACGGCCCGGGCGATCTTTTTGGCAATGCTCACATCATCGGTGGTGAGGTAGATGTTGTAGGCGATAAGGGGAGGGCGAGCTCCAATCACCGTGGCCCCGGCTTTGCCCAGGTGGGGCGGGCCGAAATCGGGGAAACGTTCCTCTTTTCCCGCCTCCAGGTCGGCTTTCAGCCCTTCGTAATCTCCCTTGCGGATGTGCGACAACACCTGGCGTTCGGGACGGGTGGCCGCTTTGGCATAGAGATAGACGGGGATGCCTAGCTCCTCGCTCACCCGCAAGGCCAGGTCTCGGGCCAATTGCACGGCCTCCTCCATCTTGACATGTTTGATGGGCACGAAGGGAACCACGTCCGTGGCACCGATGCGAGGATGTTCGCCCTGGTGCCTGTCCATGTCAATGAGCTCCGCGGCTTTGGCGATGCCGCGGAAGAGGGCTTCGCTCACGGCTTCGGGTTCCCCCACCAGGGTCACCACCGTGCGGTTGTGATCAGGGTCGGAGGACACATCGATGACCCGAGCGCCTTCCACGCTGTTGTAGGCCGCTACAATCGCCTGGATCACGTCCTGACGACGCCCTTCGGAAAAATTGGGAACTGCTTCGACAATGCGTTTGATCTTCATAGGCGCTTAGTCCACCACAGGGCGAATGCCATAATGAATCTTGCGGCTGCCGATGACCCGCAGGATGGTGCGGGCATCACGCCAGGGCAGGTGATCGTGCAACTGCCGGGGGGTGAGAGGGCGGTTGCCATTGATAAGAAAGACGCGAAACACAGCCGCGGCCAAAGGCAAATCCACAGAAATGTAATGAGGCTCCTGAGCGCAATGTTTGGTCAGACAGATGAGCCAGGCATCCGCGTCCGCGGTGACCTCCGCGGTTTCGGGATCGATCCAATCCACAGCCTGGACATCTTCGTCCACAGAATAGCGCTCCCGACAGGCATCGCAGAGCTGTTCGTAGAGATAAAAGCGATAATTGCTTTCGTTGGCTCGCCACCATTCCCAATCGATATGGAAAGGGGTGTCGAGGGTGGGTCGTTTCCAGGGCATGGTTGCTATTCTCGTATCGGTAAGGTTGAGGGTTACAGACTCCAAAAGCCGCTGCCGGTGTCGGTGGCACCGATCTGCACCAGAGCCGCAAAAATGGGGCCCGGGGGCAGCCTGCGTACTAAATTCACCGCGCTGTACAAGGTCTTGACATGGGCCGTGCCTTGGGGGCTCATGCGGGCCAGTTCAGGCATGATCATGGCCACCAGGTCTTCCACGCTATAGCCTTCCAGCTCCACCATCTGGCGGAGATCATCGATGGCCGACGGGTCTCCCACGCTGAGCAGCAATTGGTCATCGACCTCCACATTGATGGCTTTTTGCTGGGTCTGGAAGACCAGTTTGCGGCCTTGAACCGTAGCCAGGCGCACCCAATGGCGTTTCGCCCGCTGGGGTTTGAAGTCCAAAAGATATTCGCCAGGCTGGTCTGTAGGCTGAAGGTAGAGTTTCGTGCCGATGGGGAGCTTGTGTTCTTTGTACCAGTGTTCCAGGCCCGCGATGTAGCGGCCTTGGGGAACCACCCAACCGGTAAATCTGTCCCCCCATCGCCCATCCACCAGGGTGATGGCGGCCACCATGTCCTGAGAACCCAGGGATAGGAGCCGACGAATGGTCGGGGTGAGGGGCATGGTCCCGGCCACCTGGTGGGGGTAAATCAGATGAAAGACCGCGGAGGCAGGGACTTCGCCCTCTTCCGGTTCGGGGGCATCGCTCCATTCATCCTGGACCTGGTATTCAGCCTGGAGCAGCTCCACGTTGAGCAGGGAGCGGTCATAAGCCACCGGCTCGTAGCGCAACACGTCGGGGATCTCCACCGCGGCCGCGGGCATCAACCGCCGCAAGAACCAGGCCCGTTGACCGTTCAAACTCACGGGGATAAACCGCTCGTCGTGAAGAAGAGCCATGTCCAAGGAAAAGACGCGAATGCTTTCGGGCATATCGGACTCCAGCTCCACTTGCTCCAGCAGTTTGGGGGTCGTTACGGGCTTGCCCTCCATTTCGATGAGGGCCTCGGCAATGTTCAAATGCCCGATGTTCACCGGGATGAGCTGGTCCGCGGTCAGCCAGGCATTCCCGGCTCGCACGAAGAAGTCGGTATGGGCCTGCAAATGGGCTTCGATTTTAGCCACCAGCGCGTCCTCAACCTGTGCCAGGATCTCTTCGGGCGTGAAGAGGGGTTTATCCAGGGGGAGCTCGGTATCGCCGTCGCGATTGAGCTTATGGGGGGTTTGCAAGCGCGCGGCAAAAAGACGGGGCTTGCGCGCGCCTTCCAAAGCCACGGTGATCACATCGAAATCCCCGTGTTCAGGATTCGCGCCCGGTCGGATGGCTGTGACCTTGCCTTTACGAAAGCCCAAAGCAGGGAAATAGATCTCATCCCCCACCTGATAGGCTTCTTTGGGGTCGTAGATATTGGCCTGGGCCAGGGTTTCGCGCAGGAAGCGTTCTTCCTCTTCCATGCGGCGACGGATAATGGCCAATGCCAGATCGCGCGCGGGGATGGGCGCGTCCGATTCGGCCAGTAAGTCATAGATGTATTCGTGGTCGGCGTCGTCAATCTGGTAGGCGTCCAACCAGTAAGCGATATCCTGCGTCTTACGTTGAATCACGCAATGAACCTCCGATGACAGATAGGGTGATTATATCCCAGCCCCTGTGATTCAAGCAAAGTAGGGGTTATTTCTCCACGGGTAGATTCGCATTTTGCCACGCGATGATGCCTCCCAGCATGTTATGCACATTGTCAAAGCCATGTTGGCGCAGGAATTGCGTGGCCTGATTGCTCCGATTACCGGAACGACAAGTCATGACCACGAATTTATCTTTGGGGATCTCGTTCATCCGATCAGGCAATTGATCCAGGGGGATGAGTTTGACGTTGGGGATGTGGCCTTGATTGTATTCTTCGGGCTGCCGCACATCAATCAGCACCACATCGGGGTTGTTCATGATCGCGGCCACCTGATCAACGGTCAGGTTCACCGGTAAGGAGGCCAGGTCTACGGTTGCGGCGGGCTTTTCGGCTGCAGGGGCAGCGGGCGCAGCAGCACCGCCACATGCAGTCAAGATCAAAGCCAGGGTCAGGAAAAGGACGGGAAGGATAAGGAGGGGTTTCTTCATGGTTGTGTGGTTCATTTTTTCTTGGATTTGCGCTGAGATGAAGAGCGGGGAGCGGGTTGGGGGGCAGGTTTCCGAATGACGTGATTATAAATCAGGCCCAAGGCGCCCACGGCCATGGCGATGAGGGAAACGATCACCGCGGTGGGCAGGCCGCCCAGGGTCCAGGCATCGGGGCGGAAGAAGTATTCCACCCAAATCCGCCCCAAGGGGTAGTAGATAAGGTAAAAGAAGAAGAGATCGCCATCGCGCAAGCGGGGCTGAAATTTTTTGAACACAACGACCATGAGAAGAACGCCCAGGGCGTTCCACAGGGATTCGTAAAGAAAGGTGGGGTGGAAGCGGGTGTCGGGGCCCAGCACATTGCAATTGTATTGTTCGTAGAATTGGCGATTGGCGCAATCGATTTTGATGCCCCAGGGCAGGGTGGTGGGCGGGCCAAAGAGTTCCTGGTTCACGTAGTTTCCCCAACGGCCGATGGCCTGAGCCAAAAGCACGCCCGCAGCCGCATAATCCACCCAGTGGAAAAAGCGAAGTTTCTGCCACCAGGTGTAAGCCAGGATGCCTATCAGGCCGCCGATGACCGCGCCGTAAATGCCCAGGCCGGCAAAGCCACCATGGCGCGGGATAAAGATATCCGCGGGATGTTCCTTGTAGTAGTCCCAGCCAATGCCCACCGCGGGGCGGGAAAACACGTGGTAAAGCCGGGCGCCGATGATGCCCAAAATGAGCACGACGATGAGCATGTTCCAGATGTGATCGGGGTTGTCGCCTCGCTGGCGGGCCATCCAGGAAGCCAGCCAGGCACCCAACACCGCACCGGTAGTGAGAATGATGCCGTACCAGTAAACGGGGTACGAGCCGATATGAAAAGCAATGGGGTCCATGAAAAACTCCGGGGCAGGATGAAAATGGGAGCGCGGATTCACACTGATGACCGCAGTGGATGCGCTGAAGATGGATGAGGGACATTGTAGCATAGCCCGACGGGGTTGGGCAACGGATCCCCACCGGTGATTCTCCATAACCCGCCCTCAGAAGAACCATCTCACCCCAGTCGACATGAGCGATGGCTCATCCCATAACAAGGAACTGGACACTGGCGTTTTTTCTCCTTCGTGCCTTGGTGCCTTCGTGTCTTCGTGGTTTTTACCTTGCTATGTGAGCGTCCAGAAATAACTTCCCTTTTTTGCCGCAACCCTTGCCGAGTAAACTCGTGCCTATGGAGGCGCAGACCCCCTCCTTTGGTTCCTCCCCCACTCCGACACGGGCGGGGGAGGAGATGAGGAAACTGAATCAGATTGCGCCAAGGGTCGCCCTTCGGCGACCCCTTTTGTCGCCGTTTTGGACGGCGGAGGCCGTCATCTGATCCCCTTCCGCTGTTCTCCCCCGCTTGCGGGGGAGATGAAGAGGGGGTCTGGCCGTAGGCCTTAAGTGTTCGACTTCAGTCGATGAGCACAAAAACGGAAACACATTTTTAGACGGTTACTGAGCGACCGGAGGGAGCGAAGCCTGCCCTGAGGAACCGAAGGGCATCTAGCGAGCGAAGCGAGCGCCATGCCGTGGTTTTTGCGCTTCGCTAGATTTCCTTCGGCTGCGCTCAGGACATGCCTCGGTCGCTTCGCTCCCTCGGAATGACGTCGGAAGGCTCTACTGATTACTGATAACTGATTACTGATTACTCTATTACAAAGCAGTCGCCACGCGCGGCAGCGCGCCGATACGGATGAAAACATCTCGCGGCCACGTTGGCGCGGGAAGCCGAGCCCGGGATGCGTAATGCGTGATGCGTAAGGCTCTCACGTTTCACGTTTCACGCATCACGCCCGCTGTCGCCTCGCTCAACGTCGGCCTGACGATCTCAATCCTAATCCTGATCCGAATCCTATTTACAAAGCAGTCACCACGAACGGCAGTTCGCCGATACCGACGAAAATGCCTCGCGGCCAGGGCGGCGTGACTCGTATTCCGTATTGCGTATTGCGTAACGACTGGACGGAATACGGAATACGCAATACGAACCTTTGCCGCCTCGCCCAACGTCGGCCTGGCGATCCGCAATCCTAATCCTGATCCGAATCCTATTTACATAGCAGACATTTGGCGTGGTTTAACCGAGCGAAGTGTCGTCCACCACGCCCGCCCGGCGATGAAGTCGCCGGGCTATAAAACGGCGCCGGATGAATCCGGCTAGCCCCGCAACTGATTACTGATAACTGATAACTGATCACTGATTACTCCTGCTCGCGCCTAACTTCGGCCTGACAATCCTCAATCCTAATCCTGATCCTATTTACGGAACAGTTTCGGATGACACAGTGACATATTCGGTCATCGTAAAACATATTTTTAGTAGTGGTACTGGATTTGACGAACATCCTGTTGATCACTTTTCAGGTCAAGGCAGTTTCAATTACAGACCGCACGGGTTTTATAGAACTCCTGATAGCCTTCTCCAAGATCAGCGTAAACTCCGTGGTTGGAGTGAAACGCCCCCGATCCCAGCAGCGATAACCCGTTGCGTTTTCATGAAAGCAAGGACATTTGCTATACTCTGATTGGAGCTTTCCCACCGCCTTCTCATCAGGGTAAAGTAAATGTCCGTGACACCTGCATGGCCGCCGCCTTTTCCTTTTCCTCCAACGCCGTCGGAAAACTGGAATGCCACGGCGAAAGGTTATTTAGCTGCATTGATCCGAGGGCGATTACAAGACTGTTCCCAGGCAAACGTCAAGGAATCCGACGTCGCCTACCTGGTGGAAAAACTTGCCACCCCAAAAGCCGTACGTCGATTCTATCGGGTTCAGAAGTACGAGCAACACGCGAATCAACAGGAGATTTCCTATCTCGAATGGCTGGACCGGGTGGTCCATGGCTATATGGCCTATTCCGCAAAATGGCAAAGGAGCCGAGAAGAAGGGCATGAAAATGTCATGACCCTGATCCATCGGATCGTTTCCAGCACCTATGTCAGGTTAGCCCATCGGCATCCTCCCCCGGATCTGCGAGAGGAACTGGCGGCCAGGCTTTCTTTGGCCCTGCTCGAAAATTATTTTTACGACACCGAGCTGGAACCATGGCTGCGGCAGACCGCCCAAAACATCATCAAGGATGATATCCGCAAGATCATCCCCCTGATTGACGATATCGAACTCCATCCTGAGCTCCCACAGCGAGACCGGTCAGGCGAAGATTGGCTTCAAGCGCACATCCAGCGAGAAATGCTGCTGGAAGCCATTCGTCAGATCTCCCATCGGCGCTATCGGGTGATTTTGCTGTTGATTTACCTCTTCGACTTCACCAATGGAGAGCTGGCGGCCTTTTTTGGCGTGTCTGTCCCCGAAGCCACCACATGGCGGAGTCGCGCTTTGCAGGCCCTGCGCAAAAAATATCCTCCTGATGAACGGCCCAAGTAATGGCGCGCCGATACCGAGGAAAATCTCACGCCAAGTCGCAAAGAGCGCCAAGCAGGTTTGCAAGTGGCAAGTCGCAAGTGGAGAGAACGCAGATGCACGCAGATGCAACGCAGATTCCCGCAGATGTTCGTCATGCTGAGCGACCGGAGGGAGCAAAGCATCTAGCGAGCGAAGCGAGCGCCATGCCGTGGTTTTTTGCGCTTCGCTAGATTCCTCGGTCGCTTCGCTCCCTCGGAATGACGTTTCGTTGTCGCCTTTTCCATCGTGGCACTATTTTTCGGCGTTGTCTAGCCGACCGAAGCCCGCCCGGCGATGAAGGCGATGAAGTCGCCGGGCTATAAAACAGCGCCGGATAATTCCGGCTAGGCACGCAGCGCTGTTTCTTCTGCTCGGAGCTAAACCTCCGAGCTACGGATACGAAGCCCTGCGGGCTGGCCACGGGAGTGCTACTGAACACTGATAACTGATCACTGATTACTCTATTTACAAAGCAGTCACCACGAACGGCAGTTCGCCGATACCAATGAAAACGCCTCGCGGCCACGTTGGCGCGGGAAGCCAAGTACGTGATGCGTAATGCGTGATGCGTAATGACCTCACGTTTCACGTTTCACGCATCACGCCCGTTGCCGCCTCGCTCAACGTTGTCCTGATGATCTCAATCCTAATCCTGATCCAAATCCTATTTACGAAGCAGTGTTTCATATGGCTGACAACCCTATTTTCGACAAACAAGCGCTCGCGTATCTGGAACAAAAACTGTGGCGCATCATCGAAAATCGGACATCCGATACCGAGTTCCCCCCTCATCTCTCCTCCCTCCTGATCGCGGATGCCTGTGAAGAGCATCATATCGCTCTCGCCCAATATGCCTGGGATCTCGCGCATGGGCAGGAGGATGCATGGGCGCAACATCCCTTATTGGAGCACCTGGCCCAATGCGAGACTTGCCGCGCGGAATTGCAACGAACGTATGATTTCTATCAACGATCCCCCAACTCCCAACGACTCAGTGACACGGATATTGACATCACCATTTTCTACAAGGATATAACCCCTCCGAATAAAGAAGACGTCCTACGGGGTGCCCTGGGGCGAGAGGAGACCCTGCTGTTGAGTGCCGGGTTACTGGATGATCCAGAGGGCTGGTATTATTCGCTAGAGCAGATAAGGGAAACCGCAGACGATGGAGAGGGGGGGTTGCTGTTGACCCTTGTCACCCCTGAAGGGGCGGCCCGGGGCGTTCCGGTCACCATGGTGTTGCTGGGACGCATCTTGCAACGAAAGACCGATGAGCAAGGACAGGTATTTTTGGCTGGAGTTGAAGTGCCCTATCTGGATAGGGACTCGACTCCAGCCCTTGTTTTACGGGTCCACCTGACTTGAGATGCTGCGCTTTTTATTGCCATCCTCCGTCGATACCAGCCTGGCGAGCGATCTGACGGCACTGGATGAAGCGCTGCGTCGGGGGGAGTTGAAATGGGCGCGCCAACGCCTCAAACTGTTGGCCGCAACAGACCCCACGCCCGAGGTCATCCTGCGCTCAGCCTTGGTGGCCTATCTGGTCAACGAATACGATGACGCCCGGGCCTTGCTGGCCCAACTCCCCCCGGATGAAGCCCGGCTCCATCCCTATGGCGAATGGCTTGCCGCGCTCATTGCCATCGATCGCCGCCAATCCCGGCAAGCGCAAAGCATCCTGGCCCGCTTGTTGGCGCACTGGCCAGAAAACTCCATAGAGCGTTCGTACATCCATCTGGCCTCCGCCATCCTCAGCGTGTATCAAGGGCAATACGACCAGGCGGAAACCCTTCTTGCCACTATCGATTTATCCGGCCATGACATCCGCACCCAATGGGCCCGTTATCAGCAACGGCGCATTGCCGGCGTTCTGGCCCACCAAAGAACCCGTTATCTCGAAGCCAAAGCATTCCTAGAAGAAGCCCGCTCCGGTTTTTTGTCCCTGGACGACCGTTACGAGACAGCCCGTTGCGATTACGCGCTGGCCAACGCATTTCGCCGCCTGGATAATTATGCCCAAGCGCGGCGTCATGCAGAGCAAGCCTTGGATTATTTCCAACAGGAAGAGGCCCTGGTCCCCCTTGCCCGCTGCCGCAGCGCGCTGGCAAATGTGCAATTGTATTTCAATCAGCCGGAGCTGGCTTTGCAAAATTATCAATTCGCGTTGGCATACTTTCGAAAAGCGGGGATTCAGAGCACTCAGGCATCGATGCTTCATAATATCGGTGTCATCCATCGTCAGTTGGGGGAATTTCGGATGGCGTTGCAAGCCTATACCCAGGCACGAACCCTGGTATCGGCAGAAACGGCCCCCGACATTGTCGCCCATCTTGAACATAGTTTAGCGGAATTGTCCTGGCATTTGGGCGATCGCACCCACGCGATCGAACGCCTGCATCATGCCAGCCACCTGTTCCTGCAACTGGGAAGCCGGGCCCATGTCTCAAAAACTTGGCGCTTACTCGGTCAGTATGCGTTCATTTTGGGGGATTTGGATCAGGCGCAAGAGTATCTGGAAAGAAGTAGCAGGATGTTTCTGGAATTACATCGGCCAGCACAAGCCGCGATCACGAGCATTCTCCTGGCGCGTGTTATCTGGGCTCAAGGGGAGCGGGAGCGAGCCATCCAGATGTTGGTGACCTCGGCCGAGTTGTTGTCTCAACTGTTCATGCCGCACCAGGCTGCCGAGGCCCTCACATGGCTGGCAACCTTTTACTACGAAGAACACCGTCTCGACGAAGCCAAGGAGGCCATCGAACGGGCCTATCGCCTGATGCCCCACGATCATTATACCTTTTCCTGGCGCGTCCATTTCCTTATGGCGCGGCTTGCCATGCATTCGCATCACCATGCTCGCGCGCGTGACCATTTGGATCAGGCGAACCATTTGTTGAATCGGTTGCGCAAAGGTGCCATGTCACCCTCGGCCGCGGCCGAGTTGGGCAGAGAAGCTCAGCAGGTATTGACCCTGGAATTGGATTTGGCCCTGAAGGAAAAGGATACCCTGTCGGCTCTACGTTCGCTGGAAACCTATAAGGCGGTCCGATTTCTGGAACGTCTCCTGAATGGAGAGGCGCATGCCCCTTCGCAGGGGGTGTCTGATGTCATGGGCACCTATGCCGAAAAATTGGCGCGATTGCGTCGTGCCATTCAGGTGGCACGCCTGGATCAAAACTGGGAGCGCCTGGAAACCCTGGAACAGACCTTCGATCACCTGGTCCAGGAGCTGGACGCGTTGCAAACCTCCCCCCTCGCTCCCCCCCTGGTGCCCTCGTGGGATATCCCTACCCTACGGAAATCCCTTGATCGACGTCATGGGAAAGGGCGGTGGGGGACCTTTATCGTGGGTTTGAATGGCCAAATGGACCAGGCGACCGAGCTTTATCTTTTCTGGCTGGATAGCGAGCGTCTTCTGAGCGAGCGCAGAGAACTGGGGCCCGTGGAGAGGCAGATCCTCGCTTTGGCAACAAACCCCTTTTTGAGCTACCGACGCCAACTTTTGGACTGGGGCCAGGAGATGAACCCCCCCAGGCTGTGGGAGCGATTGGAGCGCTTGCTGCTTCCTTCGGAATTTGAAAATGCCATGGGGGATACCCGCACAATTTATCTTTCTTCTTCGGGACAACTTTCCCTCTTTCCCTTCTTTGCCTTACGCACTCATGGCATCCCCCTGGGCTTACAAAAAGCCCTCAGCCACATCGTCTCCCTTCCCATCCTGCAGACCTTGTTGCGGCGACCGGGGGCATTTCGGCCCCTGCCCCCCTTATCCACCATGCGAGGGCTTATCTGCGCCCTTTCCGACTTCGACCATGGGCATCTGCCCCCTCTGCCCGAAACAGTACGGGAAGCCATGGCCCTTTTTCACCACCTTTCGCCAGAAAGCATCCTGTTATGCAACGAAGAAGCGACCCTTTCTGCCTTTCGCGAGGCGCTTCATGGGGCGAAAGGACGCCCCTTTGATGTGGTCCACTTTGCTACCCATGCCTATTTCCATCCCACCCACGCGACCCTTTCGCACCTGGTCTTGTTCGATGAGAACCTCTATGTCCCTGATATCATGTCCCTATCCTGGCAGACCGATCTTGTTATGTTAACTGCCTGTGACACATCGGTGACCCAAAGCTGGCCTGGAGATGAACTCATGGGCTTATCCTATGCTTTTATTGTCGGGGGCGCCAAACGGGTGATAGCTGCTCTATGGCCCATCCCAGACGAAATGGGGGCTCGATTTTCCGAAGCATGCTATCAGCATCTGCAGCGGCACGACTCGGTAGCCGAAGCACTGCTGGCGACCCGCCTGAGCCTCTATGCCGAAAAGCGATCCCCTTTCCATTGGGGAGCGTTTTCCCTATATGGACTGGCATAAGCAATGGACCGGAACGCCGGCAGTTCCGATCCATGGCTGCCAGGTTACCAGGGGGGGTTGCCTGGCTCATCACCCCCGGTGGAAATGGCTCCGAGGAGCGCCCAAAGCCACACCAAGGTAATCATGAGAGTGCCTCCTTTGAAAGGGAATAGGATGGAAGGTTGAGAACACGTCTTGAGCACGCATTTCACATTATAGCGCAACCCCTCGCCGGAGACAAAAGATATCGAGGCAGTGGGGCAATTTCCAATAGGATGCAGCAGGTACAGCCGTGGCTTTGTCGGCGCCCGGCATGAGAAGCCCAATTGTGGACTGGCATAAGCAATGGACCGGAACGCCGGCAGTTCCGATCCATTGCCATGTTGACTTACCAGGGGTCGCTGATGGGTTCATCATCCCCGGTGGAAATGGCTCCGAGGAGCGCCCAAAGCCACACAAAAGTAATCATGAGAGTGCCTCCTTTGAAAGGGAATAGGATGGAAGGTTGAGAACACAGCTCAGGGCGCCCATCCTGTGTTCACTCTCAACATGCAAAAAGCCCCGCCAGTTCTTACGTCTGACGGGGCTTTTTTAGTCTTTAATCTTTTAATCAGGGGACGCAGATTTCCACTGATTACTGATTACTGATCACTGATTACTCTATTTTAGGGATGATGGACAAAGGGATGGTCCTGGAGGAAACGTTGCATGACCGCGGGGTCGTCGGAGACAGGGAGCCCGCTGGGGACCCGGTCGGGGATGGTTTTGGACAGGTCCCTGGCCGCGGGGTCGGTCAGCGCATCCAGAAAAGCCAGCAGGTCGCGAATCTCTTCATCGGTGAGATGCGCGGGAACCTGCAGCCGGGGATCAAGGCGGTCGAGCATGGCCCGGTTCAGGCTTTCGCTGATCCAGGTGCGCTGGCGTACTTCGGGCGGCAGGTGCATCACGTCGTAGTTGGCCAGAGCCTGCTCCGGGTTCATGTGATGACGAATGACATCTTCCAAACGCTCGTACGCGCCATTGTGCAGGTAGGGGCCGGTGAGGGTCACGTTGCGCAGAGAGGGCGTGCGAAAGGCGAAGAGGTCTTCTTCCTGCCGGGTGATGAGGAAACGCCCGTAGTCGCGATGCTCGATGGCGGGCTGCTTGCCCGGCCCGATCTGGGGCGCAGCAATGTTGTGCATCCGCTGATCGGTGAAGAGGGGGCCGTGGTGGCAGACACTACATCCGGCTCGGCCAAAAAAGAGCAAGGCCCCCCGCTTGGCTTCAGGGGAAAGCGCGTGTTTGTCTCCCGCCAGGTACCGATCCCAGGGGCTTTGGGTGAAGGTGAAGGCGTCGATCTGAAAGGCGGCGATGGCGTTGGCCAGATGCTGAGGCCCCATGGCTTCCACGGGGGTATCGGGATAGGCCTGTTGCAACAGGTCCACGTATTCGGGAATGGCGGTGATACGCTGCCAGAGGCCCTGCCAGATGGCGGGGAAATCATTATCCTGGAATTTGGCCAGCTCGTTCTCCCGGCCGAAGATGTCCACATCGCCCGGCGATTGGCGCATGGGGTCCCCCTTGAAGCCCCGCATTTCCGCCCGGGCCGCGGGCGGGAAGAGGGCCTGCGCGGCCACCACGTTTTCCAGGTCCGGGGGCAGCGCCACCGGCCCCTGGCTGGTGCGGGCGATGATGGTGCCCTCCTCCAGCTTTTCCACCCGGGCATCCCAAAACATGGTGCGCCACCCGGGCTGGCCCAGGTTGAAGAGGGCGGGGGTGTTGCGGGCCACCAGCGGTTTTAGTGGCCCCAAATGGCGGTTGGGCGCCACGCCCGTCCCCCCTGTACCGATGGGCAGCGGCAAGTGATCGACGGTGTCGGCCAGGGGCTGGTGACAGGTGGCGCAGGATGTGTCACGGTTGCCGCTGAGTTCTTTGTCGAAGAAGAGGTATTGTCCCAATCGCAGCTTCGCGGGTGAGACTTCGGGCGCAGGCTGCAAGGGAGCAAGGCGGTTGCCCTGGATGGCCGTTTGCAGTTGGGCGTCCAGCGAATCGCCGCCAGGAGCGCAAGCAGCCAGAAGAAGTGGCAACGCCAGGACAATGAACAGCGAAAAGGTTCTACGCATAATAGATGACCTCGAACTTTTTATTTCTGGCATGGTTTATCTTTACAACGTCCAATGTCCAACGTCCAGCGTGGTCATTTCGCTACGCTTTGACGTTTGACGCGCTTTGCCAAACGCTGGCCATCTGACATTGCAAAGATGCCGGATAGACGATCTGAACCATGCCGTATTTTATTGCACGCCTTCTCTCAATTTCACCTGCACGAATTCCCAGGCGTCGTTCGCGGGGTCGTAGCGATAGGTGTAGTCGTGCTCGGCGAAATCGCTGGCCGCCCGCAGGGTGTAATTGAATTCGATGCCCTTGACCAGCATCTCGTCCCGTTTGGGGAACTGAATCTTCTTGGCCCGTTCATCCTGCCCGCCCCGTGCCTGTTGCAGATAGAATTCCAGCCGCTGTTCCGTGCCCAAGGCGCCGGTCTCGTCCAGGGCCACCGAGCGGATGCTGCTGTTGCGCGCGGAGCCGAAATAGAGGCGTTTGCCCGAGACACCCCGATACGCGGCCACCCCAAACGCATCCACCCCATCCAACCGGCTAACGACTGAGGCCGTGCTCAGGTCGATCTGGAAAATGCGACCCAGCTCCTCGTCATAGGTGGAGCCGGCCACGGAACTGGCATAGAGGCTGTGGGTGTCGCAGTCGTAGGTGAGGCCCAGGACGCCATAGGGATTGGTGGTGCTGGGCGGTTGGGCCCAAGGTAACTGGATGAACAACGTCATGACCCCGGTGTGGGTGTCGATTTTATAGACGTTGTTCTGCTCCTCGGGCGGGTTTTCATCCAGGCTGACAAAAGGGGCAGGGGCCACGTAGATGTTGCCATCCTCGTCCAGAACATAAGCCGCCAGGTTGCCCGCATCGTCCCAGGTGGGATGCTGATAAACGGCCACGCGGCCATCGGGTTGGCGGGCGCTGAGGGTGAGGCCGGTATAGCCCTTGAGGTTCGTGCCGATGTAAATCTGGTCGCCCAGATGGAGTTGAGAGACGAACCCGGGGCGATGGACACAGCCCATGACCGGGCCCATGTTCGGTGGCAGGGTGGGCTCGGCCGTGGCCGCGGGCGCGGTTTGGGTGGGGATTTGGGCCTGCGCCGGGGTGGCAGCCGACTCTTGCTGGCCATCCCCGCGCGACCACCACCAGAGGCCTAGGCCCACCGCCAGCAGCAACACCCCAACCACCGCCATCAGGCCCATCCGACGGCTCAAGAATGGGGGGCGGCCGGCGGCAGGGGAGGAAGCCGATGGGCCGCGGCGCTTTTTTTTGCGCGATTTCTTGCTCATAACATCAGGTCAGGAATAAGGGAGAAATGGCATGGTTCATCAGCTTGTCAAGCGACAAAGCATCCTGTGAACCACACGGATCATTGTACCGTAGGACGCAGGGATTAAAAAACTGAACACTGATGACGGATGACTGATCACTGATTACTGATCACTGATGACTCTCCCTTACGGAGCACTTTTGCCGCTTACGACAGGTTCTTGTTGATATCCCTTCTGCTATACTAAATAGAAGGCGTTTCATCAGCAGTTACAAAACACTCTGATAACAGGGGGAGAGCCAACGATTCATTTTCACGCTTCCGCATTTGATTAAACACTGATTTTTGAGCATCTCCGCGTTCTGCATCCTTTATGCTGGGCACTGGCGTTTTTTGATCTTGACACGAATGAACACGAATTTCACGAAAAAGGATAAGAAAAATTCGCCAAATTCGCTTAATTCGTGTCGAAAAAATGGCGTGAAAAGCGACCAACATAATTTTCGCCAGACTCGAGCTTTATGGCTTCGCCCAAAGGGAAGGAAACACAAAAAGCAAGTTTCTCTTATTGGGAGAGTTTTCTAATGAAAAAATGGTTTGTTTTTATTCTGGTCGTTGCTCTAGCGTGGGTGGCGATGGAGATACTGAGGTTGCCTCCTCCAAGTGAGGCAACGCCCTCCGGCATGACAGGCGTTGTCTTTCGCGATTACAACGCCAATGGGGTGCGCGATGCCCATGAGCCGGGCGTGCCTAACGTGACCGTGACAGCCTATCCGGCCAGCGCTACGGGAAGCACCGGGAGCGTTTCCACGACCACGGCAACAGATGGTTCATTCTCCTTGGCGACGGGGAGCGGCTCGTGGCGCATCGAAGTGACCGGCCTCCCCCCTTATCTTTTTGATGGGGCGGCGGGGAGTACGACCGTCGTATTTGCCGATGATGGGGCCAGCCAAGTGAACATCGGTGTCAACAATCCGAACGAATACGTCGGGAGTAATATTCGTTTAGCCACCTCTATCTATTATCACGCCGATCGCAGCGGCTCGAATCGCGCGCTTCTAACCTTTGACTATAATGCGGGTTGCGTGGATGCCAATTTGGATGGGAGCTGCGATAACGGTGATCCCAATGGCTTTGACACCCCCGCGCCTAGTGTCGAAGCAACCCAGACGGATATCGGCACAACCTGGGGCCTTGCCTATGATCGTAATACGGACGCGCTTTATGCGGCGGCATTTATGAAACGGCATACCAAGTTCCGCAATCACGGTGAGACAGGCCTGATCTTTCGTATTCTCCATGGCGTGACCACAGTCTATGCCGATTTGAGTGCTCAAACCGGTACCGATCCTCATGTGCAATATAACTCGGCTACCAACGAATGTGTGGGGGGATTGGGAACCACCTGGCCATCTCAGTCGGGAGATGAAGTCGATTGTTGGGATCATGATCCGGATTCATGGGATCAGGTAGGCCGGATCGGTTTTGGCGACCTGGATATCTCCGACGATTTGAGCACATTATGGACCATCAACCTGTTTACCAAGGAACTCTACCAAATACCTATTACCACCACCGGTTTGCCTCTGGGCATTGCGGATATCACCACGTACTCATTACCTCTGACCGCACCATGTCAAAGCTCAGACGACTTACGGCCCTTTGCCCTGGCTTTTCATGAGGACAAAGTCTATATAGGCATGACCTGTACTGCTGAGGCCTCTCAAAACAGGAACGAATTACAAGCCTTTGTTTATTCCACCGATGCAGGGGCGCCCGGGACATTTACCCTCGAATTAAGTATTCCCTTAACTTATAATCGTTCCTATGCCCTTGATGCCAACCAAGATTCCGACGCGGACTGGAATCCATGGTCTCCTACATTCGCCCATCTCCAATCACCCCAATTCAATTCGGGGGAGGTCGCTTATCCGCAGCCGTGGTTGACCGATATCGAATTTGACGGTGAGGATATGCTGCTGGGGATCCAAGACCGCTACGGTTCTCAGATGGGTTTTCGTCGCTTTAGCACGGATCCGACCGATAACACCATGTATTCCGGCGATAGCGCGGGGGACATTTTGAAAGCATGTTCCGATGGTGCAGGAGGATGGACCCTAGAAAACAATGGGAGCTGTGGCGGCCATACCACGGGGGGTGCCAATAACAACCAAGGACCGGGGGGCGGAGAATTCTACTATCAGGAGCATTACCCCTATCATACCGAGACATCCATGGCGGGCTTGGTAAACGTCCCTGGTCGCGGCGAAGTGGTTGAAGATGCATACGACCCCATTTACGATACCAATCAATTCTTCGATGGTGGGATTTTATGGTTGGATAACACGACCGGTCAACGCAACCGGGCTTATCGGATTTATGACACCTCGCCGGGCGGTACCAACCCCGGCGACGGCACCTTTGCCAAGGGAAACGGCCTAGGGGATTTAGAATATCTTTCTGCACCTGCGCCGTTGGAAGTGGGCAACCGGCTGTGGTGTGATACCGGTGTTGGCGGTGTGGGCGCAGAAAATGGCGTCCAAGACCCCGGCGAATCGGTCGTCGGTGGCGCTACCGTCACCCTGGAATGCGACACCGACGGCAATCCGGGCAACGGCTACGAGGCCACCGCGAGTACGACGACGGACGCCAACGGGCAGTATTTGTTCAAAGACAACACAGGCGATATCAACGGGGCTAATGGCTGGCCCACGGCCGCGTGGGATAGCAGCAGCCACATCATCCCACGCAACGCCCAATGCCGCATCAAAATCGATCCCAATCAGTTGGCCATTATCAATAGCTGCGGCGCGGGCGTCAACAGTCCCACGGTGGCGGACAACGGCGGCAGCGACCCCGGCGCGGATAAACGAGATAGCGATGGCGTAGCCAATGTGGACGGTGCAGGAAATATCGGCGTGGTCTTTACCACGGGCGGACATGGGCAGAACAACCATGATCTCGACTTCGGCTTCAAACAACTCCAAACCGGGTCCCTAGGGGATTTCGTCTGGAACGACGCGGACGCGGACGGCGTCCAGGACGCAGGCGAGACCGGCATCCCGAACGTCGCCGTGGAGCTGTATACCAACAGCACCTGCTCCGGCACCGCGGCCCAAAGCACCACCACCAACAGCAGCGGCAACTACAGCTTCACCAACCTGGCGGCCGGCACCTATTCCGTCAAGTTCATCACCCCCTCGGGCTACGCCCTCAGCCCCGCCAACCAGGGTGACGACACCACCGACAGCGACCCAGACCCCGCCACCGGCTGCACCGGCGCCATCAACCTCAGCGCCGGGGAAGACGATGCCACCTGGGACGCGGGCCTCTATCCCAACCAGGATTGGGGCGACGCGCCGGACACCTACGGCACCACGGCCGCGACCAATGGTCCCACCCACGTCATCACCGCAGGGCTGCATCTGGGTAACACCATCGACGCAGAGAGCAATGGCCAGCCTACGGTGAATGCCGACGGAGACGACACCAACAAGGTGGATGACGAGGACGGCGTGGATATCGCGGACCAATTTGAAATCTCCAACGCGGATGCAGGCTTTGTGCGACGCTGGACCATCAGCGTCACCGTGACCAGCACCACCACGGCCAACCTCTATGGCTGGATCGACTTCGACGGGAATGGCGTCTTCGACGCGGACGAAGGGGCCGCGACCTCCGTCAACAATGGCGATACCACCGCGACCCTGGCGTGGACCGTGCCCAACGATGTCACCGCGGGCGACACCTATGCCCGCTTCCGCCTGACCACGGCCGCCAATGTGGGCCCCACCGGGCCCGCACCCGATGGCGAAGTGGAAGATTATCCCCTCACCATCCGGGATTTCAAAGCGGGCGTGGCCCAGTGCAATGACGCGTTCTATCAGACCCGCGCGAACCCGGACAATAACTATCGCTTCCGCTTCGACCAACTGGATTTCAGCACAGACCCCATCGGCGAAACCCCCCATGACAGCGGGCCCCCGCCCATCGTGCAGGATTTGACAGCAGGGGTGCAGGACCTGAACGCGATTGGCTTCAACATCCAGGATGGCTACATTTACGCCATGACCTGGGATTCGAATGAGCCCGCGCCTCGCAAAAGCCTCCTGGCCCGCATCAATCCCAACACAGGGGGATTCCAGATCTTGGGCGAAGTGCTGGCGGAGAATGCGCTCACCTTCCAGGGCAACGCCATTGCCCAGGGGGACCCCCTGGTAGCCCAAAACGTGCTCAATGCAGGGGATGTGGACCGCAACGAGAAGTTCTACGTGGGGAGCTCCAACGCGAACGCGTCCGCGAACACCCAATTGGCGGTCATCGACCTGCGGGCCATGACTTTCCACGTACTCCCGCTGACCGAGGACGGCAGTCCCGGGCATCTGGCCACCGCAGACTTCGCATTCAATCCCCAGGATGGGAACATCTACGCGGTCCGCTATTCCCCCACCCGTCTCATCAAAATCGACCCCACCACGGGCGTGATCACCCGCAAACTCCTGCAAGACTCTGTGCCCCACCAACAAGGGGGGGCGGTGTTCGACCAAAGCGGCAACCTCTATGCCCTGATCAACACCGACGCCGCAGGCACAGGTCCCTACCAGGTCTATCGCATCGATGTCTCGGATGCAACGCCCGCCCTGGAGCCGGTGGGCACCGGCAGCGAACCCGCGGTGGTGAATGACGGCACGGGATGTCTCATCTCCCGCGACCGCGGGGACCTGCCCTCACCTTATGCAACCCTGGACCAGGATGGCGGGCCCAGCCATGTGCTGTTGGACGCGGATTTCGATGGTCAGATCGACCTGTTCCTGGGGACAGAGATCGACGCGGATAGCGATGGCTTTGTGGATGGCGTGGATGACACAGGCAACGCGACAGATGATGATCAGCCGGTTGGAGAGGGAACAGGCAATGGCGACGATGAAGACGGCGTCATTATCCCCCAATTCACGCCCGGCCAGACCGTTTCCGTGCCCGTGACCGTGACCAACACCAGCGCCATCACCGCCACCCTCTACGGCTTCATGGATTACAACGGCGATGGCGACTTCGCCGATACCGGCGAAGCCATCACCGCTACCGTGGCCCCCGGAGCCAACGACAGCGTGGTCACTCTCCCCTTCCCTGTCCCGGCGAATGCGGTGGTGAACCAGCCAGTGGGCCTCCGCATCCGCCTCAGTACCGATGCCACGTTGGGGTCGGGGGGAGCAGCGCCCGATGGCGAAGTCGAAGATTATCTGGCCACCATTGTGGCGCCCAGCATGCTCATCGACAAGGATACAACAACGCCCACGGTGTACGCGGGCCAACAGGTGACCTACACCATCGCCGTATCCAACACGGGCCTGGACGCGGCCACGGAGGTCACCATCAGCGATACCCTGCCCAGCGGCTTCACCTATGCCAGCACTGCCACCATCACCCAAACCAACGCCAGCCGCACCAACCCGGTCTCACCTTCTGCGGGGGACGCCGTTCCCACCTGGGGGCATTGGACCATCCACGCCGGAGGCGCGGTCACCATCACCTTCCTGGCAGATACGGCCCCCTCTCTCACCCCAGGCACCTACGACAACACAGCCTACGCGGTGGCATCCAACTATCCGCTCATCAACGATGATGGAACCCAGGGCCAGGACGAAGACACACCGTCCGACCAGGACCCCGAGAATGATGAAGACGTCACGGTCAGTTCCCTCATCGACCTCAGCCTGAGCAAGACCGTCACGCCCACCCATCCCCAGGTGGGAGAAAACGTCACCTTCACCATCACCGTCACCAACAGCGGCCCCAGCCATGCCACGGGCGTGGTTATCTCCGACACCCTGCCTTCGGGCTATACTTACGTGTCGGACGACAGCGGCGGCAGCTACAACCACACCAACGGCGAATGGAGCGTAGGCGCCCTCAACGCCGCTGCCTCCACCGCCCTGCACATCACGGCCACGGTCAACGCTTCGGGCGCCTACACCAACACCGCGGAGGTCAAGGCCGCGGACCAGACCGACCACGACTCCACGCCCAACAACCACGATCCCAACGAAGACGACCAGGACAGTGCAACGGTCACGCCCGAACACCCCGCCATTGGCGTTGCCAAACGGGTGCATCACGTCACGGACAATGGCGACGGCACCTACACGGTGGTTTACACCCTCCGGGTGGAAAATCTGGGCGATGTGACCTTGAGTGACGTCCAGGTCACCGATGATCTCTCCCAAACCTTTGCCGGCATCACGGTCAACAGCGCCGCCCCCACCAGTTCTGACTTCACAGTCAATTCGGGATACGATGGCTCCACGGACATCAGCCTCCTGGCGGGCACAGATGTCCTGAACGTGGGGGCCAGCGGGGTGATCACCCTGACCGCGATGGTGACGCCTGGCACCAATAGGGGGCCCTTCCACAACCAGGCCGTCGCCACGGGGAAGACCCCCCAAGGCACGACCGTGCAGGACACCTCGGATAACCATGTAGACCCCGACTCCTCGGGTAATGGGGATGCCGGCGACCCTGGCGAGGACGATCCCACGCCCGTGAGCTTTGATCCTGCCGGCTTCATCTATGATGAAGACACGGGCGAGATTCTCTCGGGCGGTTCGATTACCGTGGATGGGCCCGGGCAGGTCACCATCACCCAAGACGGCAGCGACGGCACATACCGATTCTACACAGACGGCACGCCTGGCGTGTACACCATGACCGTCACGCCACCCCCCGGTTACCAACTGAGCCCCACCTGCACTTCCCAGGATCCACCTCCATTGGACCCCACCGGTCAGCCCGATCCCTATGAATTGGGTTCCGACGATGGGGATGATAACGGCTATCTAGATGACCACACCTGCGCCAACAACCCCTACTATCTCACCTTCAATTTAGAACCGGGGGATCCGGAGATTGCCCTCAACAATCTGCCCATGAGTCAACTCAGAGGTTCGTTGGGCGATCTCGTGTGGTGGGACATCGACCGGGACGGCGTCCAGGACCCGGGCGAGCCGGGCATCCCCAACGTGGCCCTCTCCCTCAGCGGCACCGCCTCGGCCAATACGACCACCGATGCCTCGGGCGTGTACACCTTCGCCAACCTGGTGGCCGGAACCTACACCGTCACCGTGGACACCTCCAACTTCACCTCCGGCCCCCTGCAAGATTGGGAAGCGAGTCCGCAAAACGTGGGTGACGACACCACCGATTCGGATGGGGATCCCACCACCCACAACGCGGGCGTCACCTTGAACGCCGGTGAGATCAACCGGACCATCGACTTCGGTTTCACCATCACCACCAGCTACACCCTCACCAAACAATTGAACACCCATGACCCGGTACGGGTGGGAGCCCCCATCAGCTTCACCATCCGCATTACCAACACAGGGAAGAGCTGGCTGGCCACCCTCCCCCTGGAAGACACCTACAACACAGGGTATCTGACTTACGGCAACAACGGGCAATACGCCCAACCCGATTCCGACGACCACAACAACGACGGCACCATCACCTGGGCCGACGCTCTGGACGGCAATCCCCTGGCGCCCGGCCTGTCCCGCACGGTCGTCGTTACGTTCACCACCAAGGCAGACACCACCTCTTTGCCCGGTGGCAAGACCACGAACACGGCCCGGGCTCATGACGGCACCGCGGACCCGGACGGGCCCGGCGGGCCGTTGGGTGCCTTGGAGTCCCTCCCCGCGGCAACGGACCAAGACGACGTGACCATCCAGAATCCCACGGGCATCGAGCTGGGCAGTTTCCATGCAGAAGGCGGCGACGACGGCGCGGTGCTCCTGACCTGGCGCACGGTGAACGAGAGCCGCATCATCGGCTTCCGCGTGTGGCGGGCCATAGAGCTCCCCACGGGCAACTTCACCGCTCCCCTCCAGGTGGCCTTTATCCCCGCGCAGCATGCGGGCATCACGACGGGCGACGCCTATCGCTTCGAGGATCCTTTGGTCCGGCGGCCAGCACACTATCGTTACTGGCTGGAAATCCTCTATCAGAACGGGAGCGCCTACCACCTGGGGCCAACGGAAACGTGGCTCTTGCCCTCCACTCAGCCCCACGCCATGCCGTGAGGGAATGGAATCGGACCAGGATCAGGTTTAGGATTAGGATGAAGGATGAGCAGGCCGCGAGGAGCAGCGGTCCGTGTTCAGTTGATTCTGCGTCCTCTGCGTCCGCCGCGGCGAAATGACCTGCTTGCAGGGCCAGCCTCACTGATTCCTGATTACTGATCACTGATTCCTCTACTTACGGCCTACGGCTGTGCCATGGGAACAAACATGGGCCCGGACCAGCAGGGCCAGATTTTGGTCACGTACATGCCGTTTTCCACCACCTTGTCGGCCCAGCAGTATTCATGGCCCGGCCGGTCGTCATTTTCGATGACCGGCACATACCAGATGACGATATCCTCATCCACGATGGACTCGCCATCGATGAACACCTCGGGCCCCTGGCGATAGTCCAGGTTGCAGCACACGCCCAGGGTGAGCATATCTGCATCGCCCTCGTCGGGATGGTGCCTGACCACATAGGTGAAGGCGTGGTCCCCACGACTGCCGTCGCCGAACTGGCCCCGATTGGGTTCGATGTAGTAACCGCTGTCGTCCTCGTTGGTGATGCGATAAAGGTACCCCTCGGACGTGACGGGCGTGTCGGGCTCCTCCTTGAACCATTGCTCCTTTTCCCACACCTTCCACTCGTCGCCGTCCCATTGGGCGAAGGTCTGGCCGCCACCATCGGGAGCCACGGGATCGATGCGATAGAGGAAGCGATAGACCGCGTCGTTGCCGCAGCCGCGGCCCAGATTCGCGGCCATCACCCGAAAACGCCCGTCCTGGTAGAATTCGTAGCGTTGATTGTAGCGATAGTTGCAGGGCTGGGGCCACAGGGGATGGACGAAGTCCTGGTTGATGTAGAAGCCGATCTCCTGCCCCCTGTCATCGGTGATAGGGCCGATGTCGGGCGGGCTCATGGCCACCACCGCGGCGGAGCTGAACATGGGGCAGCCGATGGCGTCGCTGTATCCGAACTGATCCCTGGTGGAATAACTCACGTGATAATCCACGAGCTTCACACTGCGCAACACCGGCTTGCCCTGGAAAGTGACGTCGGAAAGGCGCAGGCCGTCGGACGCGGTGAGGATGAAATCCATGCGCCAGCCATCTTTCTCCAACTCATGGCTTTGGCGGCAGTACTCCTCGAAGATATCCTGCCGCTCCACGGTCTCTTCCGTGGGCAGGCCGCTGCTGTAATCGCCGTAGTTGGTCCAGCGCACGGCCACCAATTTCTTATCGGTGAGGTCCACGATGGCCCATAGGGCTTTGTCTTCCAGCTCGAAGGTGGGGGCCACGCAGAGATGGTGGGAAAGCTCGCACGCGGTGTTGTTAAAGGTGGTCTTCACGCCGGCCATGGTGGGCGCGTCCGGGTCGGGCTTAAAGCCCAGGGCTTCCTCCACCTCGGGGGCGTTCACCGCGATGTCCATGGCCTCACGAATGAGATGAGGCGGCAGTTCGGGAGAGGTTTCGGGCATGGCGGCCACATCCACCACCTGCTGATGGTCGATATCGACCATGACCACGTAGGTGGTGTTGGTAGCCCAGTTGTAGATGTCCACCCGATAGCAGGTGACGGTCTTGCAGGTCTGGCTTTCGGAGGTGATGTCGCTTTCGCGGGCGGGATAGACGCCGAAGACCTCGGCCCGCAAGGGTTGGCCCGAGATAGGGTCCGTGGTCAGTTTGTGCAGCAGGGGATGGTTCATGGCCACGATTTGGGCCAGTTGCTGCTTTTCGTCCAGCTCTTCGGCCAGGGGCGTGATGTGATTGGCCGGGCTAAGGGTGGGGATGGACAGGGGAAGAGCCGGGGTGGGAGCCGTGCTCGCCTCCAGGGTGGCGGTGGGGGCCACGGCCACGGGCGTGGCCGCGCGATGACAGCCCGCCAGCCCTCCGAGGAGCAGCACAGGCAAGACCATGATGAGAAAAGAACGGGAGAGGTGGGACATGAGATCATTGTACCGTAGGAGTCAAGGATTAAAAAATATGGCACCTGGTGCCTGCTCATATCGCCGGACTTCCTGCATTGCCTAAGCCCCTTTGCAGGATGTCATGTTAAAAAACGGGGCAACTGAAAGTGGAAGAGATATCTTGATATTATCGAAACAATAGCTGACAAAATATCACACTAGAACCAAACCATCATCAACAGAGCTACTAAACAAAATGGAAGATTTCTACCTTTATAAGCATTCCCCTTTATAGGTATGTCTCCCCCCTTAAAGAAAATTTGATCTTTTTTGCAAATCATGTATATAATAATGTGTTTCCTCGCCTTATACAGAAAATCGCATTTCGTGGCGCAACCAAAAAGCAACAAGACCCTTCCCAATCTTTCTGGAACATTCGCCTGATTTTGGCGATTGAGTTAGTTTTTATGAAGTTTTTGTAAGTTGTGCCAATCTGGCCAATTGATTTCATAAAGATGTGGATGCTTCCGCGCGCCATGAGCCAGGGCCCACCCCATAACGACGAAAACACTGAACACTTATCACTCCCCCTCCCCCCATTCAAATGATTCGAGGCTTGTTATTATGAAAATAGGACTTGACAGACTCCTGTCCCTCACTCTGGTCTTCTCCTTTTTGGTGCTGGCGGTAGGCATTCAGGGCCTGGCCGCGCCGGGGGAGACTTCCGCCACATTGACCGGTGTGGTGTATCGCGATCTCAATGCCAATGGCCAGCGCGACACAGCTACTGGTGACATCAACACCACCCCCCAGTTTCCCGAACCAGGCGTGGCCGGCGTCACGGTCACGGCCTATCCGGCCAGCGCGTCGGGGACCAGCAACGGAGTCAGTACGGTAACCGCCAACGACGGCACCTTTACCTTGAACGTCCCCTCCGCGGGAACCTGGCGATTGGAAGTGACCGATTTACCATCCTATCTTTTTGATGGGGCGGCGGGGAGCACCACGGTGGTCTTTGCCAACACAGGCACCTCGAACCTTGAGATTGGCGTCAACAATCCTGCCCAGTATTCTCAGCCCGACCCGGTTGTCGCCACCGTGTTCATGTCCCAGGGCGCGTACGATGGTGATTACGCCGATAATCCCGGGCTCATCTCCATGCGCCGCAGCGGGGTGGGAGCCAATGCGCACAACGGCACAGTCACCGGTTCGCCTACCGATGGCAGTTATACCCAGCTTTCCACCTTTGGCCAGATCGGCGCCGCGTATGGCATGGCCTGGGACCGGACCCATGGGTATCTCTACACCGCGGCCTTCCACAAATATCTGGTGGGCTATGGCCCGGGCGGACGAGGCCAGATCTACCGCACCCCCATTGACCCCAAGACCGGCCAGGCCACGGCCGCGCCTCAGCAATGGGTGAACGTAGAGAGCGACCTGGGGTTCACCCTTTGTGGCGATCACGGCCGCGATATCGACACCCCCTACCCCACCGGCTATGAGCAAACCTACTTCGACCAGGTGGGGCGATGCGGCATGGGGGATATCGATATCTCCTGGGATGACAGCATCCTTTACGTGGTGCTCATCGATGACCACAAAGTCATCGGCATCAACACCAGCACCGGCACCCTCGCGGGCCAATGGGCCATTCCTGATCCCACCGATGCTAATCGCTGTACGGGAACCATCTATCCCTTTGGCATGGCCACCAAGGATGATAAGGTCTATGTGGGGCAGACCTGCGATAATGAGGCCATGGTCTATGTGCAGCAATTGATACCTTCCTCCGGCACCTGGACCACCGTGATGGCTTTTAATCCCACCCAGGACCCCAATGGCAACGAAGCCGTGGACCCCAGTGGCATGAATCCCTGGATCACCGATATCGGTCAGGCGGCTTTGCAAAATGACTACCGGGTTGCCCGCCAGTTGATGGTAGGGGATTTGGCCTTTTATGGGGAAGACATTACCCTGGGCATACGCGATCGCATGGGTGACCAATGGGGAAATCAAACGCCCGATCCCAATGGAGATAGCGATGGCGATGGCCTGACCAACACGCAACCCTTCGGCAACCTTTGGTGTGCCTACTATGACGCCGGCAGTGGCAATTATGTTTATCCCCTACGGGAAGGGGGTAGTGACAAGAATGTACCTCAAACTTGTGGTGCTCAGCGGGTGACCACATCGCCCAATCCCTCCCCTGAATGGTTCGGTGGGGAATTTTATTGGGGCGATGGCACCAATAATTACTACGGCGTCACGGTCCATACCGAACCCGCGTCAGGAGCCCTGGCCCAATGGCTGCTGGAGGATGTCGTGGTCACCGCCAAGACCCCTCAGAATAGTATTGGTTTTGACAAGATGGATGTGGGGGGGATTTATTGGCAAAATAATGTGGATGGCGCGCCCACCCATGTGTTTCAGATTTATCAAGACGATCCGGGCCAGTTTGGCAAGGCCAACGGCCTGGGCGACCTGGAAGCCCTGAGCTATCCCGCGCCTCTGGAAATCGGCAACCGCTTGTGGTGCGATATCGGCGCTGGCGGCGTAGGCGCAGAAAATGGCGTACAGGACCCAGGCGAGCCCGTGGTCAGTGGCGCCACGGTCACGCTGGAATGCGACACCGACGGCAATCCGGGCAACGGCTACGAGGCCACCGCGACCACTACCACCGATGCCAACGGCCAGTATCTGTTCAAAGACAACACAGGGAACATCAACGCGGCCAATGGCTGGCCCGCGGCCGCGTGGGATAGCAGCATCCACATCATCCCACGCAACGCCCAATGCCGCATCAAGATCGACCCCACGCAAAGCGCCATCACCAATAGTTGCGGTGCAGGCGTCAACGGCCCCACGGTCGCGGACAACGGCGGCAGCGACCCCGGCGCGGATAAACGGGATAGCGATGGCGTAGCCAATGTGGACGGTGCAGGAAATATCGGCGTGGTCTTTACCACGGGCGGAGATGGGCAGAACAACCATGATCTCGACTTCGGCTTCAAACAACTCCAAACCGGGTCCCTAGGGGACTTCGTGTGGAACGACACCGACGCGGACGGCGTCCAGGACGCGGGCGAGACGGGCATCCAGAACGTCACCGTGGAGCTGTACACCAACAGCTCCTGCTCCGGCACCGCGGCCCAGAGCACCACCACCAACAGCAGCGGCAACTACAGCTTCACCAACCTGGTGGCCGGGACCTATTCGGTGAAATTCATCAAGCCCTCGGGCTACGCCTTCAGCCCCGCCAACCAGGGCGCCGACACCACCGATAGCGACGCAGACCCCTCCACCGGCTGCACCGGCGCCATCAACCTCAGCGCCGGGGAGAACAATACCACCTGGGACGCGGGTCTCTACCACAACAAGGACTGGGGCGACCTGCCCGACAGCTTCGACACCACCAACGCCCAAGGCGGTCCCAACCATACCATCACCTCCAACCTCTACCTGGGTTCCTGCGTCGATGGCGAAGGGGACGGCCAGGTAGACACCACGGGCCATGCCGGCGCCGCAGGCGGCGGCAGCGGCAAGGGGGATGACGGCAACACGGGCACCGCAGTAGGAACCTGTAGCAACAACGACGACGAGGACGGCGTGGAACTGGTGACGCCGCTGATCCCGGACGGCCAAGCCTGCTTCCGGGTAACGGCCCACAACGGCTTGAGCAGCGCGGCTACCCTGATGGCCTGGGTCGATTGGAACGGCGACGGGGACTTCGATAACGGCAGCGGCGGCGTAGACCAGGACGAATCCTTCGCCCTGACCACGGTGACTGCCAACACCGACCTAAACAACGAAATCATCTGCACCGTCGTGCCCAGCCACGCCACCTTCGACGGCGGCGAAGTACACATGCGCTTCCGCCTGACCACCGACACCCTGACCGGGACCCAGTGGGGCGGTGCGGCCAGCAATGGCGAAGTGGAGGACTACTGGCAGCCCCTGGCCTGCGTGGGCAATTACGTATGGAATGACTTCCCCGGGACCACTGCCAACGTGCAAGATGCCAGCGACACGGCCCTGAGTGGCGTGGGCGTGCGCCTGGTGTGGGCCGGGAGCAATGGGAACATCGAGACCAGCGCCAGCCAGGGCCTGGCCCAAGGCGATGACAAGGTTT
The DNA here is from genome assembly GCA_027002405.1 of Anaerolineae bacterium. Taxonomy (GTDB): domain Bacteria; phylum Chloroflexota; class Anaerolineae; order J102; family J102; genus M2005. The sequence goes on along the minus strand of JALWZT010000252.1, from coordinate 3,722 downwards.
ACACCTACGTCACCGGTTCCGATGGCAAGTACCAATTCTGCGGGCTGATCCCCGGCACCTATCGGGTGCAGATTCCTACACCTCCCTCCTCTGCCCCCTTGGCCGTAACGCCCAATCAGGGCGGTGGCGACGTCAAGGATTCCGACGGCACCCAAACGGGCGGCTCTGGCACCCCCGTGGAAGGGCCGGACTTCACCATCACCGATGTGACAGCCCTGCCCACGGGCGAAAACGGCAACGGCGACAGCAACGGCGCGGCCGGGCCCAACAACTTCCCCGACAATCAGGTGGACGAAACCTTCGACTTTGGCTTCCGGCCCCTTATCGACCTCAGCCTGACCAAAGACATCAACGACACCACGCCCCATGTGGGGGATGTGATCACCTTCACCATCACCGTGACGAATAGCGGCCCCAATGACGCGACAGGTGTGCAGGTCACCGACCAGCTCCCCTCGGGTTACAGCTATGTCTCCGACGACGGGAGTGGCGCCTTCAACAGCATCACAGGCGTGTGGACCATCGGCAACCTGGCCGATGGAGCCAGCGTGACATTGCATCTGCGGGCCGAGGTGCTGGCCTCGGGCAACTACACCAACTGGGCCGAGGTCACCGAGGCGGATCAACAGGATGTGGATTCAGACCCGGCCGCGGACCACACGGTGGATGATCTGAACGATGGCCTGCCCGATGACGATGAGGATAGTGCCGAACCCAATACCGTGATCCAGGCCAATGGCCGCATCGGCGACCTGGTCTGGTGGGACATCGACCGGGACGGCGTCCAGGATGCGGGCGAACCGGGCATCCCCAACGTGGCCCTCTCCCTCAGCGGCACGGCCTCCGACTCGACGACCACCGACGCCTCGGGCGTGTACACCTTCGCCAACCTCGCGGCCGGAACCTACACCGTCACCGTGGACGCCTCCAACTTCACCTCCGGCCCCCTGCAAAACTGGACCGCCAGCCCCCAAAACGTGGGCGACGATACCAAAGACTCGGACGGCGACCCCACGGACCACAACGTCTCCCTCACCTTGGGCACCAACGAAACCAACCCCACCATCGACTTCGGTTTCACCATCACCACCAGTTACACCCTCACCAAACAATTGAACACCCCCGACCCGGTACGGGTGGGAGCCCCCATCAGCTTCACCATCCGCATCACCAACACCGGCCAAACCTGGCTGGCCACCCTCCCCCTGGAAGACACCTACAACACAGGGTATCTGACTTACGGCAACAACGGCCAATACGCCCAACCCGACTCCGACGACCACAACAACGACGGCACCATCACCTGGACCGACGTGCTCGGTGGCAATCCCCTGGCGCCCGGCCTGTCCCGCACGGTCGTCATCACGTTCACGGGCAAGGCGGACACGACCCAGCTTCCGGGCGGCAAGACAACGAACATGGCCCGAGCCCATGATGGCACCGCGGACCCGGACGGGCCCAGCGGGCCGTTGGGCGCGTTGGAGTCTTTGCCAGATAAAACCGACAGCGATCGGGTGGGAATTCAGAGCCCCACCGGAATCGAATTTACCAGCTTCCAGGCGCGTGGCGGAGAGGGCATCGTGGAGATCACATGGCGGACGATGAACGAGACATGGATCGCCGGGTTCCGCCTGTGGCGTGCCGCGCTGATCCCTGGTGCTGCTTCCGAGCCGGTGCCAATAGGCTTTGTGTCCGCGCGACGGGCGGGGATGCCCAAAGGAAGCCTCTATCACCAGTGGGATGGGATGGTCCGGGACCACGGGCAATACCGGTATTGGTTAGAGGTGGTGTATGTGAATGGCACCACCTACCGTCTGGGGCCCAAGAGCGTGTGGGTGTCGGATGCCGCGTGGCCCATGTTCAGATGATACAACCCAAGGGGGCGGCAGATGGAGCCGCCCCCTCCCACCACCAGAGTATCCTTATGCCTTTCAAGACCTCCCCGCGAAGGATGTGGCGCTGGGGGATGTTAGCCCTTGTTTTGAGTGGGATGGTATGGACTGTGGGGCTGATGTTCCGTCCCACCATGCATGCCACCTACGGCCAGAGCTCAGACCCCTGTTGTCCCGGTGGCGTGTGCCCGCCTAATCTGAATTCCCCCATCGGCACAAACCTGGATAGCGTGGTGGACTACTCCATGGAAATCGTTTTCGTGGACGCGTTCAAGGCCTCGCGCGAGTGGATTACCCAGAACGCTGGCACGTGGGATACGGGAGAAGAGGCGCTGCTTGATCTGGACGCTCAAGGTTGGGTGCGGTCCCTGCCTCAGCCTGGCGATCCCGAACAATACACCTTTGTGGGCACGTTGATGTTTGTGGGATTGCAAGGCCATTACCCGGGCGGGCCATATATCGTACTTTACGATGGGGAAGGGACCATCGAATATGGTTGGGATGCCACCAAGGATGTAGCGGCCTCGGCGCCGGGCCGCGATGTCATCAACGTGAATCCCACCGATATGGGCATTTATCTCAAAATTACGGCCACCGACCCCCAAGGCACGGGCAACTACCTGCGTCACATTCGGGTCGTGCCCGCGGCCTTTGAATCGAATTATCAGACCCAGGTCTTCCTGCCGGAATTTTTGGACCGGGTCCGCAAATATAAAACCATTCGCTTCATGGATTGGATGCGAACCAACGGCTCGCCCCAAAGCCAATGGTCGGATCGCCCCCTGGTCGATGATGTGCGCTACACCACCCCCGCGGGCGTGCCCGTGGAAGTCATGATGGACCTGATCACTCGACTCGCCGCGGATCCCTGGTTCACCATGCCCCACATGGCGGATGACAACTACATCACCCAATTTGCCACCCTGGTTCATGACCGCTTGCCCCCCACCCAACGGGTGTATGTGGAATACTCCAACGAAGTCTGGAATGGTGCTTTTAGTCAGGGCAATTGGATCGAACAACAGGGGAACGCGGAATGGCCCGGCGGCTCGGCCAGCAGCTACACCAAACGCATCAATTGGTTTGGCAAACGCAGCGCCGAAATCTGCCAGATCTGGAAGAACGTCTTTGCCGCGGACGCGGACCGGGTTGTGTGCGTCATGGGCGCCCAGGCTGCCAATACCTGGGTCGGGGACCAGGCGTTGGATTGCCCCCTGTGGAGCCAGGGGCCCTGTGATGTGAACATGGACGCGGTGGCCATCGCGCCCTATTTCGGCGGCTATTTGGGCGATCCCAGCGTGGCCTCGGAAGTGGAGGGATGGACCTATGATCCTGATGGCGGTTTGAGCAAGCTCTTCACCGAATTGCAACAGGGAGGTGTCCTCTCCTCCGGCCCGCCCGGAGGTGCCATTCAACAGGCCATCGGTTGGATGAATAACTACATCCCCGTAGCCAACAGCCACCAGGTGGAGCTTATCTTCTATGAAGGGGGCCAACATCTGGTGGGATACAATGGTGTCGAAAACAATGGGCGCATCACCACCCTGTTCACCACCGCGAATCGGGATCCGCGCATGGGGGATAGCTATGCCCAGTATCTTCAGGGCTGGCGCAATTCGGGCGCGCACCTCTTTGCCCACTACCTTAATCAGGGTGAATACACAAAGTGGGGCAGTTGGGGCGCTCGCGAACACCGGGATGATAACAACGCGCCCAAATACACCACCTTGATGAATTTCATCGACAACAACGCCTGCTGGTGGAACGGGTGTGCCTGTCCCACGTCTAACAACGGCACCCCTTCCCCCACCCCCACCTTCACCACCACCC
>JALWZT010000251.1 GCA_027002405.1 Anaerolineae bacterium | reverse complement strand
CCCCCCATGACCCTGGGCCCCCTCTTTTTCAGCGCCCAGGCCGATGGCTTATGGGTTTTGGGGCAAGCCACCCTGACCGGGGATACCCCTGTAGAAGGGGTGCAGGTACAGGTGGATTTGTTGGATGAACAGGGCCAGGTGGTGGCCAGCCAGCAAACCTCACTGTTGCAGGACCTGGTACAGCCCGGGCAGCGGGCTGTTTTCGTCGCTCATTTCCCCGGGCCTGTGCCCACCTTTGCCCGTTATCAGGCACATGTTGTGCGGGCTCTCCCCGGCCACGAAGCCTCCTATGCTTTGGATTTGGTCTTGCAAAACGTGCTCATGGAACGGTCGGGGGAGCATGTCATCACCCTTTCGGGCCAGGTCTTGAACCCCACCGAGCAAACCGTGGACCAGATTCGGATCACGGCCGCGCTTTTGAATCAAGAAGGTCAGGTAGTGGCCGCGCGACGGGTTCCGGCCAGCCCCCCGCAGCTTCCCCCGGGCCAACAGGGCTACTTCGCGGTGGCGCTTATCCCCCTGGCCGAACCCGTAGCCGACTATCAGCTCACAGCCCAGGGCATTCCCGAGGATTCAAAGTGAATGCTATCCGCAGATTGCACAGATTTTTGTAACCCTCCTGGCAATCCCCGATCCGGCGTGGTTCCCATGGATGTTTTGGAGCTGATAAATTGGCTGTGAGAGCATGGATACTGGATATTAGCCCAATCCTAATCCTAATCCTAATCCTGATCCTGATCCTAAACTTAACCAACGACCTATGAGCGAACCCAAAGGCTGGCATACGTTGCAACGTGTGTTGCGATTTTTGCTCAGGCATCTGGTCCATCTTGATGTGCAAGGACTGGAGCGGATGCCCGCGAGCGGGCCTGCCATCATCGCGCCCAACCACATCAATTGGTTCGACGTGGTGCTTATGCCCGCGCTGAGCAAAGCGCCTCCGGTGACCTTTGCCGCGGAAAAATGGGGAAAAGCCCCTCTCATCAACCGGCTTTTTCGGCATTTCGGCCAGGCGATTTTCGTAGAACGGGGGGCTCCTGACCGGAAGGCCTTGCAATCCGCGCTGGAAGTGCTCAAAGAGGGAGGGATTTTGGGCGTGGCGCCCGAAGGCACCCGTTCTCATGATGGGATTTTGCGCAAAGGTCATGACGGCGCGGCCTGGTTGGCCAGCCGCAGCAATGCCCTCATTGTGCCGGTGGCCATGTGGGGCCACGAACGCATCCTCCATCAATGGCTGCGCCTACGGCGTCCTGAGGTGCATTTCCATGTGGGCGAGCCTTTTCGTCTTCCTCCCGAAGCCAGCCGGGCCCGTAGTCGTGACTTGAAACCCTACACCGACATGATCATGCGCCGTATTGCGGCCATGTTGCCCCCGGAACAACGTGGCTATTATGCCTGAATCCGCTATTCAGCACCTTTGTCCCTATTTGCGTCAGCGCCAGAGCTACGATCCTATCCCCGCGCCGGACCCGGAAAACCGCTGCGCGTTGGTTTCGACTTTGCATTTGCCCCCGGACTACCAGGCCGAATACTGCCTGGTGGGGCGATACGAAGCATGTCCTCGCTACCAACGCCAACAAGGGCGCCCCATCCCGCGTTATGTGCGCGGGGCCCGGCCGGTGAATGTCCGGCCGGCCACGCCCACTGTCCCCATGCATGCCTTGCCCTGGCGCCGGCCCCGGGTGCGCTCCGCCCTGAAATGGGCTGTCATGGCTTTGCTTCTGGTGCTTTTCGTGCAACTCTGGCGCATGCGCATGGCTCAGGTCCCTGCCTTGCGCGTGGAACGGGTGACCCCTCCGGCCCAGACATACGAAGCCACCCCCACGCCTCCCGCATGGTACCTGCCTCCCACCGTGGGGCCTGAACCGTGGTAGGATTGGGATTAGGATTAGGATTAGGATTGGGAAAAATCGCCATGAGCGACAGCTCACCGCATAACGATGAAAATGGGGACGCAGATTCCTACTGATTACTGATAACTGATCACTGATTACTCTATTTACGAACCAACTCCCCCGGCCAATCGATATCTCGGGCCAGGGTGGGGGATTCCACGATGATGGGGGTCAGGCCCGCGGTCCGGGCGGCCTGCTGATGTTTGAGAAAACTCGCTGGCCCAAATTGGGGTGCGATGATGTGGGGCGGCCGCAGAAGCAGAGCATTGGTGCCTGTATGGGAGGCGTCAGGGGCTATGACCACGGCCCGGGGCTGCTGCTGGGCCCGCCGGGCCAGCCTCTGCACATCCTCGGGGATGAGCCATTGCAAGTCCCCGGGGAGAATGAGCAGGGCGTCATCCCCCTGGGCCACGGCCCAATCTTGCGCCTGCTGCACAGCCTGGTTATAGCCTCTGGGTTTGGGCTCGGGGATGCTCCCACACCCTCGGGCCTGGGCCAGATGCCAAAGGTACGGATCCGCGGAAAGCACCGCGCAATGATGAGCCACCCCACTGGCCTGGACAGCGCTCATGACGTGAAGCAGCATGGAAGTGACCAGCGTTTGATGGGCATCAGGGTCCAGGTGCGGGCGGAGCCTGGCTTTGGCCAGAGCCAAAGGTTTCATGGGGATCACAACAGCCAGGTTCATGGGCGATTGCGAGGACCTGAAGGGCACCGAGGCAGGACCTCCGTCCCGTAGCATGGGATTTCCAACCGTTCCAGCCATGAAAATATCCAACGCTGTTCTTCCGGGCTGAGTTCCTTTTGCCACGCTTGCAGCCGGGTCATCGCGTCTTGGGCCCCGGCCCGACGCTGGCGCGTGCTGGTCATGCGGCTATAACGATACAACAAGGGCTCGGGGATGGATTCGGGGGGGAGCCCCAGATGGGTAAGCAGCGGGGTGATTTCGCCCCGGGGGTCCAGAGAAAGATGTTCGTAAAAAACCAGGTAGTGGGGGTGATGGGCCAGTTGATTCAGAGCCACTTTGTTTTCCACGGCCCACCACAAGGCCAGGGAAGGGAGCCCCGGCGGGGTTTGTTCGATCTGAGCCACCCAGGGCCGCAGGAAATCCTCCACCAAAGCCTCCTGGGCCAGCACATCCCGCGCGTCCGCGGGCCAGGGAGCTTTCACCCGATGGTACATGGAATTCACCACCGCGGCGGGATGACGCATGAGAAAGACGATGCGGGGATGGAAATGCGATGCCACAAACCCCAGCATCATGTTGGCTCGGATGACCTTGATGAGGAAGCGGCGAGGGAAGAAACTGGTACGGTGATAGTCGGTGAGATAGGTGCGCACCCGCCCCTGGAAAATGGCTTCCCAGAAGGCTTCCCATTGGGGCGCGTGGGCCTGGGGGCGCAGATATTGCCGCTTGAACGCGGAAGGCGTCAGGCCCGGAGGCCAGGCCATGAGCTGACGATAGGTGGCGGCATTACGAGGGTCCAGCGGTTCAAAAATCTGCTGGGTGCCCGGGGTTGCGGCCAGGATATCGCCCAGCCAGGTGGAACCGCTACGCCCGGAGGAGGCCAGAAGGATGGCGGTTTCGGAGGCGGGAGGCCCGTTCCAAGCGAAGGCGATGCGTTCTCCCACGCGCCGGGCCTCGACCCAGGCCCATTTCAGCGCGCGTTCGGCGCCGGGCACGTGGGCCGCGCCTCCTTTGATGATCCGCTTGGGCATGGAGGAAGAATGCATGATGTGGGATGCACGAGCCACGGCTCGCCGATATCGAGGGAAATGGGAACGCAGATGCACCCAGATTCAACGCAGATTTCCGCAGATGTTCGTCATGCTGAGCGACCGAAGGGAGCGAAGCATCTAGCGAGCGAAGCGAGCGCCATGCCGTGTTTTTTGCGCTTCGCTAGATTCCTCGGTCGCTTCGCTCCCTCGGAATGACGTCGCGGGGCTCTACTGATTACTGATAACTGATTACTGATTACTGCTAACTACCTCCCCGGTAATCCATCGGCGAAACGAAGGATTTCCTGGGCGAGCCGCACGCGTTGGGTTTTATCGCGCATGATCGTGTCGGTGACCAGGGGGGTCATCCCCAATGCCCGGACGCCCTCAGCCAGGATGGCGTCCTTTTGATCCAAAACAAAGCCTTCGATGAGACCCGCGTAATACCGGGCCACGCCCAGCGCGCTGACCTCCAGGCCCTGTTCCTCCATCATCTTGGCCGCGGGGCCCTTCAGGGCCTGCCCCTGGATGATGGGGCTCACCGCGAGGGCGGGTTTGGTCGCGATGCGCTCTCGCACGCCGGGCAGGGCCAGGATGGGACCGATGCTCACAAAGGGATTGGATGGGCAGAGGATGACCACGTCGGCCGCGTCCAGGGCGGCCCGGACCTGCCGGGAAGGTCGGGCCTGAGCCAGTCCGGCCAAACGCATGCCCAGCATGACCGGTTCGGTGCGGCGACGCACGAAGTATTCCTGGAATGGCAATTCCCCTTCCGGCGTGCGAATGATGGTACGCACCGGGTGATCGGACATGGGCAGCACCGGATGCCGCACCCCCAGCCGTCGGGCCAGCTCCAGGGTGACCTGGGTGAGGGTCATGCCCGCATCGAGCATGGACCGCCGCAGCAGATGGAGGGCAATGTCCTTATCCCCCAACAGGAACCAGGCATCATGGCCCAGGCGCCGGGCTTCATCCAGCACATGGAAGGTTTCATCGGCCCGGCCCCAGCCGAACCGGGGGTTGTTGACTTCGGCCAGGTTGTAGAGGACGGTATCGATGTCCGGGCAAATGGTCAGGCCCAGGTGTTCGAAATCATCCCCGGTATTGACAATGATGGTCAACCGATCCGGGGGGAGGATTTGAGCCAGACCATGGGCCAGCTTGGCACCGCCCACGCCCCCGGCCAGGGCCACCACCCGGCCCTTGGAAAGGGATGTCAACGCCACAAGAGCACCTCCTCCAGGGGGCGACGGGTGGAGGTACGTTGTTCCGCGGGCCATCCCAGGGCAATCAGGGCCTGGGGTTCCCAGTCTTCGGGCAGGGCCAGGGCCTGCCGCACCTCGGCCGGGGCGAAGAGGGGCGCGCACATCCAGCAAGAGCCCAGGCCTTCGTGATGGGCCGCAAGCATGAGGTTGCCCAGGGCCAGGGCCAGGCTTTGGGTGGCCATGATCCATTCCTTTTGCTGGCGTTCGGGGTCGGGGTACCTGTCCATATCGGTCATGGTGATGCACCCTACGATCAAGGCGGGGGGTTGGGTGATCCGTTGGCGGGCGCGCTGCACCCGGGCCCGGATCTCGGCTTCATCCACGCCATCCCGGCGCATGTCCGCGATCCATGGCTGGGCCATGCTCTGGGCCAGGGCTTCTTTCATCTCGGCCCGGGTGAGGACCGCGAAGCGCCAGGGTTGACGGTTATGGGCGTTGGGGGCCCAAATGGCCGCGGTGAGCAAGCGCTCCAGCAAGGTGGCGGGCAGCGGATCGGGCCGAAAGCGGCGGATGCTGCGCCGGCCCAGGAGGGTCTGCCAGAGAGGATCGGTAGGACTCATAATGCGAAGGATTAAAAAGTGGTCGGCTCGCGGTGAACAGTCATCAGTAATCAGTCATCAGTAATCAGTGTGCAGTCTTCCACGTCATCCCCGAGCGCTGGCGCGTTCTTCCACCCAGCGCCACAGGATCAGCAGGGCTATCAGCAGGGCCAGAAAGCTGTATGCCATGGCCGCCAGAAAGCTCCCATGCTCCAGCAACCAGGTGGCCGCGGGATCGGTGAGGCTGCGGGTGAAAGCGCCCATCATCGCGCCCAAAGCCAGCACCGTGGCCCGGCTGGCCGGGCGTTGTTGGGCCATGAGGGGGATGGTAGACACAATGCTGTATTCGATGGCCAGGGAGATGAGACCCATGGCCACGAGGGTCGTCGTCAGGGTACGGCTCAACCAGGGCAAGGAGAGCAACGCGGCCAGGAAGAAGGCCACCCCCGCTATCACGCCTCGGCGCTTCCCCAGGGGGTCCACGATGAAGCTGGCCAGGACCGAGCCCCCAAGCTCCACCACGCCCAGGCCCGAAGCCACACGGCCGATGGCTTCCGGCCCCAAGGCGAAATCCCGGGCCAGATGCGCGCCCCAGGTGACGAAATAAGCCTCCGCGGCAATGAAAACTGTGGCGCTGACCAGCACCGAACCCAGCGCACTGCGATCCCGCACCACGCTCCCCATCTGCTTCCAGAACGAAATCGGCTGCTGTTTGGGATTGGGATGGCTGGGGGGCAGCAGGAAAGCGAGCACGAGGATGGCCATGCCGCTGAAGATGCTCAGCACGCGGAAAGGCGTGTGCCATCCCAGCTCGGCGATGAGCCAGCCGATGATGGGCAAGATGACAATGCCCGTGATGGCCCAGCTATACTCTACCGTGATCAACGCCCGTCCCAGCCGCCAGGGGGGCGCGTGTTCGCTGATGTAGGCCTGCATCAAGGGATAGGTGATGGCGTCGCTCATCCCCAACACGAGGATGGCAGCCGCCGCGATCCACACCCCCGCGGCAAACCCCATGCCCAAAAGTCCCAACCCCTGCAGGCCAAATCCGACCATGAGGATGGGTTTCGGGCCTATGCGGTCCGCCCGATGCCCGAACAGGGGCGCCAGTGCCACCAAGGAGGTCCGCAGCATGAGCAGCAGCCCCATGGTTGCCAGGGTGACACCCAACCCCTGGGCGTAGTCGTTCAGAAAGGGGTACATCATGCGGATGCTGGTGTCGCGCACCAGGCGCACCAGGATCACCAGCAACACGAACCGCATGAGGTAACGCCCTGTCTGGATGCCAGGTTGCCATTTGAGCATAGGGGGAATGGTTGCTGTTCCGTAAATAGGGCCTCGCGACGTCATTCCGAGGGAGCGAAGCGACCGAGGAATCTAGCGAAGCGCAAAAACCACCGCATAGCGCTCGCTTCGCTCGCTAGATGCTTCGCTCCCTTCGGTCGCTCAGCATGACGAACATCTGGGTCCCCATTTTCGTCGTTATGTGGTGAGCTATCGCTCATGGCGACTGTTCCGAAAATAGGATTCGGATCAGGATTGAGATCGCCAGGCCGACGTTGAGCGAGTCTGCAACGGGCGTGATGCGTGAAGACGTGATACGTGAGGTCATTACGCATCACGCATTACGCATTACGTGACTGGCTTCCCGCGCCGCCCTGGCCGCGGGGCGTTTTCATCCGTATCGGCGCGCGTGCGTTGTTATTTCGAAGGCAGTTTCGAGTGGCGCTCCACGATCCGCACCATCATGGAAAGGAAGAGGGTCATGATCAGATAGAGGATCATGACGGTGTTGAAGCCTTCGAAGGCCCGGAAGTTGCGAGAAATCCACAACCGCCCCGATTGCAGCATCTCGGGCAGGGCAATGACCGAGATCAGGGAGGTGTCCTTGAGCATGGCAATGAGGTCGTTGCCCAAGGGCGGCAGGATGAGACGAATGGCCTGGGGCAGAATCACCAGACGCATGGTCTGAGAATAAGTCATGCCCAGGGAGAAGGCCGCTTCGATCTGTCCCTTGGGAATGGCCTGAATGCCGGCGCGGAACACCTCGGCCATATACGCGCCGTACCCGAAAGCCAGGCCGATAATGGCCGCGGGCAGTCCTCGGAGGTCCACGCTGCCATGGGTCGCGTTGCGTAAAGCGGGCGTCACGGCAAAGCCCATGTAGAGGATGATGACCAGCATGGGCACCCCACGCACGATCTCCACATAGAGGGTGGAGATGGTGTAGGGCATGGCAGGGAAGAGGGCCGTGAAGAATTCCACCGCCAGGAAGACGCCCACCGCCTTGTACCAGGGCGTGCGCCACGCGGGTATTGCGTACATGATCACCAGGAAGATGGGAATCCCAATGGCCAGACGTTTCCACAGGCCGGGGCGCAGATCCGGAGAACCATCAGCCACCCGCATGATGCCAAAGATCAACCCCAGGATCAGGCCCAACAGGAAGGAAATGATGGTGACTTTGATGGTCATCATCACCCCGCGGGCGTTCCAAATGCGTTGGAGAATGCGCAGCGGCCGTCCGTGGAAGTCATCGATGACAATGACGTTTTTGGTTCCCGGGGGCGCTTTGCCCGCGAACGCGGGGGTGGATGTTTCGATGACCACATACGCTTCCTCGCTGCCCAGGGGTGTGGGGAGAGGGTCTAGCTTCGCCGCGGGCGCATCCTTGGGGATCTCCACATACCAGGGGCCATCCTCTCCCAGCAGGACTTTCCCCTCACCGTAATACTCCACCCGAAAATGATATTTTCCAGGCCGAACCGGCTTGCTGAACCGATATGTCCAGCTCCCATCCTTGCCAAGCTTCCTTGCCTGGATGTTCTGCACCACGTCCTGGTTCCAGGGGAAGTCGAAGACAAAATAAAAAGCATCCCGATAATAATGATTGTTAACGATGGAGAAGAATACAAAGATGGCGATAATGATGGTGATAATGACCCACCAGGGCAGGTGTTCCCAGGGAATGGCCAGGCCCAAGCGTCCCCGATATCGGGCCTTGGGGTCAGGAGAAAGAATGCTTTGTAATTCCTTTTGCTTCTTTTCGTCGTCCAAGATGGGCCTCCTGGTTTGGGATGGGATCAGGATCAGGATCAGGATTAGGAGTGAGGATTGTCAGGAGGAGGTGGGGCTGTGTTCAGTGTTCAGTATTCAGTGTTCAGTGTTCAGTGTTGGCTTTTCTGCAAAGGTGTACTTCGTGCCTTGGTGAGCTTCGTGGTTCAAAAATCGGCCACGTTAGCGGTCACGAAAAGCCCCAGTCCGAGGGGCAGACTGGGGCTGAGGCGAGGCGTTAGAGCAGGTCATTGACCGCGGCGATGGCCGCCTCGTAGTCGGGGTGCATGGCGATTTCGGGGCAGTATTCGGTGTAGCGCACGATGCCATCCGCATCCACCACAATCACGGCCCGCTGGCTCAGGCGCAGTTCCTGGATGTGCGTGCCGTAGGCGTTGGAAACAGCCATGTCATAATGATCCGAGACCATGACCGCGTCCTCCAGGCCCTCCGCGCCACACCATTGCTCCTGCATGAAGGGCAGGTCCGCGCTGATGGTGACGACCACGACTTTGTCGTTGCCCTCGAAGGTTTCGTTGAATTTATGGGCCTGGGCCGAGCAGATGCCCGTGTTCAGGCTGGGCACGAAGACCAGCACTCGGATCTTGCCTTCGGTGTCCTTGATAACGTCAAAGGTTTCGGTGCTGAAGCCTTTGGTTCGGCCCGCGGCCGCGGGGGTCTTTTGTCCCACCTGCACAGGCTCGCCCAAGACAGTAAAGGTGGCTTTATCCAGCAAGGTGACAGTACGTTGCGTCATAGGTATCCTCCTATGAAAGAAAATGGGAAAGATGGGTAAGCAAACAAAACGCTTCCATCTTACCCGATTCTGAGGGCGGTGCCTATAAGTGTGCTTACAATCGCAGTCGGGGATCCAACGCGTCGCGCAGGCCGTCCCCCAGCAGGTTGAAGCCTAACACAGTAAACATGATAGCCAGGCCGGGAAAGAGCATGACCCACCAGGATCCCGAAAGGATAAACTGCATGCTGTCTACCAACATCTTACCCCATTCTGGATAGGGGGGCTGCTGGCCCAACCCCAGAAAACCCAGGGCCGCGGCATCGAGCACCGCGGTGCCCATGCTCAAGGTGGCCATGACGATGAGGGGTGATAGGCCATTGGGCAGAATGTGGGTAAAGAGGATGCGTCGTTGATTGGCCCCCAAGGCCCGCGCGGCCAAGACGAAATCCTCCTCTCGGATTTGCAGGGCCATGGATCGGGCCAGGCGCGCGTAAGGGGGGATGTACACAATGCCGATGGCAATCATGGCATTGCGCAAGCCCGGCCCCAATGCTGCTACCAGCGCGATGGCCAACAGCACATAAGGGAAGGATAACATGACATCCATGACACGCATGATGAAGCTATCCAATACACCGCCCAACATCCCCGCAATCAGCCCCAATATGGTGCCAATGGAAAGGGAAATGGCAACAACCATCACGCCCACCTGCAACGAGACCCGGGCACCATGAATCACCCGCGTCAGCACATCACGACCCAAGTCATCGGTGCCGAAAGGATGCTCCTTACTCGGTGGCTGCAATCGCGACCGTAAGTCGAGATCAGTCCGAGCATCGTAGGGCCAGAGAATAGGCGCGAAGAGGCCAATGAAAAGAAATGTCAAGACCAAAGCCAGGCCCATCTGGGCGCTGCGCGTTTTCAGGGTACGTCGTAACGCGCGTTTGAACTGGCTTTCGGAACCACGCTTGAAAACATTCTGGACCTCGTATTCGTTGTCTGCAATGGAAACAGTCATCAGTCGTATCGGATTTTGGGATTGAGGAAGGCGTAGCTGATATCGACGATGAGATTGATCAGAACAAAGATCAATGCCACCAACAACGTCACAGATTGCACAATGGGATAGTCGCGGCCGCTGATAGCATCGAATACCCACTTACCGATGCCTGGCCAGGCGAAAACGGTCTCGGTCAGAATAGCCCCCCCCATCAAACTACCCAATTGGATGCCAATGATGGTGATAACAGGCAACAAAGCATTGCGCATGACATGGCGGATAATGACCGCCCACTCATTCAACCCCTTGGCCCGAGCCGTACGCACATAGTCCAACCCCAGGACCTCCAACATGGAAGAGCGCATCATGCGGGCGATGATGGCCAGGGGGATGGTGGCCAAAGCAATGGAAGGCAACACCAGATGCAAGAGCGCGTCCTTGAACGCGGGCCAGTTGCGAGTCAGCGTGGCATCCACCAGATACAGCCCGGTAATGTGCTCCAGCTCCATTCCCACGCTTAGCCGACCCCCGGTGGGGAACCATCCCAGGACCAGGCCGAAGACGTACATCAACAAAATAGCCAACCAGAAAATGGGCATGGAGACCCCGATCAGCGCGCCCATCATGGTCATGGTGTCGATAAGACTGTTGCGTTTGATGGCCGAAATAACCCCCGCGGGGATGGCAATGATGACAGCAATAAAAATAGCAGCCAGGGATAACTCGACCGTAGCGGGAAATCGCCTCTTTAGCTCGGTGGCTACAGGGATATTACCGTGGATGGAATTGCCTAAATCCCCCCACAACACGCCCCCATCATGGCATACCATGACTCTGGAAAGGCGATAACAGGCATTGACATCATATTTATCGGTCCAGCTCAACCCTTCGCGCTGACACACGATGGTCCCTTCCAGTTTTTTCAGCTTCACACAGGATTTCCCCAGCCGGGTTTTATACACATCATCAGGGGAAATCTGTTCGAAGGTCATTTTCCCCACCAGAAACCGCACATACTGCACGGGTAGAGGTTCATTCAAGCCCAAGCGCTCGCGAATGCGAGCCACATTTTCCTCGGTGGCATGCTCCCCTAACATCGCCAGGGCGGGGTCGCCGGGGATAAGATGAATGAAAGAAAAGACCAGCAGCGACACCCCGAAAAGGACAGGAATGGTGGCGACAAGGCGGCGGAGGATGTATACAGTCATCTATAAAGACCTGTGAAAGAGATAGGGAAGATGGCTCCGGCCACACCGACCGGAGCCATCTGGGATGTCAGTCCGTTCAAGGGATAGCGGGGCTATTCCCCTTTGATGGTGACATACTTGTAGAGTTCGGTGCCCAGCGGGTTGGTGATGTAGCCTTCCACCCGATCGCGGAAGATGAGCGGCGTGTTGTTGTGCGCGATCCAGATGCGGGAGGCATTCTCCATCAGCATACGCTCCGCTTCCTGGTACATCTTCTCGCGTTCGGCCTGATCCACGGTGGAGCGGGCTTTGCGCAGCAACGCATCCAGCTCGGGGAACTGGATCCAACCCTCCTTGGCCTTGGGTTTGTCGGTGCCAATGAAGAAGTAACCCAGGAAGTTGTCGGGATCGCCGTTGTCGCCGCCCCAACCCAGTTGATACAGGCCGCGCAGTTCGCCCTCTTTGCGCAACTTCAGATAAGTGGGCCAGTCGCCCGCCAGCTCGAGCTGCACATCGATGCCCACAGCAGCCAGTTGGGCAGCCATGGCCTGGGCAATGCCTTCGGGATCGGGATAGTAGAAGCGGACGATGGGCATGTAGTAGAGCTTCAAAGGCATCTTGGTGCCATCTTCCCAGGTCACCTCTTTGATGCCATCGGGGAAGCCCGCTTCCTTCAGCAGTTCTTTGGCCTGTTCAGGATCGTAGGGGATGCCGTGGATGTCGAAGTTGTGACCCCAGACCATGGGCGGCAGGAAGTTCTCGGCCACCTCGCCGTATTTGCCGTAGAAGGTGTCCACAATGGCCTGTTTGTCGATGGCCATGGCCACCGCCTTGCGCACGCGCAGGTCCTGGAATTCTTTGATCTTGTAGTTGAAGGCCAGATAGGCCGTGTTCAGCGCGGGGCGGGCCTTGACATAGACGCCGTCCATCTCCTCCGCGGCTTTCACGTCCTCGATGTTGGCCTGCTCCATGGCGTCGATCTCGCCAGTCTGGAGGGCCAGGAAGCGAGCCGAGTTGTCGGGGATCACCCGGACGACGATGGTGTCCACGTTGCCGGGAATCTCGCCCCAATAATCCTCGTTGCGGACCAGGGTGATGTGATCGTCGGTCACCCATTCCTTGAACTTGTAGGGCCCGGTGCAGACATAGCCCACTTCGGGGGAGCCGTAGTCGGGGCCATATTTCTCGATGGCCGCGGGGCTGGCGATGGCGAACATGGGCATGGCCATATTGGCCAGGATGGGGGCCAGGGGCTCGCGCAGGGTGAAGCGCACGGTGTAGTCATCCACCTTCTCGATGTTGGTGACGATGGAATCCCCCTTGAAGCCGTTCCACATGTAATCCCAATACTCGAAGTCTTTTTCTTCGAAGTGCGCGGGATGTTCGGGATCCCACCAACGGGTGAAGTTGTAGACCACAGCGTCCGCATTGAAATCGGTGCCGTCATGGAACTTCACGCCCTTGCGCAGATGGAAGGTCCAGACCGTACCATCTTCGTTGGATTCCCAACTTTCGGCCAGGCTGGGCACCACATTGGTGGTGTCTTTGTCGTAGGCCAGCAGGGATTCACAACCCTGGTTGGTGACACGGAAGGACTCACCATCGGTCACCACCGCGGGGTCCAGGGCCACCGAATCGCCGCCACGACCAAAGATGAAGGTGACGCCCATCTCAGCCTCTCCACCGGCTTCACCGCCTTCCGCAGCCGCGGGTGGCGGGCCGAACCACTTCTCATAAATCTCGTCGTACTCGCCCGATTCTTTCACCTTCTTCAGGCCTTCGTTGATGGCCTTCAGCAGTTCGGGGGCATCCTTGCGCACCGCGATGCCGTAGAACTCATCGGTGAAGGGCCCGGCCACGATCTCCACATTCCATTCGGGATTGGCTTTGATCATGTCCGCGGTGGTGGGACCGTCGTTGATCACCGCGTCCACATCGCCATTGGCCAAGGCCTGCATGGCCAGGGTGATTTCATCATAGCGGACCACTTCGGCTTCGGTGTTTTCTGTAGCCCAGATATCGCCTGTGGTACCGAGCTGCACACCGACCTTCTTGCCTGCCAGGTCTTCGGGGCCCTTGATGTCGCTGCCCTTCTTCACAGCCAGCACCTGGCCTGCATTGAAGTAGGGGTCGCTGAAGTCGACGGTCTGCTTGCGTTCCTCGGTGATGGTGGCTGCGGAGATGACCGCGTCGAATTCGCCGCTGGCCAGAGCCACGAAGATACCATCCCAACGGGTGTTGACGAATTCGGGCTCGAATCCTGCTTCCTTGGCGATGGCCTTCATCAGGTCGATGTCGAAACCGACGATCTCGCCATTCTCGTCGACGAACTCGAAGGGCGGATACTCCGCGTTGGTGCCCACAATGACCTTTTTCGCTTCTTCCTTTGGCGCCTCGGTGGGCTCGGGCGCCTTGGTTGCTTCCGGAGCCTTGGTGGGCTCGGGCGCTTTGGTGGGTTGCTCAGGCGCCTTGGTGGGCTGCTGAGCCGGGGCTTGGGTGGGGGTGGCCGCACCGCCGCCACAGGCTGTCACAGCCAGCGCCACCAACAGCAGCGCACTGAGTAAAATCAATAGACGACGTTTGGACATCAGATTCTCCTCCTTTGTGAGAAACGGAAAGACCGAAGAGAGACATGCCTCGTCTCTTGCAAGACGCGACGATGCAGAATGTAAAGGATTATACGAGGAGAAACGCATCTTGTCAAAACCATTGGAAAAACCATCACACGCCAACGACAGGCGCGAGCTCCATACCGAGGAAAAGCTCACGCAAAGGCGCAAAGGCTGCCAAGCAGGTTTGCAAGTGGCAAGTCGCAAGTGGCAGGTGGAGAGAACGCAGATGCACGCAGATGCAACGCAGATTTCCGCAGATATTCGTCATGCTGAGCGACCGAAGGGAGCGAAGCATCTAGCGAGCGAAGCGAGCGCCATGCCGTGGTTTTTTGCGCTTCGCTAGATTCCCTTCGACGAGGTCCTTCACTTCGTTCAGGACAAGCTCAGGGCATGCCTCGGTCGCTTCGCTCCCTCGGAATGACGTCGCGAGGCGCTACTGAACACTGAACACTGGATGACTGATTCCTGCCCCCCTACGGAAAGGCTACTTACCGCAGAGAGCGCAGAGGATGCAGAGTCAACTGAACACTTCCCTCCTGCCAGGAGACGCAGATTTCCGCAGATGCAACGCAGATTCCCACTGATTACTGATGACTGATCACTGATTACTCCTGCTCGCGCCTAACCTCGGCCTAACAATCCTCAATCCTAATCCTGATCCTACTTACGGAGCAGCAACGCCAGCAGGCGGCCAATCAGGCCCAGGCAGCCGTCGGGGGGAGGCTCGGGCACGGGAGGGATAGGGAGTTCTGGGG
>JALWZT010000250.1 GCA_027002405.1 Anaerolineae bacterium | reverse complement strand
CCCCAGAGGGGGATGTGGGTGCGGGTGCGGGCCAGCAGGGTGCGGCGCTCCTGCAGATGGCGCTGCCACAGGTCGTCGGCCAGATCGGAGAGAATCTGCATGTTGCGCAGCTCGGCCCGGCTGATCTTGGCGGTGAATTTCCTGCGCCAGTCGCGGATGGCCTTGGCCGGGTCGGGCGCGAGCTGGCGGATGACCTTGTCCTTGTCGAAGGGGGCCATGCCTTTATCGGGCAGGAGCCAGTGATAGACGCTGCCCGCGGGCCGGGGCTGGCCCAGCGGGACGGGTTCGGGCGCTTTGTCCAGATAGTCGCCGCTGAGGATGTCTTTTGCGGCATAGACCGCGCGGCGGGCGCCGATGAGGCTGTTGCCCACGGCCAAGCGGGCGTTGTACCAGGGGGCCTGCGAGCCCTTGTAGATAGTGTTGAGCCAGATGGAGACCTGCGCCAGGGCGATGGCGGTGGGATTCAGGTCCACGCCGTAGGCGTTGTTGGCGGCCAGCCACGCCTTCACCTTCTGCCGCTCCTCCCGGTAGGCGTCGGGCGAGAGGCTTTCGTCCCGTTCGGCCTGCTTCCGTTCCAGATAGGCGTCGGCCAACTGGTTCAGGGCCTCGTTGATGAAGGCGCCGGACCCGGCTGCGGGCTCGCAGATGGTCAGGTCCAGGATGTCGTCTGCGATCTTGTCCGCCAGGAGCTCCCGCAGGCTGTATTTGACCACGCTGCGGGTGAGGACTTCGGGCGTGTAGTAGCTGGCCGATTTCTGGCGGTCCCGCCCGGCCAGGCGGAAGATGAAGGTTCCCCGCTCATAGCGCTTGCGCCGCCGCGTGCCGTCGGGCAGGTTCTCGTACACGAATTCGTCGGGATCGTATTTGTCGGGCTGCTCCTGAACCTCCCGCACGGGCACGAAGTAAGTCTGGACGGTGTCATCCCGGGCGGGGTCTTCGCCCTTGGGCTTGACCTCGTACACAGGCTCCTGCGCGAAGAAGCCGCTGTAGCTGAGTAGGCCCTCGTACACCGCTCCCAGCTGGTTGATGCCCAGTTGGGCGTAGCTGATGCGGCCCCGCTGGTGGTTGCCCCGCTTCTCTCGAGAGAGGGAGAGCTGCTGGATGATCTCCTGCAGGACGATGTTGCGGAATTTGACGGAGGAGAGGAGGGGCGTGGAGGCCCGGTCGAACAGGGGGCTGTGGAGGCCGTTCATGCGGAAGCCGTAGTCGTCGAACACCGGGCCTTCCTCCCGGGTGAGCTCCACGTCCCGGGGGTTGAAGCCTTCGTTGACCAGTTGGAAGAGGCGGATCAGGCTTTCGTGCAGGAAGTAGCCGTTTTGGGCCTGCGGCGTGGTGAGGGGGACCAGTTCCAGATCGCGCAGGGCTTCCAGGCTGTAGCCGGTGCGATAGGCCTCGCTCTTCATGGGGACGATCTCCAGCTCGCCCCCGCGGGCTTCGGCATAGAAGAGGAAGAGGAGGCGATAGAGCCAGGTGAGGGCCTCGGAGGTGAGCTTGCGGGCCAGTCCTCGTCCTGAAAGAGGGCTTGCTTGGCCACGCTGCGCTGATACCAGACGTATTCGTTGGCCAGCAGTTCCACGGCCCGGCGCACGCCGTACTTGAGGTCGCTGGAGACCGCGTACGCGTGCTTGTGGCTGTTCTCGTCCAGGGTTTCGTGCAGGGGCGGGCCGTCGTCGGGCGCGAGCGCGTCCCGGGCCAGCAGGGCCGCGGTGGCCTTGATCGCATCCCGCTCCATGCGCCCGAACAGATCGTCCAGGTCGAACATGAGGTACTGGCCATAGCCCCACTTGGTGCGATCCATAAGGTAAGCGCTGCGTCCGCCCAGGAAGATGACCCAGCGCGGGGGCTCATCCACCCGGAAGATCTCGCCCACCAGCTCCTCCCACGGCTCCTGCGGGATGTCCTCCGCGTCCACGTCATCCAGACCCCGGTACTGCTCCCAGACGGGCAGCTGGTCCAGAGGCGAGTCATCCTCCCCCGCGAAGGGCGTCTCCACGATCCACAGGTACTCTCCGCCATCGCGGGCCAGCGCGGCCAGCAGCGGGATAGGCTCACCCTGGCGCAGGTAGCGGAGCTGGCGGTCGTAGGGGTAGCCCAGGGCCTCGATCAGGGCCACATGGAAGCGGTGGGAAGGGGGGATAGCGTCGGGCCAGGTCCTCCCAGCGCAGGGCGTCGCACTTGGCCTCGAAGTAAGGCCTGGCGAGGCGGGCAAGGCGGGCGTCGGGCGCGTTCGTGCCCAGGTCCTGCCAGCGGGCGAAGACCCCGCGCAGATCCTTCTCCAGCAGCGCGTCCAGGTAGTGGTGGCTGTAAAACTCGCCGATGTTGTGGATAGTGGTGAGGTTCATTTAATGGTTGATTCTTTCCACGAATGGCAGAATTGGATTCACTGCTTTTGGTAGCTTCTGTTCATAAAGTAGGAATAATCGTTGTCTCGCCCTACTCATTACAACATGAAGTTTCAATTGCTGTTTGGCCTCGAAATCTTTCTCAAGAATTCCTGTGAACAACTGTTGCAGTTGCGGAATGAATACGACGCTGTATTCCATGCCCGTTTGTTTTTTCATTTCCGAAACGATAATGCCCATATCCTTGGCTAGAGACTCGAACCTGCTCACAACGTGCCCTTTTTCATGTAATATCGCTATTTCTTGAGAAGGAACTCCCAAAGTGATTAACTCAGCCACCTTTGAGGCGATGAATTCCTTCTCAATTTGTACGTTGTGGAAGAAATGGAGTCCTGGGATTGTGCCTTCTCTCATTGCATACTCGGTCAAATCGAGTTGTACGGCGTCAGAATCCTCAGAGAGCATACTTTGGACTGTGGGATTGTTCTCAACTAGCGACCGAGCAGCTTCAAATATCTGTCGCGTATTACGATAAGGCACCTTCAGCCATCTTGTCCGACCACGCACCTCGATGCCTTTTTGTTTCCAGCTAAAGTAACGATAGACGCTTTGGGTGGGATCATCGCTAATGAAGAGTCCGCCATCAGGCTTCAGCAGTTTCTTGATGATGCTTATCCATGTTGGAGCAAAATGTTGCGCTTCATCGATCAAGATATAATCATAATACTTCTCTGGTTCGGTTCCTTCATTCAATAAATCCAAGGTCAGCTCATGAATATCCATCCAATCATACCACCCATGTTTATTCAATTTCATTTGGTACACTTCAAAGAGGTCAAAAATCTCTGTTTTCATTTTTCTTGTTAACCTACGGCTGACTTTCCCCCTCCCTTCCCGGACACCTGTCACATAAACTTCACGATCTGTCCGCCCCGTCTCCTTCATCCAAGTAAATTCATCTACCAAAAAGTCGATTCCCCACTTTTTGAATCTTGGGTCACCGCTCTCCTCAGCCAAATTAGCAATGATCCCGGTTATATCGCGCACACTACTCCATTTACCTTTGGCGCCTATATCGACGATTGTTTTGCAAAGTTTATCATAAGTCATAACATCGATTGATGGGCCAAGGCTTGCTAATTTTGAGCTAAGATATTTTACGAGTGTTTTATTAAACGACGTAACAAGAATGTTCATCTCAGGAAATTGCTCATGCAAATATCTTGTTCGTAAAACCAATACAATCGTCTTGCCTGAGCCAGCCACTCCTCTAACAAGTCTTACATGAGAAGCGTTAACCAATGCTTTTGCTTCATCAGGCAGATCATCTTCTTCAAACCAGTCCTGGATGTCTTCTGTAGTTTCTTCAATAGATAATGTTTCTTGTTGAAAAACAGATGTCACCTCTTCAATACTAGATTTAGTTGGTTCAACAATCAGTGCTTCCTGATGTCGATCAGCGAAAATTGTTCTTCCCTTATCGTGGAATTTAATTCCTGGATTGATAAGTTTTCTAATAGCCTCGATTTGGAAGGGGTTCAAATCTTGAAATGGTGTAGGGGGAATTAATTTGATAGCTTCTAAAATCCTGTCTGGTTCCAGATGCTGTCTTCCCAAGAGCCTTCTTCTTCCCCACGCTGATTCCAATTCATGAAATAGCTTGGAATTAATATCCAAGATAGGAAGTACCCCAGCATAGGAATAGGAAAAAAGTTTCCGTTTGTTAAATAAATCTGGGTCTTGCTTCAAAACCTTTTCCAAAACGTACGCAGCTTTCTTTGCTTGTGTAACTGGACTTGTTTTCCATTCTCCCCCACTATTATTATACAATAGAGCATCCCTATCGGACCACTCTTGGATGTTGTAAGGATACCATCCCTTTACCTCTAAAATTAACACATTGCGCTCAGGACTGACAACGAGAAAATCCGGCTCTCGAATTTGTATATCATGCGTTAATTTCGCTCCGTAATAGACAATGTAATCGTCTGGAAGATGCCCAAGAGCTTTATAAACCAACCTTTCCGCACCGTTGTCTTCAAGATTCTTAATTCGAATCATTTCAGCCATTTTGATAAGCTCCTTCTGAGAGATACTACACTTGGGGAAACAAAAATGTTATCTGCCTGAAAAATGCAATTCCTACCCGTTGGTAAAGGTTGGTTTCGCTAATGAATGTGTAAACCTGTCCCTATTGTCACCGCGATTGGTGCAAAATAAGGTGAGGGATGGGGGGATGGGAAAGATCGCCGTTGCGAGTCAAAAAGGCAGATCGGATGGTGAAACGAAGATTGTGTCTGAGGCAGTGGCCGGCTGGAAGTCTGGAGACGGTTGGGGCGCCTGGACTGAGGGAGGCATCAAGTCCACGTAGTCGCACAATTCCTGAATGACCGGTGCGGTGGGCATGCCCAATATGGCGCGAAGCAGATAGCGGCCCGCGAACTTGCTGAGCATGTGGTTGAAGTGTTTGCATCCATAGCGGGCGACGCACACCGGGCAGCCTTCGTCATCTGTGCAGGTGCAGCGCTCGATGATATTGAGTGCAGTCTCCAGAATGGGTTCCGGCTCCAGCGCAAATTCATCCGCCAAGCCCAGACCGCCAGGGAAGTTGTCATAGACATAGAGACGAGCGTAAACGTCGTTTTGGCGAACGAGCTCATACGTCCCCGCGATCTCCTCCTGATCACACCGCAGTCGTTCAGAAAAGGCCTTGAGGATGACGTGCAGGGCGCTGTGGATGGCGTGATCGGGCGTGGGCTCCAAAATCGTGATATTGTCCTCTTTTTCCGTTAGCCACCGCGGCCAGAATTCCCGTTCGAAGTCGTCAATCAAAGACTCGGAAATATCCAGCCAGGCAGCCCGCGTTTCCAGATCGGTGTGAAGAGGCGGCGTCGCGTCGATGGTTTTCTTTTCCTGGAATTCCTCCTCTTGCCGTAATCGCATAGGGCCGCCGCACTTCGGACATTTTTGCAGGTCCAGATCGGTGGAACGATAACGGCATGTGCGCCGGCGGCATTGTTTGACTCGTTTGATTTGATAGACCAGGTAAGATTCCACCCGGGTGGAGACAGTCACCTTCCCGCTTTGCAATAGGACGCCGTCCAACACCTGAGTTTCATTCAAAACCGGCGGATCGATTTCCTTTACGGTAATGATAACTTCTTCCAACCCTTGTGTGCGCAGGTTCGTCCTAGTTGTTATGCATTCAATCAATCTGTCCTGTTGATTCAGTGTGAGTACCTGATACCGTTGACCACTGATCCATGTGATAGCTCCGGGATGGGCGTCACGAAACGCGGTCGTTCGATTCTTCCTCTCCAATTCCCGGCCCGAGTCTATATCCAACAGCGTGAGTTGATCTGTTGTCATGGCGCGAATGTTATCCAGAGGCGGCTCGTCGTGAGGTTGACCAACTTCCAGATAATAATTTCCCCGGTAAATCCGTAAAATGTGTTTCCGGACGAAGATTTCCAAAAGGTCCTGGCCTGTTTCACCGAAGAGCCAGGTCATCTCTCCAGAAAGGGGCCCTTCACGGTTGTATCGATCTTGCGTTGTTTGGGCAGCGCATTGCAAGTGGGCCGCCAACAGAAGAGGATTTTCCGGGTCGGCAATGACATCCTCCGTTGAACCTTCCAACAGGATATCTGGACGTTCAAAATAGAATTGATCAAAGATGTCGTGAGGACGAGCAATAAAGATTACAGCCCCTTCCCCCGCACGCCCTGCGCGGCCAAACATCTGTCGGGCGTCCATCACAAGCCGGGGGAATCCTTGTACAATGCTCACATCAAGACCGCCGATGTCAATACCTGCCATAAGCGCATTTGTTGTAAACAAACATCGCACTTCCCCCTGACGGAGACGCATCAATACATCCGTTTTATCGCTCTTTTCGGAATAATACTCTTCGACAATGGCGCTATCCTCCCTTTCGCGGCGCAAATGCTGTCGCAAGGAATCTGTGCGTTCTTTGACGCTGGCGATGCTGTTCAGAAAGACAATCATTCTGACCGGGCGCTCCTGGTGGGTCCGAGCATCCATCACTGTGGTGGAAAGCAATTCTGCACACAGGGACTCGACATCATGAATATCGGTTCGAGTAACGAGGAAGTGACGTCTGGCCAGCGGCGCTCCGCTCCGATCGATGACCTGAAAGCTTTCTTCCTTTAGCCCGGTGAGTTGCCGGGCCAGTTGTTTTGGCTTGGCAACAGTGGCCGATGAAATCACGATTTGGGGAAGCTGTGAATTGCCTTCTCGCATACTGCGGGCGATGACGCGGCGCACGATATTTGCCATATTGGCTCCGAGTACGCCTCGATACAAGTGGGATTCGTCCAGAACGATATAACGTAAATTGTGGAAGAATCGTTTCCAATTGGGATAGGGTTTAGGAAGAAGGATGTAGTGTAGCGATTCGGGCGTGATGACCACCATCCGATTGTTTTCTCGTAAAGTTCTCCTTTTCTCGGCGGCATCTACGCTGCTGTTATAAATGCCAATCAAGAGGCGATCCTTTTCTGGCAGAGCAGTATTGATCTTTTGTAAGCGTTGAACCTGATCCAGTCCCAATGCCACCAATGGAAAAACATAGAGAGCGGTTGTTTGTTGATTCTGAATCAGCGTCTCAAAGATGGTGGGA
Organism: Anaerolineae bacterium; assembly: GCA_027002405.1. Taxonomy (GTDB): domain Bacteria; phylum Chloroflexota; class Anaerolineae; order J102; family J102; genus M2005. The sequence continues at coordinate 7,837 of JALWZT010000250.1, read as the reverse complement.
TTAAAGGCCTCTGTTTTGCCCGAAGCTGTGGGCGTGGCGATGATGATGTTGCGCCCGTTAATCAATGCCTCGCGAGCTTGAATCTGGTGCGAATAGAATCGAGAAATCCCTGTCGTTTCCCGATATGCTCGCGCCACGCGCGGATCAATTTTCAGGGGTGCAGTGGCTTCACCGGGCTTTTCATCTTTAACCACGTATATATGATCCACGTCCTCCCAACCTTCTTCTGTTAATTTTTGTTTGACATCACTACTGAGCTCCCGCATCAGTTTCTCAAGCGATTGGGCTCGGAATTGGAAGCCTGGAATCCGCGTTTTTCTGGGCTTGTTAGATTCAGCCTTAGATTGACGTTTCCTTTCTCGTCTCAGTCGCAGTGCCTCTTCCGCCGCCTCGCGAATCACATCTTTCGGCCGGGAATGGGGTTGTGATGGCGTATGGAATGATGGAGGCGGCGGTGCGAATTCGGGTTCATTCGATGACATTGATGTATCGGATGACGGCCCAATGGAGATTTCTGCTATGTTATAAGCTTCCATCCCACGTTTGCCCGCGGGGCGGGGACGGGCTTGAAATGAGAGTCTCATGCCCTGATGTGGGATAAGGCCGTGAGGGAGATTGTTCATATGCAGGAAATATTCCCGACCATCATCACTCAGGATGATGCCGAATCCTCGATCATCTCGAAACCATTGGATGACACCTTGTAATCGTTCGTTTTGAGACATAAAGTTACTCAGAAGCAGGTAAGTCAGTTGCCAGAAAAAACCACTCCCACCCGTAGGTAGGGATTGGCCTCGGTAGTAAATGTGTCGTGGAGCCAGCGTTCACGGCTCTGGTAGATTTTTTCGGTCTCTTCTAGTTCGTGACGGAGACGGGCCAGCCGTGATCCACGCGCGGAAGCCATCTCTTGTTCCAACATCGTTTTTCGACGCTGATGCCACCTTTTCAATCGACGCATATCTTCCTGCAGACGCCCTCGCAACTCCTTGGCTCGTTATGTAAGCGCGAGCTGCTGCGACCGCCGAAGGCAAGAGCTCTGTGATGGCTGCCAATTGCTCATCCTCGGCCAGACCCACGTTAGGAATGCCATCCCGAAAGCCTGTTAGTTCCAGGCTATCCTCCAAAGAAACCGGAATCCATCCCCGCTCCTCATCGTTGTACAACCCGAACCAGATGGCAATGACCGGCTGTCCTCGGCGATTGGAAAGCACGCCCTGAAACAGGATGATGATATCATCTCCGCCCAGTTCGGGCGTGAGGATCACGGGGGCTTCGTGACGACCAAAGCGCACCAGCAACTTGTCCAACAGCCATTCAGCCACCGGATGGATATCCCAAAAGAGTTGCTCTTTGGGCCATTCGCCCTGGCGTTTGCGGGCCTCGGCTATGGCTTGCATCACCCGATCCCGGTCAGTGGTCAGGCGGAATGTCCAGTCGTTGGGTATAGCCTCACGCGGGATAAACTCGCAGCGGCGGCGCAAATCCTCATTGGCCGTGAGGGTAAACTCCGGGCGGTGGGGATGGAACTCAGGCATCTGATCGATTTGTCGTGCGGCATAGAGTTCCTCGAAGGCGACGCGGGCGAAAGCAATATCGTCTTCATATAAACTGAGGAGATCGCTGGCGATGGCGTCTTCTTTCTGAATAGACGTCTCATCCTCTTGTTCCATAAGGAGGGCAAGCCAGTCCTCCTCTTGCGGCTTTTCGGGGATGATCTCCTCGGGAGCAGCGCCCAGGGCTACCTGTCGTTGAATGAATTTCTCCTCCTGCTGAGCATCGTACAGCCCCAACAAGGTGGCTGCATCCCCAAGATTCTTGTGCGCCTCTTGCTCCTTTTCGATAAGTCTGTCAAGAATACGCAAATCTCCGCGGATGACCGGATTTTGCGATCGCGTGAGGAGATAGGTGATCTGGGGTGGTATGTGCTGCCCATAGCGATCAATGCGCCCATTGCGTTGTTCCAGCGTTATGAGCGACCAGGGTATATCGAAATGCACCATGAGATGGCAAAAGTAGTGTAGATTGACGCCTTCTGAAGCCACGTCTGAGGCCAGCAGGATGCGCTTTGGAGAGTCTTCCTTGCCGAAATCCTCTACAATAGCCTGTTGTTCCACGTCAGGCAGCCCGGCGTGAAACACCACAATGGCATCTTCACTGGCACTGAAGTCGCGGATTAACCGCTCCTGCAGGTAGTAAAGGGTGGCGATGCGCTCGGAAAAGATGATGATGCGCTCGGCGTTGGGCGAGGCGTCCGCGCCCAATTCACGAAGCAATTCCACAAGGCGTTGATACTTGCTAAAGCGGACATCATCCACTGCGCTGGCACGATCTCGCAACTCAGAAAGCGTAGCAAGATCGTTCCGGAGTTCGGTCAAACGTTGGGTGCTCGCGCCTTCATCTTCGATCAAAAGAGGTTGTTCCCACAGGTCATCTTCAGAAGAAATATTGCTGCCATAGTTATGCCCGTTTCCTCCCAGAGCCAATTCATCGATGCTCTTCTCGATGCGTTTCATCCGGCCCTCAATACTGCGCACACAAGCAATTGGGCTGGAAAGAAACGACTTGAGCAGTCCCACGCGGTACAGAGCGTCTTGCGCGCCCCCGCGATGGAGGGCTGTAAAACGAGCGCTGGCCAGGGCGTCAAAAAATCTTTCTTCGGCGGGGCTGGCAACCACTTCCTCCAGCCTGACCGTGCGTTCGCTGAACTGATCCCGAACCTGGCTCTCGATATCCTTTTTGAACCGCCGGGTAAACAGGCCCTGTATCTCTTCGGCCGTGTAATTCTGCACATCGGCAATGGCCGTAGGATCGAGCATATTGATGAGATTGGCGAAACTCTCAGGACGCCCATTGTGGGGCGTTGCCGAGGTCATGATCAGGCTGTCGCAGGTGCGGGCCAGCAGATTGGCCAGGCGGTTGCGCTGGCTGCCAGCATTGGCCACATTGTGGCACTCATCAATGACGATGACATCCCAGTGCGCTTGCTCCAGAAAATGACGATATTGGGCGTCGTTCTTGAGCGTGTCAATGGAGATGATGACACGGTTGTAGTAATAGAAGGGATTCTTGTTGCCCGGAATTTTGTTGCGCACCCGACGCAATCCTACTGAGTCCAATCGCACCAGAGGGACGGCGAAGCGAGCCCACATTTCCTGCTGAAATTGGGCCAGCATCGACCGCACGGCCACCACCAGAATGCGTTCGCCTCTGCCGCGTTTGATCAGCTCGGTGAGTAAGATGCCTGCCTCAATGGTTTTCCCCAGCCCCACGCCATCGGCAATGAGAATGCGCGGGCGCAGGGCATTCAGAGCCAGTTGCGCGGGCGTCATTTGATAAGGTGTAAAATTGAAAGCGCCGCGGTGTCCTAAGTGGATGCGCTCATCCGTGGGCGGCGTGCGCCGCAATAGGCTTTCCATATACAACCGGGAACGTCGGAAGTGCGGACTATCATCCGCCACCAGCTTCGTCTCCTCCGGGCGTAGCTCCTTCATGGCGTCCAGTTCACTCAGGAAGACAGCTTCGTAATTCCGCACCAACTCTGACAGTCCCGCAACCCGAACAGCTACGCCGCCAGTCGATGTCGGAAGCGTCGTCTTGACCAGCCACTCCTCATCCCGGATCACCACACGTGCGCCAGGGGCAAACGTCACATGTTTCGGCATCTACTTACTCCCTTTCAGCCCGTCGCACCCAAGACGCTCCAGCACATAGTTCAGCACCAAAGCATCATCTTCGCATCCCAGAATGGGTGTCAGATCCCCTTCGACGTCTTGAGATTGGATGAAATATCGCGCGGCGCCAACAACCAAGGCTTGATGCTCAGAAGAAAAATTATCGTATTCCCTGAATAACGTTATCAGTGCCGTGGCAATTTGCTCAGCCATTTCCGCATCGATGAACTCATTTTCTTTTTGCACTAACCGGATCGCCTGTGCATGATCTCGTATCTGCGGGACAAGGGCCTGAGCTTCTTCAGATGGCAATGCCTGGCACATAGGCTCAAATACTTCCCTGATGGCTGGTTCCAATGAAACGTCCATGTCAGAAAAAAGTGACTCATCCGACATTTTTGCACACCTCTCAGTTGTGGAAGTCCCAGGATGTGGGTAGCTTAAACATGCCTAGCATCATATCAACTTCCACACCGCCTGTCAAAAAACAGTTTGCGGCATCCCTGACGGCATCCTCGACAGCGCCGTTGCCCGAAAAGCGTGCTGATAAGTCGAATTATCTTGACAGATTTCCCAAAAACTGTTATGATAACCCATGAAAAACAGGGCGCTAAGGCCCGAAAAACTCGCAAGATAACTTTCCCAAAACGGATTTAGACCATGCCCGACTCCATCCCCAACTTCCTCAGCGACCTGGAAGCCGAAGGCGTCAGCCCCCACACCGTGCGCGCCTATGGCGCCGACCTGCGGGCCTGGGCCAAATGGTGCGACCAGACCACGGGCGGCCAGGCCCTGACCGCGGCCGACCCGCGGGACATTCGCGATTACCTGGGCTACATGGTGCGCCAGGGCTTGAAGCCCGCCACCATCAACCGCCGCCTCAACGCCATACGTCGGTTCTACAAGTGGGCCACGCGCAAGGGCCTGGCCGATGATAATCCCTTCGATGACCTGCGGGTGGGTGTGAAAGCGCAGAAGCAGACCGCGCCCAAATGGCTGACCGAGAAGGAGCAGCGTCGCCTGCTGCGGGCCGTGCGGGAGTATGGTAGGAAAGACCGCCTGCGGGACATGGCCATCATCCGCCTGGGCATGGATGCGGGCCTGCGCCTTTCCGAGATCTCAGCCCTTACCCTGGATGACGTCACCGTGAATGGTCGCAGCGGCTGGGTGCAGGTGCGCTACGGAAAAGGGGGCAAGGCTCGCGAGGTCCCCCTTTCCGTCGACGCCCGTAAAGCCCTGGGGGCCTGGCTAGCCGAGCGAGAGAGGCATCGTTATGCTGATGATCCCCATCTCTTCCTGGGCCAACGCGGGCCGTTGGCCGGGCCGGGCATCTACCGCATCGTGACCAAGTACGGACGACTGGCGGGCATCGCGGGCCTGACGCCCCACACGCTGCGCCACACCTTCGCCAAGAACCTCATTGACGCGGGCCGACCGCTGACCGTGGTGGCCGCTCTTATGGGCCATGGAAGCCTGAACACCCTGGCCATCTACACCCGCCCCAGCCGGGAGGATTTGGCCCGGGCAGTGAACAGGGATTTGTAAAGCGACTGGGGAAGCATGTATAATGACTGTACATTTGTACAGGAGAATTGGATTTCCCGATGCAAGCCGTTATCGACGCATCAGCCATCATCGCTGTCATCGCCAATGAACCGGAAAAAGAAGCGCTCATTCGCCTCACCTCCGGAGTCGACTTGATTACGCCTGTTTCCATTCACTTTGAAATCGGAAACGCCTTTTCGGCTATGCTGAAACGTCAACGCATCACCCTGATTCAGGCATTGTCAGCTTTACGACGGTATCAAGAGATTCCCATTCGCTTTGTCGATGTTGAGCTGAATGCGTCGTTGCATATTGCCAACAAGCTGTCGATTTACGCTTATGACGCCTATCTGATCCGAGCAGCAGAGCGTTATCGCGCTCCCTTGTTGACGCTGGACAAAGCATTGCAACGGCAGGCCCGCGCTTACGGCGTCAACGTCATGGAGATCGCATTATGAGCACCGTAGTCACCTATACCGAGGCTCGCCAGAATCTGGCATCCCTTCTGGAAAAAGCCCTGGCAGAAGGCGAGGTGTATATCAAACGCCGGGATGGCCGGGTGTTTGTGCTCAAACCCGCGGAGATCAAGGCCTCCCCTTTGGATGTGGAAGGGGTGGACCTGGGCGTTAGCACCGAAGAGATCATCGCCTTCATTGCCGAATCCCGGCGGTTTGGGGGATGAGGGGCACCGCCCATCCTCAAAAAATCTCATTGACGCAGGCTGTCCGTTGATCGTGGCTGCCGCGCTCATGGGCCACGAGCTCCTGGACGCGCTGGCCATCACCACCCGCCCCAGCCGGGAGGATTTGCTGCGGGCGGTGAATGGGTGAGAAAATCTGGTCGGTTGAAGCGGGTTTGATACAATCCCAGAAGTGTCTTATAATGAGATCACCCTGAACAGAGGATACTGAACCATGACTGTCATAAACGCCTCTTCCCAACTTACAGCCCGCCGCCTGGAGCGCTTGGCCCAACTTGTGCGCAAACAGCAGGTCAGCGAAGTGATGGCGCGCACGCTGGACAAGCTATTCGATGTGGAGCGGGAGGAAAGCTGGCGCCAGCTCGCGCAGATTCAAGATGATCTCGCGCAATTGGAAAAGGCCTACCGCATGGATTCTGAGACGTTTTACCAACGCTGGCAGGCGGGCGAGCTGGATGATCGGATGGATTTCGTGGAATGGGCGTCGTTATGCCAGATGGCGCAGAATCTGAAAGAACGCCTGGCCATCTTTGAGCTGGAATCGGAGTCATGACGCCGCGGGAATACCTGGACGCGGTCAAGGCGCGGCTGATTGCAGACCCTATCGTCCAGCATTTTTCCCTGCGCAAGGAGCGGTGGACCGTGCAGGATGGTTTTCTCCGCGCCCGGCTGACGCTGGTGGATGGGAGTATGCTGGAGTTTGGGGAATATGTTCAGGCGACTGCAAGTGGGGATATCGAAGTGGTGACCTACAGTTACCATTGGGCCGATGTAAATGGCGAACTGCGCAAGCGGTGGGACAATACGCCTCATTTCCCAGATTTGGAGGGATTTCCTCACCATCTCCATGATGGCGCGACAGGTCTGGTGCGTCCTTCTCACCCTATGAGTATCCTCCGAGTGCTCGACATCCTGGCCAGGGAGATAGACTGATTTGCAGGCGTGTGCGAATCGTCCTGGTGCAGGCAGCAAGGTCTAATGGCTGAGTCAGTGTATTATGAGTATGTCCACACGATTGCACAGCGACTTGACGAAACTATCCATGAGGAGCATTTCCCATGAAGTATAAGCCGCTTGACTATAAGCCGGGAGATAGTGTTTTTGGAGCAGGCGCCCCTAAAGGAGCCAAGGTGCTGGAGTTCTGGCAATGGGCGTTTGGCGACTTGAGTGATGATGACATCAAGGGAATTTTTGCTGAGTGGTTGGTCGCAAAGATATTGGATATCCCCTCAAAACGACGAATTTCGTGGGCTAATAGTGATCTCATCACATCCGAAGGGGTACGAATTGAAGTGAAAGCATCGTCGTACTGGCAATCATGGAAGTTAATCAACGAAGATGGTAGTCCCAAAGATTTGGACAAAATACTTGAAAGGTGGAAGACAAAAAATCCAGGGCAGATTCGCTTTTCCGGTCTTATGGCACAAGATGCCACCGGTGAGCTCAAAAATAGCGACAGAACATTCAAGTCTGATCTGTATGTCTTTTGCTTCCAACATGAACACGATCCTCAATTCTGGAATGCTCTAGATTTGTCACAATGGGAATTCTATGTGTTCGATATAGATGATTTGAGAAACTTCGCTGGCAAAAGCGTCTCTCTCAAGCGATTGAGAGAACATCAGGATCCGTTGGATGCTGAACAATTGGCAGCGAAAACCAGAGAAATTATTGAACAGCGAAAAAAGTAACCACCCGGATTATCTTTGATGCCACACCTCCATCAGCAGCTCGTTCTCGCCTGGGCGCAGGAGCTGAACGCACAATGGGGGCGATGCGGTTGTCCATGCGGGCCTAAGCTTGACTTTGTACATTAACAAGTTAATAACAAGCAGCAGAAATGAGCCGTTTCCAGAAACTTGCCTCTGTGTTACTGGCAGAAGCTCCTGAACCAGACGGGAATAAATGAAGATCAGGTGAA
>JALWZT010000249.1 GCA_027002405.1 Anaerolineae bacterium | reverse complement strand
CCCAAACACCCCCTTCCGCCGCCGCCTCCCCCTCAAGGCATGGAGTACCTGCCCGTGGGCCCGATTCACGCCGGCATTATCCCGCCGGGCCGGTTCCTCTTCTTGCAGGGGGGTGAACCCATCGAAGCCATGCCCCTCCGTCTGGGCTTCAAACACAAGGGCATTGAAAAACTCTTCGAAACCCATTATCGTCTGGAAGAGGGATGGAAATTGGCGGGGCAGGTCGCAGCCGACGCGGCCTTCAGCCATGCCCTGGCCTATTGTCAAGCCGTCGAATCCCTGGCGGGCATGCCCGTGCCCAAACCTGCCCGGTATTGGCGGGCCATCCTCCTGGAATTGGAGCGCATCGCCCAACACATCCATACCGTCAGCGGCCTGCTGCACGACATCTCCTTGCACATCGTGGGCTCGCAGATGGGCCAACAATGGGAAACCCTGCTGCAAATGCATGCCCGCCTCTTCGGCAACCGCTACCTGCGGGACTTGGTGCGGCCGGGCGGGGTCCATCTCCCCCCAGATTGGGCGAGTTCCGAATCGAAGGCGATCCTGCAGGACACCCTGGAGGAGGTCATCAGCGGATTTCTGTCCCTGGCCCAACGGGTGGCATGGGACGCATCGCTGCAAGATCGGGCCATGGGCACGGGGGTATTGACCAGGGCAGAGGCCGTGAAGTGGGGAGCGACCGGCTTTGTCGCCCGGGCCAGTGGTTTGATCCATGAGGATACCCGCGTCCTCCATCCCCAAGGCCCTTATCAAGATGAGGCCATCCAGCGCATTCTCAGGGCCACCTTTTTCACTGATCTCCCGCCCCATCAACGTGAGGAACTGCCCGAACGTTTTCTTCCTCTTTCTCAGGAGGATATGCAAGGAGATGTTTATGCACGCTTCCTATTGCGTGCGGCCGAGGTGGAAACCTCCTTTTATCTCATCGACGCCTTCCTCTCGAAGCTGGAGGGCCTGGACCCAGGCGACTTACAAACACCCCATGTGGAGCAGTATCTGCGCCAGGCCATCCCCTTTGACGCGGGGCTGGGATACGCGGAGAGCGCCCGGGGCGGGGTGTACTACTGGGTGAAAAAAGGCCCTCGCAACACCATCGCCCGCTGCGCCATCACCGGGCCCTCCACCCTCAACTGGTTCGTCTTCCCCCGGGCCGTGGCCCGCAAATCGGACAAGGCCCGCAAACCGGACAACCCCACCCACTACAACATCCTGGCTGATTTCCCCCTCATCAACAAAAGCTTCGATCTTTCCTACGCCGAGCATGATCTTTGAGATTGGATACTGGATTTCCTGAAAAACCTTAACCACGGAGACACAGAGAGCACGGAGAAGGAAAAAGATAAGGTTTGGAGAGGATTTTCTCCGTGAACCCCCTTATTTTTCTCTGTGTCCTCCGTGTCTCCGTGTTGAAAAATCTTTTTGCACCAGCCGCCATACCATGAAACTCCGTAAGTACAAGCCCTCCCCTTTCAACGAATTTATCGAATGGGCCTTTTGGGCCTTTCTGGGGCGCATGCCCCTGCCCCAAACCCGCCAGCCCCAGGCAGTTTCCGCGGGCCGTGGCCGCTCCCTCTTCCTGCGTCATCTCGACTGCGGCTCCTGCAACGGCTGTGAGCTCGCGCTCCATGCCCTGAACACGCCCCAGTATGACCTGCCGGGCAAGGGCATTCATTTTGTAGCCTCGCCTCGCCATGCCGATGTGGTGGTCATGACCGGGCCGCTGACCTACAACATGGTGGACGCGGCCCTGGCCACCCTGGAGCAGATGCCCGCGCCCCGCATCATTGCCGTGGGGGACTGCGCCATCCATGGCGGGCCGTTCCGGGATGCTTACGGTGTCGTGCCCGTGGTGGAACGCCCCCGGGCCCTTGCTCCTATGGCTATCATCCGCGGCTGCCCTCCCGACCCCCAGACCATCCTGAAAGCGTTGCTGGAGGTGGAACTTTCGTCGTAACTATACATACATGTATCCTGCAAAATGTTCTGCCACGAAGGCTCGAAGGAACGAAGCCAATGCAGGTTTGCTGGTTTGCAAGTCGCAAGTGGCAAGTGGCAAGTCCTTCTGGCAGCGACGTTTTTCACCTGCCACTTCCTACTTGCCATCCGCCACTTTTCCCCTTCGTGCCTTCGTGGTTTTTGCCTTGCTATGAGAGGGTACGTGTACAGGCAGAGAACGAGAGAACGCGGCGTCAACTGAACACTGAACACTGAAAACTGAACACTGATTACGCTCTCCAGTCCATCGGTCTTGTGGCAAAAAAGGGATTCACGGGCAGTTTACGGGCTGTAAATCCATGTCGTGCACCTGCAAACAGCTCACGGCCGCGCCATTTTTGAGATCAAAGGTTTGTTCGTCGCCACTGATCGCGGTCAATCGCATTTGGGCGGAGATACCACTGCCGTCCAGCGAAAGGGTCTGCATCGTATTGCTGTTCAGCGTGCATTCATGCAGGATGAGCTGGGCCATCTCCGGGCCGCTGGCCTGGATAGCCGTCTCTGCGGAGAGTATATCCACGCGAGTAATCTCCATGTGGGTATAGCCTTCCTGGGCATCAACCTGCACACCAATGCCTCCAGTGAATATCATATCTGCGAAACGCCCCCACATAGACCCTGTCAACGCTACCGCCGCGGCGTTCGCTTTATCTTGCCAACTATCCACGATGATTTCCCCACCGACAATATCAAATTCAGGCGCGCCCGATCCATCAATCCCGTGGGCCAGCCCCTTGTGTGCCCGGGCGTTTACATCGAGTTGCCGTCCGTGGACGATGCCATTGGATACCATCAACCCGATGGCATCGATGTTACTCCCCCCCATCACCTGGATATCGACGTCATTCAGGTTCAGCGAGGCGTCCCGCAGGTGAATGCCCACCGCTTTGATGCCGGTTTCCTGCTGATTGTTGGCCTTGATAGAGAGATTTTCCAGCGTCACCGGTGGAAGTCCCCTATTGGGATCGCTGGCGATGGCAAGGGCCACGGTGTAAGGCGCGTCACCGGTGCTGGAGATACCGAGATTACGCACGGTGGTCCCCCAACTTCCCGTCACCGTGGCCCGGGGGAATGATGAGGAGCCGTGGGAGACAATGCGCGTCAGCTCCTTGCCCGCGCCTGCCAGGGTCATGCAGGGCTTCAGGGTGACCGTCTCGGTATAAGTGCCCGGGGCCACCCAGACCAGGACCGGGTTATCGCACAGGGTGTTCTCGTCGAGGGTGTCAATAGCCGCCTGGATGGAGGTGTAGTCCCCACCTGATTTGGCTACGGTGACGACGTTGGCGTACCCTTCGGTTTTGGCCGCTTTCAGGGCGTAGAGGGCGTAGGGCGCGGCCGTGATAGGGGTGCGGCCCAGCGCCACCCAGGACGCGTCCCCGGGACATTGCACCGCGATATCCAGCCAGCGGGCGCCACCATCGAAGGGCGAATCGCCGAAATCCAACTGAACCGTAAAGAGCCCCCCTTGAGGATGGATGGTTGCCGTTTGGGTGGAGCCTATCTGATATCCGCCTGTTTCAGCATCGAAAAGTTTGAAACGGGCATTACAAGCCTCGGTTACAGGTGCGCGGCCGCGGGTCAGGCGGCCCTGATAGGTAAAAGCCGTGTTCGCCCCCGGGCTTTCCTGGAACAGGCGTTGGGCCAGGGTGGGGGGCGCCATGGTGAGCACGACCACGACAAACAATACCGCCAGGCTGATCCCGGCCAGGGTAAAGGATTTCCTGTTAGATGACATGAGATACGCCTCCATGGGTATCAAGAGCCTTTTTTGGCAATCAGTGGGAGATAGAGGGGATGCGTGGATCCGGTTGCGCCGGGCCAGAAACCACCGGTGAGGATGTAGCCGCCGCCGGTCAGGGCCGCGCCGGCGTCCGGCTGGCCGGCGGTGCCCGTCAGGATGTAGCTGCCGCTGCTGACCGCGCCGCCGCCCCCGTCCACCGTCCACCAGCTCAGGTCGTAGCTGCCGCCCGATTGGGCCAGGGCAACACCGGCGAGGGCCAGGAGCAACACACCCAGCAAGAACAAGATCAAAAGGGTTTTCATGACGACCTCCTTCGAACGACACGTGGGACAGGTTTCAAACTTAGCCAAATTAGCCCATTGGGGATCACCCCTCCTGGCGTCGGACCACCCAGCCCAGCCCCAGGCCGCCCAGGAACAGCCCCGGCCAGAACAAGGTCTTGGGGGTCACTGTCCTTTTTTCCAGGGCTTCCAGTCGGGCGGTCAGCGCATCCAACTGGGCTTGTTGGGCCGCGTTCTCCGCTTCCAGAGCCGCATTGCGGGCCGCGAGTTCCCGGTTCTGAGCGTATAGCCCCTGGATGGCGGCCAGGGCCACGCCGCTGGAATCGAGCGCGGCGATGTGTTTGTCGTCCGCGCCCAGGCCAAAGGCAGCGTAAAAGTCCTGGGCCACCGGCCCCAGATGGCGCACCGAGGGGTCTTCGGTCTTGTAGTTCCAGGTGGTGATGGGCAGTTGGGCGACCCCCTCCAGCACCGCCTGGGGATCCACCGGCTGAAAGTTCTCCTTGGCGTTGCGGTCGGAGGCATCGGTCCACGTCCCGCCCCTGCTGAGGTAGGCGCCGGTGGAGGTGTCCATGGGCCTGTCGACGTCGTAGACCATTTCCACCCACAGGCCGGTTCGATCCTGGAACCTGGCGCCGCCATTGGCCTGGACCAGGAACTGGTTACTGCGCTGAGAAGTTACACTGCCGCCCGAATCCGACCAGACGAAGGTGCCACCATGAGCCGCGGTCGCCTGATGCCCGGCGGCGAAACTATAATCGCCAGAAGCCGTGTTGGCATATCCGCCGGGGACGGTGGCATAGGGAGCAGTAACGGTGATATTGTAGCCTCCGGCGATGACGCCATACTTAGCTGTGTTGGTGATCAGGTTGCTCTCCCCGCCGCCGATGACTGTGCCGGTGATGGCGGCCCGATTGAACCAGCCCCCGCCCACGGTGGAAGCATCCCCGCTGGCGGTGTTGTTCCCGCCCCCGCCCACGGTGGCGTCCCCGCCGCTGGCGGTGTTTTGTATGCCGCCGCTCACGGTGGCCCCGAAGTCATCGGCATAGTTCGTGAATCCCCCGCTCACAGTAGCGTAATCGCTGTATGCGGCGTTGGTGCTGCCTCCGCCCACGGTGGGAGCCATCCCGTCCGCGACGTTGCTGTCACCGCCGCATACAGTGGCCTGGAAGCCTTTGGCAAAGTTGATCATGCCCCCGCCCACGGTGGAAGCATCCCCGCTGGCGGTGTTGCCGTTGCCCCCGCCTACGGTGGCGCTGTGGCCGCTGGCGATGTTGAACCTGCCCCCGCCTACCGCCGCGTATGACCCGGTGACGGTGATCTCGTACCCTCCGGCGATGGTTCCGTAAGTGGCAGTAATCAAGTTGTCATATCCGCCGCCCAGGGTAGCGTAATTTCCACTCACCTGGTTGACGTGGCCGCTTGCCCCGCCGCCGCCGATAAAAGCGCCATGGGCTCCACCAGTAACCCTGTTGCCGTTGTAGCCACCGATGAGGTTGGGGCTGGTGGCGTCCGGTTCCAGGCGCAGGGCGCGGGCGTTGTGCACTCGCAACTCCAATGCCTGGTTGTCGGTGGTGCCCAAGAAGTTGGTAGCAGGGTTGGTGCCGCTGTTGCCGTCCAGCCGCCAGTAGAAGTTCGCGCCGGTGTCATCATTGCCGCAGACCCAGGCATGGGTGTGCTCATTCCATTCGGCAATCTGTCCATGGGCACAGAACTGAGGTAAGCGGTAAGTGGTCTCCAGCGTGACCGTTACCTGCCCGGAGGCGCCTCCGCCGGTGAGGCCGGTCCCCGCGTTGACTGCCGTGATGTCGCCGCCGCTGTCGGCATCCGCAGCGCAAGTCCAGGCACTCCCATCCCACCTGGCGATCTGACCGTGGTTACAATGCTGGGGCAATTGGTAGGCCGGGATGATGCTGAAGGCGCCGCCGCTCAGGGCCAACCCTGTTCCGGCGCCATACGTGGTGTCGTCATCCACGCCATCGGCAAACCCGGCCGGCACGTTCTTCAGGCCGGACCAGGGCGCGGCCGTGGCGTAGACCGCGTATGGGGTGGCGGTGAGAGACTGGCGCGGGGCAAGGACGGTAAAGGCGCCGGTCTCGTTGCCGGGTCGCATCGCGATCTCAAGCCAGAGTGCAGTCCCGTCGAAAACAGTCCCAAAGTCGAGTTGCACGTTGATCTGTCCATGGGTGACCGGGAGATCATTCAGAGAGACGGTGTTGCCCACCTGGCTGCCGCCTGAGGCCGCGTTGAACAACTTGAACTGAAAATCGTAATGGCCGTTGGCGGGACTGCCGCCGTAGCTCAGTCGCGCCTGATAGGTGAAGGCCGTGCCCACATTGGCCTGGGTGGCGTTCGGGCCTGCCTGGGCCTGAGCAGATGGCAGAGGCGCCAGCAGCAACGCCGCCGCCAGCGACAACAGGCCCGCAACAATGAAGGAAGTGAAGATGTTTTTGCCATTCATAGGATATCCTTCGAAGATGAGGATGACATAGGTGGTGATTGGCTAACGCCTGAGTAAGGGTAAGTACAGATGGCGCAGGCCCCAAACGCCCCCGCGCGCGTCTTTGGGCTGACTGTGAAAATCGAAGATGGCGGTCTGGCCGCTGCCGTTTGGGTCCAGGGCGTAGATCGTGGCGTCCGGCAGGCTGCCCCCGGCATCGATGGCGACGAATATCTTCTCTCGGGCGCTGCTTTTTGCGGACACGACAGCCTCCTGAGCGGTCGGGGATGAGAAGAAGGATACGGCGAGGACGATGATGAAAAGCGAGATGAACAACTTCTTGTGCATAGCATTGCTTCTTATTGTTCAGGCGTTCTGCTACCGCTTTCTCAGCATGGGCAGGAAGATTTTATGGGATGGGGTAGGTTGGGAAGTGGGCGTCCGGGGCGGCGTGGGCGTGGGACTCGCGGTGGGGATCGGCGTGGGAGTTCGCGTGGGTGCGGGGGTTGGCGTGGGCGTCGCGGCCTGCAGGCCGGGCCAGAAGCCCGAGTCAATAGCCACGTTCCCGGCCCGAGCCGCGCCCACCACCGGTTGACCAATGGTGTCCTCGATGGTCACGTTGCCGCTACTGGCCGAGCCGCCCCCGCCTGCGATCACGTCCCAGTCGATGCTGGTGGAGCCCGCGTAGCCCAGGGCCGCGGTTCCTGCCAGCAGGACCAGAACCAGGGATAGGAGGATGGTCTTTTTCATGATGGGCCTCCTATCAGTGCAGGGTGATCAAGACGCGGATCACCCCGGTTCCTTCGTCGAGCGACTCCAGCGCCTTGCCGATGATGGTGCCGGGGCGGTAGATTGGGACGCCTCCCACATCCACAGGGTCGGCCTTCATGGCGTGACCGGGGGTGTTGGAGGCCGTAAGCAGGTCGCCGGGGCGAATGGCGCCGTTTTCCGCGCTGACCTTGACCGGCACGACGCCCACGATGGCGATGGGCGAGCGGCCGTTGGCCCCCGCGCTCGCCGCGTCTTCCGCTTCCGCGTCGGGCGCCATGCCGCCCAGGAACGCGGGCGCGGTGGAATAGACACCGGCCACATTGGTCTGGTTGGCCTTGCTGCTACGGGTGAGTTTGCCCTCCGGGCCGATGACCACCACATCGCCCGGCTCCAGACCCTGGGTGGTGGGGAGCAGTTCCGCGAAGTCGCCGCCGCCGCTCTTGTACTGCACGCCGCCGCTGCCGTTGCCCTCGATCGCTCCTACATACATTTGCGGCATGCCGGACATGAAGGTAATGAAGTTCACCGAGCCGTCAGGTTGGCCACCTTCATTCGGCATCCAGATGGCCAGCCCGTCCGGGCCGCCGCCGTCGAAACCCTCATTTGCAATAACGACGATATGTGCGTCGGGCGTGCCGGGTCCGGCCTCCTCACCTTTAAAGTAAGCCGCGTAACCGCCGTCATGATTCACGCCCTTCACGCCTATGCCATCTGAACCAGTGCTTTCGCCATACACACCATAGTTGGTACCGGACGAATCCGTTCCTTTACCATAGACGCCGACAAAACCGCCTTCACCCTGCACCCCTTTGCCGTAGAGGGAGGGAGCTTTGCCATACACACCAACGGTGCTACCCATGCCAGCATTGGCGAGGCCGTACACGGCAATGCCTGCGTTAGCATCCGAACGTCCGAACACGCCGTAGGCATCGCCGGTTGTCGCGACATTGAATCCGGCTACGCCCGCGCCCTGCGTTGAAGCGCTGCGTCCGCGCACGCCGTACACATACCCGCTGGTTCCGGTGGAGAAGCCCGAGACGGCTGTGCCCGGCCCTGTGCCGTAGACGCCGACTCCCTGAGGGCTGTAGGCATGGCCGAATACACCGTAGGTGTTTCCGCTGGTGGCGTCAGCGTACCCTGCCACACCGGTTCCATCGGTGCTATCGCTTTCGCCCACGACGCCGGCATTGGCACCAGAGAGAGCTTTGGCTTTGCCGTATACACCGGATCCCACGGGCGATGCGCTCTCGCCATACACGCCACGGGTGTCGCCGCTGGTGTTGGTGGCAATGCCCACGGTGCCGGTGACGGGGGCTGTGCCGTAGACGCCGACGCCTTCGCCCGATCTGCTTTTGCCGTAGACGCCGTAGTTTTGGCCCATGGTGTTATAAGCGTCGCCGAAAACCGCATACCCTTTTTCGGAGCCGCTCTGACCCAACACGCCAAAGTTGGCTCCGGTGGGGGATTTTGCCCATCCGTAAACGCCTCGTCCGGTGGGGGAATCGGATTGGCCGAACACGCCCCAGGCGTCTCCGTTTGCGGTGGCACTGGCGTATCCGTAGACGCCCGTGCCATCAGGAGAGAGGGAGCGCCCCATCACCCCTGTGGCTGTTCCTGATGTGGACGAAGCCAGGCCATACACGCCGACACCGTTTGAGTTGGTGGCCTCACCCATGGCGCCCCGGTTGGGGGCCATGGCCGAGAGCCCGATGTCGTCACTGCTGTTCAGGGTCAGCCCCGGGCCGCTGCCGGACCAGGTCTGGCCCCAATGGTCATGGGTGGCCAGTGCGAAATCATTGGAATCGAACCCGTCGAGGGTGTCGGCCACCAGGGCCCAGGGCGCGGATGAGAGGGGCCGGTCGGGTAAGCGAGTGAAGGTGGTGCCGTTGGGACTGAACCACACCCGCAACACCGCGTCGGGATCGACCACCGCGTCTGGGAAAATGGGGGTCATGTCGGGGGTCGCGCCCAGGTTCACGCTGAAAAGCCCTTTTTCCACGGGCAAAGCCAGGGGATTCTGCGGTTCGCCCGTGCTCTGGGTCTGCACGATGCCATCGCTGTTCCAGGTGTATTGGCCCCGGCTGTCGGCGATGGCGAATTTGAAGTAGCCGACGCCGTCGAAGGGCTGGCCGCTGACCATGACCCGGCCCTGGTAGCTGATGGTGAGCATGGCGGGCGCGTGTTGCTGGGCGCCCTCAGGCCCGGACTGGGCGAATGCCAGGCTTGTGCTGAGGAACAGCACAGCCGTCAGGATGAGCATACGCCATATCAAGAATTTCATTTTGCCGTTCATGGGTGTTCTCCTGGGGTGGATGAGTCATCTTCTACGATTGCTGCGATGTCAGAGGTCGTGTGCTGTTGGAGGAAATCGAGGATATCCTCCTGGCTGCGCAGATAGCGCTTTTCGCCTGATCCCACGTGCTGAATCCACCCGCGCCATGTTCCGCGGTTTTCGTCATCCTCATACCATAGACGCAGGATGAATGCGTGGTGGGTTTGCTTTCTTGCTGGCATGAGCGGGCCTGTAAAGGTATGCCATCGCCTACCTGACCAGCATGGGCAAGTAGATTTGGGTGGGCCAAGATTCACTCACGGAGATGGTCACGCTCGCGCTGGCGCTCATGCCGTCGCTGTCGGTGGCGGTGAGGGTGATGGTGTGGCGGCCTGGGGTGAGGTCGGTGACGGCTACCGACGCGCCGTTGCCCAGGTCTCCCTCTTTGTCGGAGGTCCAGTGCAGGGCCTCGTCCGCCAGGACGCCATCTTCCAGGTCCGAGCCTGCGCCTTCGAGCATGATCGTTTGATCGGGGGTATACCAGTGGCCATTGTTGGGAGCGAGGATGCTGGCTGTGGGCGCGTGGGGCAGGATGGTGAAGGAACCGTCGCTGACATCCGAGCCGGACAACATGCCGTCGCTGGCGATGACCTGGAAGAGGACGCTATCGCTGCCGGGGATGAGACCTGGGTCCACCTGGTAGCTGTCTCCGGTGAGCCCCGTGGCCAGCGAAGTCCAGGAGTCGCCGTTGTCGAGGCTATATTGCAGGAGGAAGGTAAGGGCGTCGCCGTCCGCGTCGTCGGCCTGCCAGCGGATGGTTTGGCTCGTTTCTCCCCAGGTTTCACCACCGTTCGGGCTGAGCAGGGTGACGGTGGGCGCGTGGGCGCTGGCCGCGCGGGAGATCACTTCCGTCCCGTTGCAGGCGATGACAAGTCGGCTCATCTGCGGCGCATCGGGCAACAGGAGCTGGAAGGATGACATTGCGTTTTCTTGCCCACCGGATTCTATTCCCGCAACCGGGGTGAAGGTATGCTCGTACAGCACGGCACCGGTGGCGTTCACCAACTGCGCGCTGCACGTCCCTTCAGGATCGGGCGTATCAGGCAAAAGCGAGGCTGTGAAGCGGTAGAAGTTGTCGATCTCGCCCGTGCTCAGGTCGGCATCGAGCAGGCCGGTGAGCAGGAGCAAGGGCTGCGTTTGCGCGGGTCCAGCCACACTCTGGGCCATGGGGATGTTGCCCTGGAGCCGGTTGAGGAGAGCTTTGTATGTGTAGTCGGATATCCAGCGTGGATCGTAGTAGGTCATGACGTCGTAGGCGCCGTCATCGATCGTTTGAGTTTTCACATCCCATCCCAAGAACCTGTTCAGATCCCCGCTGGGGCCGCCAATGGTGCCATTGGGGTAAGGATAATTGGGATCGGCGTTTTCCAGCCCTCTACCCACATCTAGGCGCCCGAGAGCGTGGCCCAGCTCATGGCCGGCATCAGCTCCCATTTTGTCTCCCACATAGGCAAAACCAGAGACCACGTAGCCGGGAATGCTCAGAGCCATGCCCTTGACAGGGTATATGTGACAGACCCGTACATCGAGTGGCGGCGTCAATCCGAACCAGTAACCACTCCCATTCGAGGATTTACGCAACGCCGCCACGGTGTTGTTGATCTTCATCCAGCCGGGGCCCTCGCAGAGATCTTGGATAGTCCCTTTGTAGGCCTGGACCGTGGCATGCATGCTGGAGCGCACATGTGCTACGGGATAGGCTCGGGTCAGCCAGTCCACTGCACTGTCGACCGAAGCGGCATTCACCTGCTGGGTTTGGCCGTTGAGTGGATAGGTAATGGGGACGAAATGGACGTTCAGCGATGGCACGGGGGTGAACCCTACTGTAATCGAGCGGATATTGTTACTCGGGGCGCGGTCTGGGCTGCTGCCATCCGGATTCACCTCTGCGGTGAGACGCAAGTGAGCATTCGCCCAGCTTAGGGGCAACTCGAAGAAGAAACTCTCATCTCGCTTCCATCGCCGTGGTTGCGTCTGCACGGTGATGCGAGCGCCAGGGTTTGCCGGCCGAAGACTGCCAAGGGGCACTAATACGCTGCCATTGGCCGCGGCGACGCGCAGTTCCGCGGTCACACCGGGAACACTCTGGTCGATCGGCGAGACAGATTTGACATACACTCGCACGTAGGTGCGTTTGTCCTCCACCAGCGGCACGCTGTTGTTCAGGTCCTGGATGGCCTGAGTGACCTCGATGCCGGTGACCTGCAGGTCTGGCAGTGCGTCTCGACTGAACTCCGACGTGTTGCCCGCGCTATCCGTGGCCGTCAGGGTAATGAACGGGTTCCTATTCATGCGAGGGATGGTGATACTGAAACCGCCAGAGGCATTGGCAGTGACTTGGGCTTCGTACCAGCGTCCCTCATCCGCTTTATCGTAGAAGACCTCGACCGTGCAGCCGCCACAGGTGGAGCCGGTCACTGTATAGTAATCTTGGGCCGAGATGACGGAGCGGACTGTGGGTGGGCTCAGATGACCATTGGCGCTCCCGCTCAGGCGGATGCCCTTGCCGTCGTTGTCGTAGATGCTGTTGCGGGAGATGGTGTTGCGCGCGGTGGTGCTGTCCGCCACCTCCACGCCGTCCCCTTTGTTACGGGAGATGACGTTGCTCGCGCCGGAGGCAGACCCACCGATCTGGTTCATCTTAGCGCCGCCGCTGATGTGCACCCCGTCGCGGCCATTGGGGAAGGCCCCGGAAGAACTCATGCCAATGTGATTGCCCCACACCTTGTTCAGGTATGTGCCGCTGCCTGTGATGAAGATGCCATGGCCGCTGTTGCCGGCGATGACGTTGCCTTCATCCTGGCCACTGCCGCCGATGGTGTTCTCTTGGGCGCCATCGGAGAGCAGGAGACCGTGGCCCCCATTGGCGATGGCGATGGTGCTGAAGATATCCACGCCAATGCGATTGCCCAGCACCTGGTTTTTCTTTGTGTCCGTTCCATAGATGCTCACGCCGTTGACGCCATTACCGCTGATCACGTTGGCCATCGAGGGATCACGGCTGCCGATGACATTGTCGTGGGCGCCATCACTCAGGACGATGCCGGAGCCCTGGTTGGGCAGCGATTTCTTGCCAGAGACGTCGACGCCCACCAGGTTGCCGGTGACGGTGATCGCGGTCGCGTGCTGCCAGATGAGAATGCCGTGGCTGCTGTTGCCACTGATGATATTGGGTACGTAGTTTACCTTACCGATGCGATGTCCCTGGCCGCCGACGATCTCGATGCCGCTGCCTCCATTGCCAATAGCCGCGGTGGCGGCAGGATTGACGCCGATGCGATTGGCATACACACTGTTGCCCTGACCGTAGGCCATATAGATGCCGTCCTGGTCGTTGCCGCTGATGATATTGCCTGCGCCAGTGAGGCTGCCGATCGCGTTGTCTCGGACCGCGGTGAGGGACACCCCATGCCCGGCGTTGGCCAGGGCCGCGGCGCCATTTGCGTCGAGGCCGATGAGATTGTTTACTACCTGATTTTGTCGTGTGTCCTGACCGTCGAGGGAGACGCCGTCACCCTGGTTGCCGCTGATCACGTTGCGGTCGCTATCGTCCGGCCCGCCGATGATGTTTTCGGCAGCCCCCCAGGTGATGGCCACGCCGTCGCCTCCGTTGCCCAGGGCCTGGTTGCCGGTCTTGTTCGTACCGATGTGGTTGCCCACCACCCGGTTGGCCCTGGCCTTATCTATCCACACCCCGCCGCTGCCATTGCCGCTAATCACATTGTCGGGGCCGATCTGATTGGCATAGGCTCCTCTGCGGATAACGACGCCCCAGCCCTGGTTGGGCCGGGTGGTTTCGTCGGCGCTGGGGTCAAGGCCGATGATGTTCTTTTCCACCAGGTTGACGCCGGTGTGAGCATCGCTGATGAGCAGGCCGTGCTGTTGGTTGCCGCTGATGACGCTATCGCTGATGTAATTGTAGCTGGAACCGGCCATAAGGCCGATGCCGATGCCGTTGCCGACCTGATTCTGGGCCGGGTCCAACCCCACGTAGAGGTCGGTCAGACTGGCGGTGTTGACCCCATCCAGGAGCACGCCGTACTGATCGAAGCCGGTGATGCTTATCGTTTTTATGGAGATGCCGTTATTCTTCAGATGCAGTCCCACGGCGACGCCGTTGCCCCGAATCTCGATCTCGGGGCCGTTGGGGTTGGGATCGCTGCCCAGGTATGCGCTTTGGCTACTGCCATCGATGGTGATGTTGGCCGCTGTCAGGGCCGGCAGGGTGTTCGTCACCTGGATCACCCAGTAGCCAGCGGCCTGGTAGCCGGGGTCGGCGAGGGGGATGTTGAATTCGATTTTGTTGGTGAGGGCGCTGCTGTTCGCTGCATGGATAGCCTCGCGCAGGGAACAGTGGGTTTGATCACAGACTCCATCGTCGCGGTCATCGGTGGTGTTCACTACCCAGGCGGGGGGAGTGAGCGACCAGCGCCAGCGGTAAGGCGCGGGGAAGACAGCCGGACCGGGATTGTGGGTGACGCTGGCCACGTATGTGCCATTTCGTTGGGCCACATGATCGATGCGTTCCGGGTTTCCCTCGGGGTCATCGGAGAAGGCCACCTGCTCGCCCTGGGGATCGAACAGGGTGAGGGCCAGGTCCGCGGGCAGGTCATCCGCGCGTTGGCTGCTGAGACCAGGGACGCCGTCCAGGGTGATGGCCAGGTTTTGGCCGGCCTGCACGTCGGGGAGGGCGAAGAAGTCGCGGTCCTCCTCGTTGCAGATGAAGCTGTCGATATGCTGGTCCGGCTCGGTGGCCCAGGCCTGGTCGAAACTGTCGTTGGGTTCGTAGGGGTCGGGGCAGGTTGGTGGCGGCGTCGGCGTCACGGTGGATGTCGGCGTGGGCGTCGGCGTAACAGTCGTGGTGGGGATGGGGGTGGGCGTGTCGGTGGGAGGTGTGGTCACGTTCACCCGGAGCCAATAAGGATCACGGCTCCACGCGCCCCCGGGACTGTAGACGCGGGCGCGATAGTTGCCAGAATAGGCCGTCCTGATATGGATATGTTCCGTGGTCGTGCCGCTGTTGTGTGATCCTCCGGCCACATTCTCATAGGGAGTGTAAAGTTCCAGATCGTAGTCCGCTGGCAGATGAGATAATTCTAAATCGATCTCATCCCCCAATCCCACCCTGAATTGAAACCAGTCTTCATCCCCCGGGCAGAGCCAGTCCCCCATGTAGTTAATACCTGGCGTAATCAAAGTGGCGGTGTTGAAATTGTTGTTGGGCTCATCGCCATCATTGGTGCAGGTTGGTGGCTGCGTCGGCGTGTAGGTAGGGGTAGGGGTATAGGTGGGGG